>JAERTK010000308.1 GCA_016844935.1 Desulfobacteraceae bacterium | reverse complement strand
CTCTTTTTCCGAGGACCCCCCCCAAAAACTGGCCATCCTACCCTTCACCATGAATTCCGACCGGGACCTCAATTTTCTCCGGGAAGGGATCATGGACATGCTGAGTTCCAGGCTCGCCTGGAAAGACAAACTGGAAATCATTGAAAAGGGTAAGGTCAAAAAGGAATTTTCCGCCGTTCCGGGACCCACCAACGAAGCGAAAGCACTTACCATCGGCAAGGCGCTTGGGGCGGATTTTGTGATATTCGGCAGCCTCACCGTATTTGGGGAAAGCGTCAGCCTGGATGCCAAAATCCTGGATGTAAAAAAATCGGAAATCCTCATCACCGCCTACGACCAGTCAAAGGGGATGGATGGGGTCATTCCCACGGTCAACCAGTTTGCGGAAAACATCAACGCCAAGATCATGGGAAAAGACATCCCTTACCAGGAACACAGGCCCGGAGAATTTGCAGACCAGGACCGTGATGAAGGCGCACTTATCAATCTGGGCAAAGACGCAGAGGGGTCCCACAAGAAACCCTCATTCGTCAAGCGCTATAAGCTTGAAATCAGGGGCCTGGACGTAGGAGATCTGGACGGGGATGGAAAAACTGAAATGGCCATGATCGATAAAACGAATGTTTTTGTGTACAAATGGCAGAAAAAAGGCCCGTATCTTTTCAAAACCATCGAGGGAAGCTGGTCCCCAAATTTCATTTATGTAAATGTAGCCGATCTCGATGGGAACGGAAAAGCCGAAATCTACGTCTGCAATCTCACCGCTACCAACGCCGGTTCCTTTGTCCTTGAATGGGACGGCGCCCAATTCAAGGAAATTATCCGGGGCCAGACCTGGTTGATTCGGGTGGTGGATCTGCCGGGGAAAGGGAAGGTTGTCCTGGGGCAAAGACGAAACGCCGAAGGGAATTTTATCGGCAGGGTACACCTCCTGAAACGGGAGGGGGCAAACTTTGTCTCAGCGGGAGCGCTAAACCTTCCCCGGTTCAACAACGTGTTCAATTTCGTTCAGACAGACCTTTCCGGCAATGGCTCTATTTTCACCGTTCTCCTGGGTCCCTGGGAACATCTGCAGGTATATAACCCATCCGGTGAACGGTTGTGGAAAAGCGACGACTTTTTTGGCGGAAGCCTCTGCTACATGCCATGGAATGATCCATACTCCAGTGCAAACGATGAGGCCCAAACGGACACAAGGGTTTTTATTGCCTCCCCTATCCTCACCTACGATGTGAACAAGGACGGAAAAAATGAAGTGGTTATCTGCAAAAACAATTCCAAAACCGCCAGAATATTTACGGATTTCCGCTGGTTTGGAAGCGGGCGGGTTCACTTCATGGGGTGGGATGAAGCCGGCCTGGATTCCCAGTGGACATCCCAGAAGCTTTCGGGAACGGTGGTGGGTTACCAGATAGCCGATGTGGATAACGATGGCCTGAACGAGCTGGTGGTGGCCAATGTGACCAGCGAAAGTTACTTCATCGGCTTCCCCAAAAGCCGCCTGGTGGTGTATGATCTGGAATAGCCTCTTTTAATTAAGGAGACCTTTGAAAAATGTTCAATTTTGTCCAAGATCAAGAAAGGTGATAATTTCAACCACAGGAATATACTGAATATTTCGAGGATTGAAATTTGAGCCTGACGCCGATATTGGGCAAAAGGGGGCGTTTTGCAAAGGTCTCAAAAAGTGACTTGGAACTGAACCCCGTAGATGGCGTATTTTCCCATATCCAGGTCACCCACATTTTGGACCTTGAGCTCACCATCGTCGTACCACATGACTTCGGGGCGAATCCTGAATCCTTTGGACAGATCGATGGGGACACTGAAGCCCCACATACGGCTCTTTGCATCCAGATCAAAGCCTAAGATTTTGTTGCTGGTGGACATTTCGCCAAAAATCACGTGGGGCGTGATGGCGCCGAACCCATAGGAAAGATCAAACCAGTAACTGTAGGTGTCAGCATCGTCAATCCGGTTGTTGAAGGGATCGAGCATGGCGCTTGAGATAATGGCCGGCACGCTGTTGCCGATGAGACCGCGGGTGTTTCCCCAGTTTTTGCCCCAGTTGCCTTCCCCGCTGAGCATCAGCGGCCCCATACCGAACTTGAACCCCAAAGAACCGATGTAGCTGTTCAAATCGTTATCCACCGATCCGCCTGGAGCGCCGTTTGCATCAACGGTCCGGTGCTGATACATAAAGCTGGGGTAAAGAGAGACCGGGCCAAAAAAAACCGGCAGGGAAATGTCAATTCTGGGGATTTTGGTATTATTCTGTGTGGCGATACCAAAGTCGCTCCAGGGACCGTTCGTCCCGATATATCGGGCACTTCCATTGGGATCCACCAGAGCCAGGGCCACCCTGGCGTTCTTGCAGAATTGGTAGGTTCCCCTGATCTGCGCAAACCGGCCGGAATAAAAATTCCCGTACCCCACTCCAACAATATTGAGGCTTCCGGATCGGGTTCCCAGCAACTGGGAAGGGTTCAGCGGCGAAAAGGGGGTGGTACTCTTGCCGGCCATCAGTTGAAATCCGGGGGTAACCTGCCACCAACCATAGGCATGCCGCAAATTAACGCCATTGCTCTGGTTCTGGTCGATTTCCCCGTCTTCCTGGCCAATACCCAGTTCAATATACATGCCCACGTTGTCTTCATTGGTCCAGGTGGCATAGAGACGTGTGATGTCGGGGACCTGTATGGTGGTGACCGTATAGGGGCCATCTCCCACTCCGCTGAATTCCGCATTGGCCCCGTTTCGATCCAGGTAATAAAAATCCGTAAAAACAATCCCTCCGATCTTCACCTTGGCCGAAACGAATGGAACGAGGCCCAGCAAAAGCACCGCCAGCACCCCCGAGAGAAAAAACTTTTTCATTTTCATCGCCTCCACGAAAAACCCCCTTCCCCCATGAACAAGGGGGAAGGGGGTCAGAATAGGCACTTATGCTCCCGGGTGAACCGAGGGCAAAAAAAGTGATGCCGGTTTAGAAGGTGATCTGGAACTGCACACCGTAGATGGCATATTTTCCCAATTTCACTTCATCATTTCCCTGAATCTGGAGTTCGCCATCATCATACCACATGAGTTCCGGTCTGATCCTGAAGCCCTTTGCCAGATCGATGGGGATACTGAAGCCCCACATTGAAGATCTGGAATCCGCGGCGACCTGGGCACCTGATCCCACCGTACCAACATACACGTCGTTGGAGCTCTTTTCCTGGCCGAACATCACATGGGGTGTCACCGGACCGATCTTATAGGAGAGGTCAATCCAGTAGGCATAGGTGGTAGCGTTGTTAATTTTACCGGAATCCGGATTCAACTGAGCGGAAGCCAGGTAGGACGGTCCAGAGGTACCGATCAGACCACGGGTGTTGGCCATATTCGAGCCGTAGTTACCTTCAGCCGAAATGGAGAAACCGCCAAAACCGGCTTTCACGCCGAGAGAACCGATGTAGGTGCTGATGGAATTGTCGTAATTGCTCTGGTTGGTGTCCACGCTCCTGTACTGATACAGGAACCCGGGGTAAATGCTGACGGGTCCAAAATAGAGCGGCACCGCAAGGTCAAACCGGGGAATCTTGGTGTTGGTCTGGTACGGAACGCCCCAATTGTCATAGGGGAAATAGTTGTTGTAGGTAGCATGGTAACGCTGGGTTCCATTGGGATCCACCAGGGCCAAGGCAACACGGCCCCATTTCCCAAATTTGAAGGTACCCCTCACCTGGGCGAAACGGCCACTGTAGAAGTTACCGTAACCCACGCCGATGATGTTCAATGAACCGGATCGGGTACCCAGCAGCTGGGAAGGATTCAGGGGTGAAAAGGGGGTTGTGCTCTTACCGGCCAGGATCTGGAAATTGGGGGTAACGTCCCACCAGCCGTAAGCGTGCCGCAGTGAAACGCCGTTCGAGGTGTTGGCGTCTACTGCACCACTGTTCTGACCGACACCCAACTCGATGAACATGCCCACGTTGTCTTCGTTGGTCCATCGACCGTAAAGACGGGTAATGTTCGGCACCTGAATGGTGGTCACCTGGTAAGGATCATTAAATCCGGTGGCCAGAACGGCGTTGTCACTGTCACGATCCAGATAATAGAAATCCGTAAAGATGATACCACCGATCTTCACTTTGGCCATGGCCGGTACACTAAAGGCAACCAGCAACAGCGCCGCAATCCCAATAATAAATAGCTTCTTCATTACTCTCTCCTCCTAAAAAAAGATTTGTTTCGGGTTAGACTTTAAAAAAAACAATGAAACCTGGAAAATCGTTTTAAATATCCCCCCCTTTCTTTAAAAAAATATGGCCGCAGAACAGCCGCTTTCAATTATATGTATCCATGCTGATCCTTTGTCACAGTGAATTAGCAAGTTATGAAGAAAATGTCAAGCATTTTTCAAGCATTCTGGAGGGATAATTTTTCACACTCTTTTCCCTCGCCGCCATTAGGGAGCGTATGACCCGGTTCCATCCCGTCCAAAGACAGAAAAAATCTTCGTCACTTTCGCCCACCATCCCTCTTGACAGACCGCAGGCTGTTGATGATAGTATAATAAACACTATTTCTAAAGACAAGAATAATTGATTCTCATGAGGGTATTTTCACGGCCTCATAAATCTCCCGCTGCAGGGAACTTGCGAAAAGCATTCAGGAGAAAACCCATGAAAGTTCTGGTAAGCGATCCTCTTTCACAAGTGGGCATTCAACTTTTTCAGGAAACCCCCGATATCGAGGTGGATGTGCGGACCGAAATCAGCCCCCGGGAGCTCAAGGATATCATTCACAACTACGAGGGTCTTGTCATCCGCAGTGCCACCCGTGTCACAGGGGACATCCTGGCATCGGCCCGCAAACTCAGGGTCATCGGCAGGGCCGGTATCGGCCTTGATAATGTGGATATTACAGAAGCCAGCCGCCGCGGCATCATTGTCATGAATACCCCCGAGGGAAACACCATCACCACAGCGGAACACACCATGGCCATGATGATGGCCATTTCACGCAGTATCCCCCAGGCAACAACGTCCCTTAAATCGGGCAAGTGGGAAAAGAAGGCCTTCAAGGGCCGCGAGCTCTTCAACAAAACCCTGGGGCTCATCGGCGCAGGCCACATCGGTCGCATTGTGGCCGATCGGGCACGGGGCATGAAAATGAAAGTGATCGTTTTCGATCCCTATCTCAAGCCGGAAACCGTTGAAAAGCTTGATCTGGAACCGGTATCCCTGGATGAACTCCTTGCCCGGGCGGATTATGTCACCATCCACACACCCAAAACCGAAGAAACCACCGACATGATCAACCGCGATGCCCTTGCCAAAATGAAAAAAGACGCCATTTTGCTCAATTGCGCCCGCGGGGGCATCGTAAACGAGGAGGCCGTCTGTGAAGCACTGGAATCCGGACGTCTCGCCGGTGCCGCCTTTGATGTCTTCACCACTGAACCACCCGAGGGAAACAGGCTCATGAATCTGGACAACTTCATTTGCACCCCCCACCTGGGCGCGTCCACTCGGGAAGCCCAGGACAATGTGGCAAAAGAAATTGCCGAGCAGATCATCGCCTACCTGCTCCATGGGTCCGTCAAGAACGCGGTCAATGTCCCCAGCATCAGCACTGAACTGATGACCGTTCTCAGGCCCTACGCGATTTTGCTGGAACGGATGGGTTCCCTGCAGGCCCAGTTGTCCGACAGCGCCCTGGTGGAGGTGAGAATCGATTATTCCGGCGTCATCACCCAATATGATGTGAAGCCGCTGACCACCGCCATGCTCAAAGGGCTGCTCACCCCTATCCTCAAACACGACGTCAATTTTGTAAACGCGGCCCATATTGCTGCCGACAGGGGCATCAAGGTCGTGGAGTCCAGGACCAGCACAAGCGAAGGTTTTTCAAGTCTTGCAAAACTCACCGTCAAGACATTGGAGGATGAGCATATTGTCTCCGGCACCATCTTCGGAAAAAAACTGCCTCGAATTCTCCGGATCAATAATTTTTACCTGGAGGCCATACCCGAAGGACACAATCTATTGATCCATAACGAGAACGTTCCGGGGGTGATCGGTGCCATCGCCTCCACCCTGGGGCAAGGGGGCATCAACATCAACCGGATGCAGGTGGGTGAAGAAAGAGAACATAAGGAAAATGTCATTTTCCTTTCCATCAGTGAGATGATTGGCGACGATATTATTTCGAAAATCAGGAATTTGGAACACATTATTTCAGTACGCAGGATTAACCTGTGAGGGGAGGGTTGACATATGTCGGAAGAAAACGAAAAGGGGTTCGTCATCAAAGATAAACGCGCCCCAAATAAAAACGGGAATAAAAACGGGGATGAAACGAGAGAACCGAAAACCGGTGACACCACCGGGAAAACAGAAAATAAAAGGCCTAAGGAGGAGCCCTCACCGGATGCCTCCCGGATGCCCTTGCCTGAAGTAAGCTTCCTGTCGTTCATTTTCAGCCTCAGCTCAACCGCCTTGTTCCATCTGGGTGAATTGCCCGATCCCCAGACCAACGAAAAGAAGAAAGATATCCCACTGGCCAAACATGCCATTGACACCATTGCCATGCTGAAGGAAAAAACAGCAGGGAACCTGACCGGTGATGAGGAAAAATTCATTGAAAATATCCTGGCGGACCTTCGCCTCCGATATGTGAAAGAAACGCCTTGAAAACCCTCCGCTCCGGCGAAAATATCATGTCAACCGTCACTTCTGATCAACCCTTCAGCGCCCTGGCCCCCGCCAAATTAAACATTCGGCTGAAAATCACGGGACGTCGGCCTGACGGCTACCACGAACTGGTCTCCATCATGGTACCTGTGGGCCTCTTTGACCACCTCCAGCTGAAATTCATTGAAGAACCCCGAATCGACATCACCTGCCAGGGTTTTTCCGCCCCTGAAAACGCCGATAACCTGGTCTGCCGCGCGGCGGAGTCCTTTTTTTCCGAAATCGGCTGGGGGAAAGGGCTTTCCATAAGTCTCACCAAGAGGATCCCCGTGGCCGCCGGTCTCGGCGGCGGCAGCAGCGATGCCGCTGCTATTCTCATGGCCCTGAACGAAACCCTCTGCGCGTCTCAGCCACTCTCGCCAAAACGTTTGGCGGAATTAGCCCTTAAGCTGGGGGCTGACGTGCCCTTTTTCCTCAAGCGGAGCCCCTGCATCGCCCGGGGCATCGGCGAAAAGCTCGAACCCATCCGTAAATGGCCGCCACTTTGCTATGTGATTGTTATGCCGGACATTTCCATTTCGACAGCGATGGTCTACAAGGCTCTGGACCAACCGTCTTTTCGGTCCGGGGAAATAGACGAACGGGAATTAGAGTTGACAAATGACGAATATCACGTTATCATTAGAAATTTAGAAAAAATGCCGGTGGAAGCCTGTCGTCTTTTGGAAAATGATCTGGAGCGGGTAACTGCTTCCAGGTTTCCGATTGTCGGGGAGATAAAGCAATCCCTGATGGATGTTGGGGCCATCGGCGCTTTGATGTCAGGGAGCGGCCCCAGCGTTTTCGGTATTTTTGATTCCAAAGCGGGGGCTATACGTGCAAAATCGGTTCTCGATACCACAGCTTCGGCCCAGGTTTTTGTGGTGGAAGGGATTAACTCATGGGGCGTCGTCAAGTGGTAAGACACGGGTTTTTGGTGCCCGCACTCGGAGGTTCGAATCCTCCCGCCCCAGCCATTGATAGAGAATCTGATCGTTCATTGCAACCCGTGAGGATCCAGCGTTGGACCATGATATAAAACTATTCGGCGGAACAGCCAATCCCGCATTGACGCTTGAGGTCTGTCAATATCTCGGCGTTGACCCCGGGAAAATCCTTGCCAAGACATTCAGCGACGGTGAAACCCGGGTTGAACTGGGTGAAAATATCAGAGGGCGCGATGTTTTTGTCATTCAATCCACGTCTACCCCGGTAAATGACAACCTGATGCAGCTTCTCATCATCATGGATGCCATGAAGCGCGCCTCCGCAGAACGGATCACCGCTGTGATTCCCTATTACGGCTACGGTCGGCAGGACCGCAAGGTAAAACCCCGGGTGCCCATCACCGCCAAACTGGTCGCGGATCTCATCGCCACAGCTGGGGCCCAACGGGTGGTGTCCATGGATCTCCACGCGGGACAGATCCAAGGGTATTTCAATATTCCCGTGGACAATATCTTTGCGGCACCCATCTTGCTGAAATACATCCAGAACAACACACAAGGGGACCTGGTGATCGTCTCCCCCGATGCGGGGGGTGTTGAACGGGCCCGGGCTTTTGCCAAACGGCTTTCCGCATCACTGGCCATCATCGACAAGCGGCGGGTCTCGCCGAACGTTGCAGAAGCCATGAACATCATCGGCGAAGTGAGCGGCAAAACGGCCATCATTCTGGACGATATGGTTGACACTGCGGGAACCCTGACCCAGGCGGCTCTGGCACTCAAAGAAAGAGGCGCCGTCGCGATTCACGCTTGCTGTACGCATCCGGTCCTGTCGGGACCCGCCATTGAAAGAATCGTTGACTCTCCCATTGACCGCCTGGTGATCACCAATACCATCCCGCTGAGCGAAACTGGGGCTACATGTTCAAAGATTGTTGATCTTTCCATCGCTGAGATTCTGGGAGAAACCATCAAAAGAGTCCATGATTCCAACTCGGTTAGCACGCTGTTCGTGTAACCATTGCTAAAACATGCCTGAAATTTTAGGCCGCTGTACTTTGTGAAAAATTTTATTAATGCCGGAGGTAATTAAGACCCTAATGAATGAACTAGCGCTTTCTGCCCGCATCAGGACCGAAACAGGAAAAGGTGCAGCCAGAAGATTGAGGCAGAACAAACAGGTTCCCGCCATTTTTTACGGCCCGGGCACCGATTCCGTTATGCTGACCATTGAAGATGCCCATCTCTTACAGCTTAAAAAAGCCGGTAAAGGTGAAAATTCCATCCTGGACCTCAACATCGAAACCGACCAGGGCGAGATGACCAAGAAGGTCATGGTGAAAGAACTGGTGGTCGATCCCATCATAAGCGGCTTCATACATGCCGACTTTTACGAAATTTCCGATGATCGGGAGCTGACGCTGCCCATCCCCATTCTGCTTAAAAACATTCCCATAGGGGTCACCGAAGGGGGCGGTGTCATGCAGCAGATCAGACGGGAGCTCGTCATCTCTTGTTTTCCGAACAAGCTCATTGAATCCCTGGAATTGGATATCGCTGATCTGGATATTGGCGATAAGCTGCGCATCAGTGATATCGCACTTCCTGAGGGCATTCGGACCGAGGAAGAGGGACACCTGACCGTGGTGGTCGTCAACGTCAAGGGCGCCATTGAGGAGGAAGAGGAAGAGGTAGAGCTAGAAGAACTTGAAGGTGAAGAAGGAGAAGCAACAGAAGAAACGGACGGTTCCGACAAGGAAGCCGCCGAAGAATCTAAAGAATAAGTGAAAGGGGGTGAACCTTAAAAGGGAAATTTGTATCTGATTGCGGGCCTTGGGAATCCCGGGCCACAGTATGAACACACCAGGCATAACATAGGTCTGGAAGCTGTTGAGCAGTGGGGAAATTCACTTGGGGTAACCCTCGGGAGCCTTCATTTTCGCTCAAAGCACGCCCTGGTTGATTATCGGGGCAACAAAATCGTTCTTCTTTGCCCCCTGACTTTCATGAACAAAAGCGGAGAATCAGTCGGGGACTGTATCCACCATTACAACCTGGAAGTTGACAGGCTGCTGGTTATGCACGACGATCTGGACCTGCCGCTTGGGAAAATCAAGGTTGTCAGAAGTGGCGGTGCGGGCGGCCATAAAGGTGTTTCATCCATCATTCACCTTTTGGGAAGTTCAGAGTTTTCGCGGGTCAAGATCGGCATCGGCAGACCGCGCCATGGGGAGGCTGTGGCGGACTATGTCTTGAGTTGTTTTTATGATGACGAAAAAAAGCTCGCGGAAAAAGTGATTCGGATGGCCATGAAAGCATCCGAACTGTTTGTTTTGGAAGGGGTCCAAGCGGCAATGAACCATATCAATTGCCGGAGATTAACAATTTAAGGAGGAAGAAGTGATGCAGGGATTGACAACATTAGCTCCCTTTGTAGGGATTCTGAGTTTGATTATTGCCTGGCTGATTTATAACTATGTCAAAAAACAGCCGAACGGCAATCCCCTCATGGCAGATTTGGAAGATCAAATCCATACCGGCGCCATGACATTTTTAAAGAGGGAATATACCGTCTTAATCGTTTTTATCGGTATCGTCTTTATTCTTCTGGGTTGGGGCATCGCCTGGAAAACCGCCATATGTTTCATTACTGGCGCCTTGTGCTCCATGGCGGCCGGGTTTTCGGGCATGACGGCCGCCACCCGGGGAAACTCGCGAACAGCGGAAGCCGCCAATAAACATGGACAACCCGAAGCCCTGAATGTTTCCTTTTTTTCAGGTTCCGTCATGGGTCTTGCCGTGGCCGGCCTGGGACTTTTGGGGTTGGGCATCTGGTTTTGGGTTTATGGTGGAGATCCTGCTACCGCCGAATATATCAACGGTTTTGCCATGGGCGCCAGCTCCATCGCGCTTTTCGCCCGCGTGGGCGGCGGCGTGTACACCAAGGCGGCGGATGTGGGCGCCGATCTGGTGGGTAAAGTGGAAGCGGGCATCCCCGAAGATGATCCCAGGAATCCGGGCGTCATCGCCGACAACGTGGGTGACAACGTAGGTGATATCGCCGGAATGGGCGCGGATATTTTTGAATCCTTCGTGGGATCCGTCATCGCCACCGTCGCCATCGGTGCCACCATGGCCATTACCCCGGAATTCCTGAAAGAATTCCCGATCCTTCAGGGGTTGGATGAAACCGCCATTAAACTGAAATACATGGCCATGCCGATCCTGATCGTCACGGCCGGATTGATCGCCTCATTTTTCGGCGTATTCTCCATCAAAATCTTTCAGAAAGGCGAACCGGCAGGCGCACTACGGTACACCACCTTTGTGGCCGCCATTATATTCGTCGTTTTCACCATCATTATCACCAAATCCTTAGGCATGCCCTTCGGCGCTTTCTGGGCCATTTTCTCAGGTCTGCTCTGCGGCATCGCCATCGGCCTTATGGCGGAATACTACACCTCCGGTCCCCCGGTCAAACGGATTGCCGCACAGTCCGAAACCGGTTCAGCCACGGTCATTATTGCCGGCCTGGCAGTGGGCATGCAGTCCACCTGGCTCCCCATTATGGGTATCTGCGTCGCCACATACGTGGGCTATGAATCCTGCGGCATTTACGGCATCGGCCTTTCGGCTGTGGGCATGCTCGCCACCGTCGGCGCCACCATGACCGTGGATGCTTACGGACCCATTGTGGACAATGCGGGCGGTATCTCGGAAATGGCTGGTTTGGGACCCGAAACCCGAAAGATTACGGACGGTCTGGATGCCTTGGGTAACACCACCGCCGCCATCGGAAAGGGATTTGCCATCGGTTCCGCGGCCCTCACCGCCCTGGCCCTGTTTGTGGCCTATTCACAGGCCGCCAATCTGGGGGATGTGCTCCTGGATAATCCAAAGGTCATCATCGGCCTGTTTATCGGCGGCATGGTCCCCATGACCTGCGCGGCCCTCACCATGACCTCCGTGGGCAAAGCGGCTTATTCCATTGTAGAGGAAATCCGTCGTCAGTTCAGGGAAATTCCGGGGCTCCTGGAAGGAAAAGAAGGCGTCACGGGAGACTCCTCCACCTGCGTGTCCATTGCCACCAATTCTGCTCTCAAAGAAATGGTTAAACCCGGCCTCATCGCCGTGTTGACGCCTGTTCTGGTGGGCTTTCTCCTGGGTAAGGAAACTTTGGCCGGTGTGCTCATCGGCGCAACCGTCATGGGTGCCTTTTTTGCGCTCTTTATGTCCAACGGCGGCGGTGCCTGGGATAACGCCAAAAAGTACATTGAAGAAGGTCACTTTGGCGGAAAAGGTTCCGATAACCATAAAGCCGCCGTGGTCGGCGATACCGTAGGCGATCCATTTAAGGATACCTCCGGACCGGCCATGAATATCCTGATCAAATTGATGTCGGTGGTGTCATTGGTGATTGCACCCACCCTTCCGGCGGCTTCTTTGATCTTCGGTTAAGAAAAACGAAACCATTAACCCGTAGACAACCCCATTGGCCACAACCCCTCGGTCTGAAGCGTGTTATTTCTTACCGAGCGGTTGCGGCAATGGGTTTAGCATGTACAGGGACTGTCCCTGATTTTTTGCAACCGAGACCTTTGAAAACGGAGATTTAGATGTTCCAGGTTGGTGATTTGGCCGTTTACCCCGCCCATGGCGTGGGCGTCATTGAGAAAATAGAATCCCAGGAAATCTCAGGATGCAAGCAGGATTTCTATGTCATGCGCATACTCGACAACAATATGATTATCATGATTCCCACCACCAATGTGGATCATGTGGGGCTGAGGGATATTATTGCCAAAACGGAACTTCCCAAACTATTTTCCATCCTCAAAAAGAGAGACGTCATACTCGACAGCCAGACCTGGAATCGCCGCTACCGGGACTATATGGAAAAAATTAAGACGGGGTCGGTTTTTGAAGTGGCCGAAGTCTATCGTGATTTGTTGATTCTAAGATACGACAAGGAACTCTCTTTCGGCGAGCGGAAAATGCTCGACACGGCCCGAACGCTGCTGGTTAAAGAAATTTCCCTTGCAAAAGAGATCACCGAAACGCAAGTGGAAAGCGATTTGGACCGCATTTTTCCTGACACCATCGAATAGACGCTGATCAAACCTGAATTATCCTTTTTTCCGCCATTTTTCTCCTATTATTCGCATCGGTTTGACCGTGAACAACAGTACCCGTGACAGCGTTTTTTACCATACGATTCCTGACGATGCTCAGGGTATCCGACTCGACCTTTTTCTTTCCCGTAGCCATTCAATTTTGTCCCGGTCGAGGATACAGGATTTGATTCGAAAAGGCTCGGTTCAGGTCAATGGTGATCCCACAAAACCGAGCCATCAACTGAAAACAGGGGATCAGGTTTGCCTCATGGTTCCCGAGCCATCGCCCCTGAAACTTGTTCCCGAAAAAGTCCCTTTTTCCATTATTTTTGAGGATCCCTGGATCATTGTCCTCTACAAACCACCCGGAATTGTCGTCCATCCAGGGCCAGGACATTCATCCGGGACCCTGGTTCACGGCCTTTTAAACCATTGCAGAGACCTTTCAGGCATTGGCGGTATTCTCAGGCCTGGCATCGTTCACCGGCTCGACAAAGATACCTCCGGCGTCATGCTCGTGGCAAAAAACGATATGGCCCATCAGGCTCTTTCGCGTCAGTTCAAAAATGGGACCATCAAGAAAAAATATATTGCCCTGATCCACGGCATCCCTTCCCATGAAAGCGGCCGGATTGACCTGCCCATTTTTCGGCATCCCGTCCGGCGAAAAGAGATGGCGGTCACCACGGGCGGCGGTCGAAACGCCCTGACCCTGTGGGAAAAAATTGCTGACTGTAAAGAAGGGTTTTCCCTTTTGTCCATTACCATCAAGACCGGTAGAACGCACCAGATTCGCGTTCATTTCTCTCATCTGGGACATCCCCTGGTGGGGGATACGGTTTACGGTCATGGGCCCGATGCCTTGAAGAGACGTTTTCTAAAACAAAACCCCAGGCTGGTAGCAACCGTGAAACGGCAAATGCTTCACGCTGCGCGTATCGGTTTTGTTCACCCGCAGGAAAAGACCTACATGGAATTCGAATCGCCTTTTCCCGAAGATATGCAGCAGGTTCTCGCGACCCTGGATATTAATATTAACCCCTTACAAACAAATACTTGACATAACATGAAAAAAGCGCTATAGGCCTACACATAAATGAATTCCTTTCTTTGGGAGATTCGGTACAGGTCGTTCGAGTGAATTCCATTACAATTCTGCTGAGAAGCCTTCTATAACTCACATAACAGGGTACTTAAGGTTCGTGTTGCGGCGCAGGGAAGTTGTCGCGCCATAATTTTGGCAGTTGTTTTTGCAACTTATCCGCCATGTTGGCCGGATTGTACGGGTGGAAACCGAACCACACAAACTTATCCAAATGGTGACATCAGAGAAAAAAGGGGACATTCCTTTCTATTTTCTTCAAATTTATAGCCATTCTGAAATTATCTGAACCTAAGTAACCATAAACCTTTCTAATGGAGATCAATCATGAATCTTGTAGAATTAAAAAAAATGAAAATCAGCGAATTAACTGAAATGGGAAAGGAGTTTAACATTGAGGGAGCATCCGGCATGCGCAAGCAGGAACTCACCTTCTCGTTACTCCAGGCCCATTCAGCGCGAAACGGCCTCATATACGGCGAAGGGGTGTTGGAGATCCTTCCGGACGGATTTGGTTTTTTGAGAGCCCCGGATGCCAATTACCTCCCCGGACCCGATGATATTTATATTTCGCCCTCCCAGATTCGCCGGTTCAACCTGAGAAAAGGGGACACCATATCAGGGCAGATCCGCCCGCCAAAGGAATCTGAACGATATTTTGCTCTTTTAAAGGTGGAAAAAGTCAACCACGAAGACCCGGAAATCGCCAGAGAGAAAATCCTGTTCGACAATTTAACACCCCTTTACCCGGATGAAAGAATCAAGATGGAGGTTGAGGCAAAAAATTACTCCACCCGGGTCATGGACCTCATGACGCCCATTGGAAAAGGTCAGCGAGGCCTGATTGTAGCACCACCCCGAACCGGAAAAACCATGTTGCTGCAGAATATCGCCAACAGTGTCACCAACAATGATAGATCCATCCATAAAATCGTGTTGCTCATCGATGAAAGACCTGAAGAAGTGACCGATATGGCCCGGTCCGTTGAAGCCGAGGTGATCAGTTCAACCTTTGACGAACCCCCTCAACGACACGTACAGGTGGCTGAAATGGTCATTGAAAAGGCAAAGAGACTGGTTGAACATAAGCGGGATGTGCTGATTTTGCTGGACAGCATCACCCGATTGGCAAGAGCTTACAACTCCGTTGTTCCGCCCAGTGGCAAAATTTTGTCAGGCGGCCTGGACTCCAATGCCCTCCACAAACCCAAAAGGTTTTTTGGCGCGGCCAGAAACATAGAAGAGGGGGGCAGCCTGACCATTATTGCCACAGCTTTGATTGACACCGGAAGCCGAATGGATGAGGTGATATTTGAGGAATTCAAGGGCACCGGCAATATGGAAATCCACCTGGATCGAAAACTGAGCGACCGACGTGTGTTCCCGTCCATCGACATTAACCGTTCCGGCACCCGAAAAGAAGAACTCCTGCTGGAACAAGCCGATCTGAATCGCATATGGATCCTTCGAAAACTGCTGGCGCCCTTGACCCCTGTGGACAGTATGGAATTCCTGCTTGAAAAAATTAAAGGAACGAAGGATAATAAACATTTTCTTGATTCCATGAGCCAGTAGGTCACGGTTATGGGATTATTAACAAATTGAGGAGACTAAAATGAAAAGCGGCATTCATCCGAAATATCATAAAACGACAGTGCGCTGCGCCTGCGGCAGCGAATTTGAAACCGGGAGCACGGTTGAAGATATCAACATTGAAATATGCTCCCAATGTCATCCGTTTTTTACCGGAAAACAGAAACTGGTTGACTCTGCCGGTCGAATTGAACGATTCAAACAGAAATACGCCAAGTACAATAAGGATTAAGTGTGGGGTGTAAAGCGACGTGGGGATACCAGGCTCATGGCAATGTTTGAAAAGATAAGGGAAACTGAAGATCGATACCATGAGCTGGAAACCTTTCTGGGGCAACCGGAGATCATCCAGGACCAGAAGCGTTACCGGAGGTATGCAAAGGAACACAGCGTCCTCACCCCGATCATCACGGTTCTACATAAACATCAGGCACTTCAGGATGAGATTTCCGAAAGCCGATCCCTTTTGGAAGACCCGGATCCTGAAATGAAGAAACTTGCCAGGGAAGAGATGGAAGTACTGAGCTCACACTTGGCAGAGGCGGAAAACCAGCTCAAACTCCTGCTCCTTCCCAAGGATCCGAACGACGAAAAAAACACCCTGCTTGAAATCAGAGCTGGAACCGGAGGGGACGAGGCGGCTCTTTTTGCAGCGGATCTATTCAGGATGTACAGCCGCTATGCGGAACTGAGACGTTGGAAGACGGAGGTTCTGTCCCAGAACATGACCGGCATCGGTGGGCTTAAAGAAGTCATTTTGCTGGTGGAAGGCCACATGGTGTTCAGCCGTCTGAAATACGAAAGCGGGGTTCACCGGGTTCAGCGCGTACCGGAAACCGAGACCCAGGGGCGGATCCACACCTCAGCAGTCACCGTGGCGATACTCCCCGAGGCAGAGGAGGTGGACGTTGAAATCAGGCCCGAAGACCTTCGAGTTGATGTATACCGATCCTCGGGACATGGGGGCCAGCATGTGAACACAACCGATTCAGCAGTTCGGATTACCCATCTCCCCTCCGGTCTGGTGGTCACGTGCCAGGATGAAAAGTCACAGCACAAAAACAAGGCAAAAGCCATGAAAGTTCTAAGATCGCGCATGCTGGATTTTGAGACAGCCCAGCAGCACTCACGAATTTCCGAAGAACGTAAAACCCTTGTTGGCACCGGTGACCGGAGTGAGCGGATCAGAACCTATAATTTTCCCCAGGGACGGGTCACCGACCACCGCATCGGTCTGACACTTTACAAGCTTGAGGATTTCCTTCAAGGAAATCTGAACCTCGTCATTGAGCCGCTGATTACCCATTTTCAGACCGAAGCCCTCAAAAATTCCGGCGGCAATTGATCCCTCGGCAAACTCAATCATGACCCCCAAGGCATGGTGCATCAAAACACTGCTTGAAACGGCGACCGATTATCTGCTGGAAAAAGGGATCGAAAATGCTCGGCTGAACGCTGAAGTACTTCTGGCCTGTCAGCTTCATGTTAAACGGATATCGTTGTACATCAATTTTGATCAGCCGCTTACCGAAAAAGAGGTCTCAGGCTATCGCAGTCTCATCAGGCGGCGTCTGAAACGCGAACCTCTGCAGTACATTACCGGCATCCAGGAATTCTGGTCCCTTGCCTTCAGAGTCAATCCCCATGTTCTGATTCCCAGGCCTGAAACGGAAATTCTTGTGGATCAGGCCCTGACGCTGGCAGGATCGTTTCTCGAATCCCCTCTGCGTGTTCTGGATCTGGGAACCGGGACCGGTGTCATCTCCGTCTCAATGGCAAAAGAGGTTCAGGGAGCCCTTATGACGGCAACAGACATCAGTGGAGAGGCCTTGGGGGTGGCCCGTGAAAACGCTCGGAATCATGATGTTTTAGACAAAATAACCTTTCTTCGGGGAGACCTTTTCGAACCTTTAATGCCTGAAAAACCGGTGTTCCACCTGGTTGTGTCCAATCCCCCCTATGTATGTACCCACGAAATCCAGGGGCTTTTCCCTGAGGTTGCCCTTCATGAACCGAAGATCGCCCTGGACGGCGGAAAGGACGGCATGAATTTCCTGAAGAGAATCATTTCCCGGGCGCCGCAATTTTTGCGTCCCGGCGGCTGGCTTTTGTTGGAGATGTCCCCATACCAAGTGAAAAGTGCACTCTTAACCCTGGCCGAGACCGGGGTTTACCAAAACGAGGCAACGGTAGAGGATTACAGCCACCGTGAACGGGTGGTCATGGCCCAGCTGAAGCCGGATGGCAATTCCCGGTAATTTTTTTCCAAAGCTAAAAGAAAGAGACCTCATCCATGTCGCCCAACGAAACCAAGGGATGGAAACAAAAACTGGTGGTCCCCGGGAAAGTCCTTTCCAAGATTAAACCGGGAATGAGCATTTTTCTGGGAACCGGGGTAGCAGAACCCTGTACCCTGGTCAAAAGCCTGCTCGATTCAGACGCCGGCAATTTAAGAGACCTGGAATTCATTCAGCTCATGAGCTTCGGACCCGCCATCTCAATCACAAAAACGCAGAATCATAAATTCAGGCTCAAAACCTTTTTTGCCGGGTGGGTGGCCAGTGAGGAAATCGATTCCGGACGTGTTGACATGGTCCCGACCATTCTTTCTGAAATTCCCGCCCTGATTCAATCCGGTGTTATCGGAATCGATGTGGCATTCATCCAGATCACGCCGCCGGACCGGTCCGGTTTCTGTAGTCTCGGACCGGCCATTGATGTGGCCCGGCACGCCATGGAACACGCGTCCCTGGTGGTGGGCGAAATAAACCATGATGCCCCCAGAACCATGGGAGATACTTTCGTTCACATCAATGATTTTGATTTTCTCGTGGAATCCCAAGAGCATCCCATCTATTTTAAACGCCCCCCCTTTGATCCGGTATTTGACAAGCTGGGTGCCAACGTGGCCTCCCTGATCGAGGACGGCAGTTGCCTGGCTTTTTCAGCGGGTCCCGTGTTTGAGGCCCTTGCCCGTCACTTGCAGAACAAACGGCACTTAGGCATCCATTCCCCGTCTTTTACGGACGCCGTCATGGACCTGGTCAAAAGCGGCGCGGTTTCCAATCGAAAAAAAGGGCATTTCCTGGGAAAATCGCTGACATCTTATGCCATTGGAACGCCGGAATTGCTTTACTGGCTTCATCGAAACCCCCTGATTGAATTTCAAAGCATCGACGTGGTGGCCGACCCAAAACGGATCGGGCGCAACGATCGCACCGTGGTGGTTCTGCCCGTCCGCAAGGTGGATCTAAGCGGTGGCGTGGCCCTGCACAGCGGCAAAGGCAACGTGGGGGACGGCCCCAGCGAAGCGCAGGAGTTCTTCAAAGGCGCACGCTTTTCAAAAAAAGGCCGCACCATTATTGCCCTTCCCAGTCGGAATTTAAAGAAGCAGTCCAATATTCTGGTTTCACTTAAGAATTATCCCAACCAGTTTTCCATTCGGGAATCCCTGGATCTGGTGGTCACTGAATACGGTGTGGCTTCCATGACCGGGCGAACCATTCGCGAAAGGGCACTGGCACTCATTGACATCGCCCACCCCGATGATCGGGCGCAATTAATTCATCTCGCCAAAGAGAAAAACATCCTGTACGCCGATCAGCTATACCTGCCTGAGTCCGGCGCCCTCTATCCCACGGATCTTGCCTGTGAAAAGGTCTTTTCCGGGGATATCACCGTCCGGTTTCGGGCCATTAAACCATCGGACGTGGATGATATGCGGCGGCTTTTTTATCGCTTCTCCGACAAATCGGTCTATTATCGGTATTTCTCCCCCATAAAGACCATGCCGCACGCCAAAATGCAGGAATATGTCACCATAGACTACACCAAGACCATGTCCATCGTGGGACTCATGGGAGAACCGGGCACTGGACGTATCGTTGCCGAAGCGCGGTATGTCCGCCTTCCCGACAAACCGGTGGCGGATGTGGCCTTTGTGGTGGATGAAGATTTCCAGGGGAAGGGGATCGCTTCTTTTCTCTTTCGAACCCTTAGAAAAATTGCCAAGGAAAACGGTATCCGTGGGTTCAAAGCGGATGTGCTGGCCACCAACAAAGGGATGCTCAAGGTATTCGAGTCCGCTTCAGATGCACCGATTCAGGCTGTCATGGACAGCGGCATTTATGAATTGAGCATCCCGCTGGATACTGATGAAAACGGCGGACCAGACCAATGACGAAGGCGCATCATGAAACATGAAAACAAACCCCTGTTCCTCACCCGGAACAGCGAGAAAATCTGCACCTTGACCATCAACCGGCCCGAAAAGCACAATTTTCTCACGTCCGCGCTTCTTCAAGAGATGGCAATGATGGTGACCGAATTGTGTTCTGATCCGGAGATAAGAGTCCTTATCGTCCGGGGCGCTGGAAATGTTTCATTTTCAGCGGGATATGACATATCAGCAATCCCCGTAAACCCCAATCCGGAAACACCCCTTCACAACATAAGCCCTCTGGAAAAAGCCCTTCAGGCCATTCGAAGCTTTCCCTATCCTGTTATTGCCATGGTAAATGGCCACGCCTTCGGCGGTGGCTGCGAACTGGCCGTGGCCTGCGACATCCGGATCGGCTGCCATGGGATTACCATGGGGATGCCCCCGGCAAAACTGGGCATTGTCTACCCGCCCGCGGGTTTTCGGCGGTTCCTCACGGTCTTGGGTCTTGCCAAGTCCCTCGAAATGTTTCTGACCGGCTGTAAGTACGACAGCCGAAGCTGCCTGTCCATGGGCCTTTTAAACGATCTGGTAGATCCTGAAGCCTTGAAAACCGCTACCCATGATATGGCAAGGGAGATTTCCGAAAATGCGCCCATGGCTCTACGGGGAACCAAACAGGCGCTCTACAAATTGGCCGAAAATCCCGCCTTGAGCAAAACGGAAGAATCGGAACTGGCAAGCCTGTTTGCCCGGTCTCTGGCGAGCGAGGATTTGCAGGAAGGAAGGCGGGCGTTCATGGAAAAACGAAAACCCCGCTTTAAGGACCGATAAACCATGACGCAGGTGATCAGCCTGAAAAAGGGCAAAACCCGGATATTGGCCAAAAAGGCCTTTCGGAACTGGAAAAGCCAGTTCAAAGAAGACTTCTCCCCTGAAACCTGCCTAACCCACATTTCCCTTGAAACCCTTTCATTTCTGGCCCAGGGAAAGGACAAAGGCACCTTCTATCTCTATGATCTGATCATGGGCCTCCATCACCTGGGATCAGGATTTGAATTTAACGAACTGTCACCCGAGAACAAAATGCGGGTGATCGATCAGTATCTTTTTTTGTTGGACCGTATCCGGTACGAAGGCATGAAACGGCTGGGCTGGCTAACGCATTATCCAGGAGAGGACGTCCCTCTGATGGAAATGATCATCCGATTTGAAACCCTGGCTCCCAATCTCCAGGGGCAGATTCCCATGATGAACCCGGGCTTTTCGAGCTCTAAAGCGTTTTTCTCCGTCAGCACCTATGAGAAGGAAGGCGTTGTTCGAAAACTGATTCCCAGGCTCCTGGAAGAACTTAAGAAATTCACCTAAACCCCTTTAGAAGCGAGAAACAGCAATGATTCAAGTAGAACAGATGAAGGTCGGGCCCATGGGGGTATTTGCCTACATAGTGGGCTGCGAGTCGGAAAAAGAAGCCCTGGTCGTTGACCCGGCCAGCTCTGAAGGGAAAATCCTGGACCGGGTGAAAGCCCTTGGAATGACACTGAAGTATGTGGTCAACACCCATGCCCACGCCGACCACACCTGCGGCAACCGCGCCATCCTGTCTAAAACAGGGGCAAAGCTGGTCATCCACGAAGATGATGCCAATCAAATGACCAGCGGCAGGAACAAGGCTTTTTCACTGGCCATGGGGAAGAAACCTTCCCCCAAGCCGGATATGCTGGTGAAAGACGGCGATTCACTTGCCATCGGGAGGGAAACACTTCAGGTCATCCACACGCCGGGGCACTCCCCCGGCTCCATGTGCCTCTACGGTGACGGCAACCTCTTCACCGGCGATACCCTGTTCGTGGGGGCCGTGGGCCGGACCGATCTTGGCGGGGGCGACCTGGGGACCCTTTTGCTGTCGGTCAAAAAACTGCTCTCTCTTCCCCCCCAAACCAGCGTCTGGCCGGGGCACGACTATGGGGAACGCCATGTCTCCACCCTAGCCCATGAAAGAGATACCAATCCCTATATCACTGATTTTTTATGAAAAAATAGAAATTGATCACACATTAAACTGACCCGAATCGATCAACGGGGGATCCTCCACGTCAAAGGCGTGAACAATCTGCTTATACATCCGCTTTTTCATTTCGGAAACGATTTCCCGCCGTTTGTTGAGCCCCTTTGCAAAGCTTAGGGTTTCATTCATCAGATCATCCATGTGACAGGCTTTGGTAACAATGTGATGGGCTTCGCACTCTTGGGCCGTCGCCCGTTTTCCCGTATACTGAAGTTCCTCAAATTTGTACTGGGGAATCGCTTTTGAGATGAGCGCTATCATACCGGGCAGAAACGGAATCCCCAGATCCACTTCCGGAAAGCAGAAAAACCCGCGGTCGGAGCGCATAAACCGAAAATCAAAGGCACAACTCATGATGGCACCACCCGCAAAGGCATGGCCGGAAATGGCGCAAATCGTGGGCATGGGGTAAAGAATGAGCCGCCTGAAAAGCTGATTCATGGTGTAAAAAAAGCGCTTCGCTGTTTCGATGTCACCCTTTTGAACATGGGGGACCAGCCAGTCCAGATCAATCCCGTTTGAAAAAATCTTTTCATGGGACGAGGTGACCACCAGCACATTGGCATCCGTGTCCGATTCAACCCGGTCCAGTACCCCCAGAAAACCTTCCAGGAACCCGGGGTTAAATCGATTTTCACCGTCATTTAAGGTGACCACGGCCACCTTTTCATCCAGCGTCATTTCCACAACGGCCATTTCTCATTCCTCTCATTATGATTTCTAACGACATTTTCCGAAAATCAGCGTCAAGCGATTCTCGCCATTTTCCCGAACATATCGTATCTCAGTTGTCATTTTCTTTACAAAATAAATCCCCAACCCGCCAACACAACGCTCAGACAGGCAGCTTGAGAGATCCGGCCCGGGAACCGCCAGGATGTTGAACGGGGCGCCCCTGTCCAGAATATCCAGGATAAAAACATCTTCCCCCCCGGAACAGTTCATGGACACATGGCCACCTCTCTCCTGGTAGGCGTAACTGAAAATATTGACCAGGACTTCTTCCGAGACCAGCCTGATCTCCGAAACACGCTGCGGTGGGAACCCTTGGTTTCCGGCTTCTTCCACAACAAAATCAAGAAATTTTTCAAGGTTTCCCATTTCGGCGGGCAGCCCAATTTTCGCCATGGTTCGAAACCGTCCTTTAAGCACTGTCTTTCCGGCATGGTGATTCAGGTCTTGGAACCGTCTCAGTCGGTTTCAAGTGCCGCATCCACAGATACATGGATCGGAATAATGGTGCTGAACCCCGAAATTTCAAATATTTCCTTGACCGTATCGTGAAGGGACACCACCAGAATCCTGCCATTCTTGCTCTGTATTTTTTTGGCGGTAATCAAGACGCTTCGAAGACCCGCGCTGCTGATATAATCGAGGGCATCAAAATCAACGATGACTTTCAGCACACCTTCGGCAATGAGGGCGTCTAGAAAATTTTCGAATTCGGGGGCGGAAACAGCATCCATACGGCCTTCCACTGCCACCACGTTGTAGTTTTTTTTCTGACCGATATGGTGAATCTTCATGGGCCTTGCCTCCACTATTTCGGGTCATTGAAGGATTGAAGATGGTTTAGCGTTCAACACCACTTCGTAAAAGAACCGCGTAATTGGATGCAGTATAAGGTATTGGGGTAGTCGTGTCAAAGTGCAGTTCCGGATTTTGGGTTGATTGCCGCTTCCCTATCTGTTATTCACTTCTCAAACGGTCAACCTGCGGTAATGTGGTCCCCGTTTAAATATATTCCCGGAGGTGGTATCCATGAAACAGCTAAATCCGGATCATGTGGCAGCCGTCAAAGCCCATGTGAACAATTGCCCCTATTTCAACCTCATCTCCATGAAAATAGATTCCCTCGAGATGGGCCGGTCTTTCCTGGAAGTGGATGTTCAGGAAAAGCACCTGCAACCCTATGGAATCGTTCACGGGGGCGTTTATGCGTCTCTCATAGACGCCGCCGCCTTCTGGGCCGCCTATTCAACCATCGGAAAAACATCCGGCATGACCACCGTGGAGATGAAGCTCAATTACCTGAGACCGGCCGCGTCGGGGCGATTCGTCGCCAGAGGCAAGAGCATCAAAACCGGCAGGTCCATCTGTTTGAGCGAAGCATCCGTCTTTGACGATAAGGATAAGATGCTGGCCCACGGAACCGCAACGCTCATGATAATCAATACCCTTGAACTGAACGCAAAGGGAGATATTCCACCCAAATATCTGGAACCATAAAACCCGCTGGGAGAGAACCTTTGCTCTGCCCGACAGCTGAAAAAAGAACGGAACTGCCGCCCGGTTTTTCCGTCATTCATTCAAATCGAATGGAGGATTTGAGAAGGCTCGCTGTCCAATGGGTCCTGAAGCATCCGCTCTGCCCCCTGGAAGATGAAGTGTTCATGGTGCAGAGCAACGGTATGGCCCAATGGCTCAAGCTGGCCCTGGCGGAAGACGACGGTTGCGGCATCAGTGCGGCAGTTTCTTTTCAATTGCCTGCGCGCTTCTTGTGGCAGGCCTACCGGGCGGTACTGGGTCCGGGGGAAATACCGGAACATTCCCCTTACGACAAAGGGCCGCTCAAGTGGCGGCTGCTGCGGTTGTTGAAAGGATTGTCCAAAAGAAACGGGTTTTCGGCCATCTCCCGGTTTTTATCCGATGATCCGGAATCCATCAAACGGTATCAACTGGCCTGCCGCCTGGCGGATCTGTACGACCAATACCAAGTTTACAGGGCAGACTGGCTGGAGGACTGGGCCAACGGTCGGGACCTAATTAGAAACGCCCACGGGATACCGGAAACTCTACCCCCGGAGCAGCACTGGCAGGCTGAGCTATGGCGCCTGATTCAGTCCGATATGCCCAGTCAGGAGCGACATACCAGCCGTTCCAGTCTGCATCGACGGTTTCTGAAAACAGCCGGTGCCCTTCCAGAAAGGCCTCGTACCCTGCCCCGTCGCATCATTGTTTTCGGCATCAGCACCCTTCCCGGACAGGCCTTGGAAGCATTGCATGCGCTCGGCAGGCACTGCCAGGTGCTATTTTTTGTGCATAACCCCTGCCGGTTCTACTGGGCCGACATCATGGAAGACCATGAACTGCTGAAATTCGAACAGGCCCGTCATTTTACCCATACCGCCCCCCCCCATAAAACAAGCCCCGAATCTCTGCATCACACGGTTAATCCACTTTTGGCATCCTGGGGGAAACAGGGACGGGACTATATCGGTCTCCTGTATGGATACGACCGCCCTGAGGCGTACCGGAAGCGTTTTGAAGAAATTGACCTGTTTGCCGATTTTGCCCCCGAAAAAAAATATGCCCCCTTGTTGAACCGGGTACAGCAGGCGATCCTTGACCTGGCACCGCTGCCCGGGACCGGCCAAAATAAATCCAACATATCCCCTGACGATCGCTCCATCACTTTTCACCTGGCCTACAGCCCCCAGAGAGAGATTGAAATACTGCAGGACCAACTGCTCCAAATGTTCAACCGGGACCCGGACTTAAAGCCAAGCGACATTATCGTCATGACCCCCGACATAGAGGTTTACACCCCCCATATTGCGTCGGTTTTCGGCAATCTGCCGCGGCAGGACCCCCGTTTTGTGCCATTTGCCATCGCCGACGAACCTGACAGAGCCAGTCTTCCCATGATGCGCGCTTTTGAAAAACTGCTTCATCTGCCCTCCTCCCGCATGGCCCAAAGCGATTTTCTGGACCTCCTGCAGGTTCCCGCTTTTCGCCACCGCTTCGGTCTTGGAGAAGACGATCTGCAGAAACTGCAGATGTGGGTTGATGGCGCCGGTATTCGATGGGGACTCGATGCAGTGCAGCGAACCGCCTTTGACCTGCCGCGGGATCTTGATGAAAACACCTGGCAATTCGGTCTGCGCCGCATGTTGCTGGGTTACGCCGTGGGCACGGGGGAACCCTGGCGGGACATTGAACCGTATGATGAAATCGGCGGCTTGGAAGCCGAACGGATCGGCCCGTTGTATCTCATGATCAGCCGTATGGAAAAACACTGGCGGGCACTCAGGGAACCGGGATCTCCGCAAGTCTGGCATGACCGCATCATGGCGCTCTTTGATGATTTTTTTCTGCCCGTCGACAGTAACGATCAGCTCATCCGAAGGCTTCTTTTGGACATCATCACCGCATGGCGAAACGACTGTGCGGATGCCGGTCTGGAAGAATCCCTGAGCATCGGGGTGGTTCGGGACGTTCTGCTGGGCGTGCTGAAGGACCGGAACATGTCCCAGCGTTTTCTGGTGGGCATGGTCAATTTCTGTACCCTGATGCCCATGCGGGCCATTCCCTTCAAGGTGGTCTGCCTGTTGGGCATGAACGACGGAGAATATCCCCGCAGCACGCCGCCTGCGGATTTTGATTTGATGGCCGCGCCCGGTCTCTTTCGCCCGGGGGACCGTTCCCGCCGGGAAGACGACCGGTACCTGTTCCTTGAGGCGCTCCTCTCGGCACGGGAGAAACTCCACATCAGCTACATTGCCCGAAATGTGAGTGACAACAGTGAGCGGATGCCGTCGGTTCTGGTGGGCCAGCTTCGGGATTACCTGGCGAAAGGCTGGCAGATTGAGGCCGACCCAAAGAAGCAAAATCAACCGGATGACGTCTGCGCCCTGTTGGATCACCTGACTTGTCTGCATCCCCTGCAGCCCTTTAGCAAGGCTTACTTTCTACCCCATGGATCTCGAAATCTGTTCACCCATGCGGTTGAATGGCGAAAAATGCTGGATCCCCAGGAACCGAGATCAGATCCAGACAGACTCGGTCCAGCGAAAATCGATACCGGTCCGGGGCTGATCCAATTGATCCGATGTTTCAAGAATCCCGTCAGGAGCTTCTTTAATGAGAGGTTGAAGGTCCATTTCGACGACACCGGGAACATCACCCGAAACCGGGAACCCTTTGCCCTGGATGGGCTCTCACCTTTCAACCAGGGAAAAATGCTGCTGAACGCCGGTCTGGCAGCCCCGAATTCAGGAGGCCTGGAAGCAGCTCAGCAAGCCGTTCAGCGGGCGGCCCAACGGCTGCGGTACACGGGGGAATTGCCGCCCGGCGGTTTCGGATCGCTGGCCGCCGGAGAACTCGCCGAACCGGTCCTTCAAATGCTGAAGTACCATCACCGGCTGGCCGAAGATTTTCCACAGGCATGCCCCCCTGTGGAAATCCGGTTTCCGATCCGCATTGACGGGTGTGACGCCCGGGTTCTGGAGGACTGGCTGGACGGTTTGCGAACTAAAGAACCCGGAAAATATTCCCGCTGGGCGTTTTATCCCAAGAATATCCTGGGCAGCAAAAAGCGCATTTCACGCCCTGACAGCCTGGTGGGTCTCTGGGTCGGACATCTGGCGGGATGCGCGCAGGAAATGGTGCTCACCAGCATCCTGGTGGCCCCCGACGGTCTGGCGGAATTGCCACCCCTTTATCCGGAAGAAGCACGTCAGCGACTGGATGAAATCGTCCGGTTCTGGTGGGAAGGGCTTCAGCAACCCCTCCCCATCACGGCAAAAACAGCGTTGGCGTTTCTGAAAATTCTGTTTTCCAATAACGGGGTAGATGTTCTGGAAAAAGCACTGACGATGGCTCGAAAAGCCTATGAAGGGGATGGCTACAATTTTCCGGGAGAACTGGGATACGCAGACGGCGGTTACCTAAAGAAATGTTACCCCGATTTCGATGCCCTCTGGCAAGCTGATAATAACCGATTCAAAACCCTGGCCGAACGCATATACAAACCCCTCATGAACACCCTTCAAACGGATACCATTTATGGCCAATTATCTTGATCCCTTGACCTTCCCCATGGGCGGTCTTCGTCTCATGGAAGCCAGTGCGGGGACAGGGAAAACCTATACCATCGGGGCCCTTTACCTGAGGCTGGTGCTGGGGCATGGCGGAAAAAACGGGTTTCACAGACCCCTCATGCCCCCGGAGATCCTGGTGGTCACCTTCACCAATGCCGCCACGGAAGAACTGCGGGACCGGATTCGCAACAAACTGATTGAAGCGGCCGCGTTTTTTCGGGGAGAACAGACCCGGGACGCGTTTCTTGAACGCCTGGGTCACGAATTTCCAAAAGACTCATGGCCTGGGAAAGCCGGGATTCTGGAACGTGCAGCCCTCTGGATGGATGAAGCGGCCATCCATACCATTCACAGCTGGAGCAACCGCATGCTGCGGCAGTACGCCTTTGAATGCGGCAGCCCCTTTGACATGGAACTGGCGCCCGATGACCAGGACCTGCTGGAAGAGGCCGCCTGCGACTACTGGCGTTCTCATTTTTATAAGCTTCCCCCCGAACAACTGGCGGAACTCCTGACCCTCATCAAATGCACCGAACCCCTGGGACTGCTTACCTGGGTAAAACCCATATTGGGCCAGGATCCGGTTTCGGAGGGAGATCCTTTTGAGATGCTGGCACAACGCCAACAGGCCATTCGGGCAGCACAACGGGAATGGTCCCATGATTTTGAGACCGCCATTGAACTGGTTAATCAGGCCAAGGCAGACAAAACCCTGAATGGTCATAAATACAGCGCCACTTCATTAAAAAAATGGATCGATCAACTCAAGGCCTGGGTTCATGAAAACGGTCCTCTGCCGGATGAGCAGGCACGCCTGAAATTTTCTGCCACCGGCCTTGGGGAAGGGGCCAACAAGAACAGGGTACCTCCCACACATTCCGCCTACGAAGCATTTGACCGGCTCAATGACACACTAAACCAATTTGAAATTGACAACGTCCTCTTTGTTCACGCAGCAGAAGAGATCGAACGCCGCTATGAACAACAAAAGGAGCAACAGGGGCTGGTGGATTTCGACGATCTTCTCGTCCATTTAAACAACGCGCTTAAGCGCCCCGGAAACGAAAACCTGGCGCAACGCATTTCGGATCAGTTCCCGGTGGCCATGATTGACGAATTTCAGGACACGGACCCCGTTCAATATGCCGCTTTCAGCCGAATCTACGGTGGTCGGCCCGGGACCGCCCTGCTCATGATCGGTGACCCAAAGCAGGCCATTTACGCCTTTCGCGGTGCGGACATTCATACCTATCTGCGAGCCCGACACGATACCGGGGATAAACCCTATACCCTGAGCGCCAACTATCGGGCCACCGAAGAGTTGGTGCATTCCGTCAATCAAATGTTCGGGGTGGCAAACCCATATCCCGAAGGACCCTTTCTCTTTAAAGACAACATCCCATTCGAGCCGGTTTCGGCAAAAGGCCCCGAAGGACTGTTGATGGTCAATGATGAACCCTTCTCCGGGCTCCACATGCGGCACCTGGCGCAAAGCGAACCGGTTAATAAAACAGGTCGCAAAGGTTATCTGGCTGAAATGGCCGATGGGTTTGCTTATGAAGTGGTGCGGCTCTTGAACATGGCCCAGGAGCGACCCCCCCGGGCCGGTTTCAAGAATGCCCCGGGCGAACCATTGGAACCGCTTCGTCCGGCGCATATGGCGGTCCTGGTACGAACCGGGAGCGAAGCGGACATGATTCGAAAAGCGCTGGATAAACGGGGGGTGCGCAGCGTCTACCTCTCGGATAAAACGTCTGTTTTTGATTCCCATGAAGCGCGGCAAATGCGCTATCTTCTGCGGGCCTGCGCATTCCCAGGACAGGAATGGGCCCTCAAAGCCGCCCTGGCAACACCGATTTTAAGGCACCCTTTGACGCATCTGGACCATTTGAACCGAGATGAGGCGGCCTGGGAGGAGGAAGTTGAACGTTTCAGCCGCTATCATTTGATCTGGCAGCACCGGGGCGTTCTACCCATGTTGCGAACCCTTTTTCAGGATTTTGGCGTATCATGGGGGATTCTGACCGCCCCCGGCGGTGAGCGTGCCACAACCAATTTTCTGCACCTGGCCGAACTCCTGCAGACCAAAGCCCTTGAGGGGGAAGGCGCCCAGGGGTTGATCCGCTGGCTGGAGGATCAACTTCAACAGCATCCCAGCGCATTGGAAGAACAACTCCTTCGCCTGGAAAGCGATGAAGAGCTGATCAGGGTCATCACCATCCACAAGTCCAAGGGGCTGCAATACCGCCTGGTGTTTTTACCTTTCATCTGCTCCTTTCGCCAGGCGACCCGAAAAAATGTTGCCCTGGTCACCAGTGGTGATGAACAGGGTCGGGTCACACGGGTGAGGTCCCCACAGACAGAAGATATTGAGGCGGCTGATGGGGAAAGGCTGGCAGAGGACCTTCGCCTCCTTTATGTGGCGGTAACCCGGGCCCAATATGCCTGCTGGATGGGCATCGGGGTCATGGGTAAAACAACCCTTAACGGGGAAAAAAGCACCCTGCATCAATCGGGGTTCGGCTACCTGCTGTCCGCGGGGGAAATGATACCCACCAGTGATCTCTTGGGGAAGCTGCAATTCTTGAAAGGCGATTGCCCTCACATAACCATTGAACCGCTCCCTGAACCGAAAGAGGATGCGTATAAACCAACAGGGGATACCGTATCCCTTACACCCGCTCTACCTTTTAACGTTCCGGTGTTCCGTGACTGGCGGATTACCAGTTATTCCGGGATATTAAAAGAGCCAGCTGATTATGCTTCCCGGGAACGAAAGATCGTTTCGCAGAAAACACCTTTCCATTTCCCTGAGTCAGCCGTTGAAGATCAGCTGCTGGAGCCCGGAGAAGAAACCGTTTTCCTGTCCCCCGAAACCTGTCCCCGTAAACCCTCTATTCATAATTTTCCGAAGGGAGCGGAACCTGGAACATTTCTCCATGGGCTTCTGGAGTGGGCTGCGGATGAAGGTTTCGGCAAGGTTGCCCATGACCGTCAATGGATTCACGACCAGGTGGAAATGTGTTGCAGCCACTCCGCCTGGGGGAATTGGGTTGATGCGCTGACCCTGTGGTTTCAGAATCTCCTTAAAACGCCCTTCGCCCTGCCCCATCAAACGGTGCAGATGCGCCTGGCGGACCTGCCCCCCGCTCAATGCCGACCCGAATTGGAATTTCTGTTTGCCGCCCACGGGGTCAATACGGCGTCACTGGATCATGCATTGAACCATTGGGTCCTGCCCGGCGCAAAAAGGCCGGCGCTTCAGGAAATCCACCTGAACGGCATGCTGAAAGGGTTTATTGACCTGGTTTTTGAGTTTGAAGGGCGATATTACGTAATGGACTATAAATCCAATCACTTGGGCGACGACACCCGTGCTTATGGTTCAACAGCTTTGGCCGATGCCATGCTGAGCCACCGTTATGACCTGCAATATATTCTCTATACCCTTGCCCTGCACCGCCTGCTCAAGGCACGGCTCCCCCATTACCAATACCAGAGGGATATGGGAGGCGCGGTATATCTCTTTTTGCGCGGGGTTGACCGAAACCGTAACGGCGTCTATGGGGATAAGCCACCACAGGCGCTCATGGAACAGTTGGATGAAAATTTTACCGGAAGAGAGGAGAATCATTGATAACCCTTGATTTGTCAGGTCTTCGGGAGACTTGGGTTTCCATGGGCTGGTTGAGGCCCCTGGATGGCGCTTTTGCGGAATTTTTAAGCACCCAGGCGCCAGACACCCCCGAACCGGTATTGCTCATGGCAGCCCTTGTGAGTCATCAACTGGGTAGAGGCCATATCTGTCTGGACCTTGAAGCCCTGCTTTCGGCACCTGAAAAAACCCTCTCTTTGCCGCCCGAGGACGTAGCGGCCGGACAAATGCCCACCCAGCACCCGAATATTCTGAAAACCGTTTCCCTCACACACCTGGCAATTCAACTGGAAGCATCCCCTCTGGTTGCCTCCGGCCCCGGGAATACTCCTCTGGTATTGTGTTCCGGGCTTTTGTATCTAAGGCGTTACTGGGGATACACCCAAACCGTGGCCCGCCACATTCAGAGGCGATTATCCCACACATTTCCCGTACCCAATGACCTGGTAAACCGTCTCGACGCAATATTTGAACCGCTCAGAGACGTGGAAGAAAAAGCCAAAACCCGGGTACACTGGCAGAGCGTGGCGGCGGCCATTGCAGCAAAAAATTCGTTCAGCGTTATCTCAGGGGGACCCGGAACCGGAAAGACCACAACCGTGGTTCTCCTGCTGGCCCTTTTAGAGCAGCTGTCATTGGAAAAAGGGCATAAATTGCGCATTCGCATGGCCGCGCCTACAGGAAAAGCCGCGGCCCGCCTGACCGAATCCCTGGCTCACACAATGGCGGCACTGCCCGAAAACATGCGTGAAATCCTGCCCCGGGACGTCAGCACCCTCCACCGCCTGCTGGGAAGCCGGCCCAACACCCGCCATTTTGTGCATAATCCGCACAATCCCCTGCATGTGGATCTTCTGGTGGTGGATGAAGCATCCATGGTGGATCTCGAGATCATGGCGGCACTTTTAAACGCCTTACCGGAACAAGCCCGACTGGTCCTGCTGGGGGATAAGGATCAACTGGCCTCGGTAGAGGCAGGGGCCGTATTGGGGGACATCTGTCAGTTGGGGGATCAAGCCCATTACCTTCCGGAGACCGCCGCGTGGATCCAAAAGCACACAGGGTACAACCTTCTGGATTTTCGGGGAACAGGCGCCCAACTGGACCAGCATATTACCCTGCTGAGGAAGAACCACCGTTTTGGAGAAACCAGCGGAATCGGGGCCCTTTCCCGGGCCGTCAACGGGGGAAACCCCGAAGGGGTGGAAAAGATCTGGCAAATGGGTTTTGAGGACATCTCCCGCCTCACCGCCAACAGCCCTGACCATGAATCCTTCGCCCGCCTGATTCTAGATGGCCATTCCCTTTCAGCCACCCCAAATCCGCAATCCGCAACCCGCAATCCGCAATCGAAAAAAGGCTACCGCCCATACCTGGACCGGGTCAGATCCGGCCCCGGAAACGGGCCTGATGACAAGTGGCTTCGAAGGGTCATTGCGGATTTCAGCGCTTTTCAACTGCTCTCCCCGGTACGAAAAGGGCCCTGGGGTGTGGAAGGCCTCAATGAAAAAACGGCTGATCTTCTTTTTGCGTCAGACCTCATCAGCTCCAGGGACGGATGGTACCCCGGCCGTCCGGTCATGATCACCCAAAACGATTACAGCCTGGGGTTAATGAACGGGGATACGGGCATCGTCCTGCCGGTAAAAGATGACATGGGCCGAAAAAAAAGCACCCTCAGGGCAGTGTTCCCCATGGCGGACGGTTCACTCAAAAAAGTACTGCCATCCAAGCTCAACCATGTTGAAACCGTTTATGCCATGACCGTTCACAAAAGCCAGGGGTCGGAATTCCAACACACGGCCCTGGTCCTGCCCGACCACATGAGCCCTGTGCTGACCCGGGAACTGCTCTACACCGCCATTACGCGATCACGCACGTGGTTTACACTGGTGAGCAAACATCATGAAATTCTGGGGGAAGCCGTAAAGCGGAAAACCTATCGGTCATCCGGCCTGGGTAAATTGCTCAGGCCCGAAACGTGAGATTAACGATATTCGTACGCCATGCCTTATTCGGGTTTCCCGATGAAATGAAAAAGAAGTCCCACCAGAAAACCGCTTAATATGGCAATACCCGCTGCCAGGATGCCATAGGCCAACGCATACCTGTGGGCCAGTTGGAAAATGGCAGCCGGAAAACCCGCGAGTTCAACTTTAAGCGGCCTGATTTCTTTTTTTACCACCCGCCCATCTTTCACCACGGACAAAGCCACATGGTAGCTCCCCCGGACCAAATGAGCCGGAAGGTTGAAAACCCCTTCCACCAGCTGATCCCCCTGGGGTAAACCCTGTATGGTGGCAGCTCCCGGGTAGACCCCGTAACGGCCTCTGCTCTCCTTGAGCCGCAGGAACTCGTCGAACAATTGGCGGTGTGCCATTTCCCGTGTTCCACCTTTAAAGGTAACCCTTTCAGCCAGGGCACCATAACCCCAGGACTGGCTTTTTTTCGACCGGCTCAGCAGGTCAGGGTCCGTACTCATGGCCATGTAGAGCGCGGGGGCGCCCTGTTCAAGGATTTCCGCTCCGTTCTTCCACATACCCCAATACTGTTCCTTTCTCATGAGCCTGGTTTGGGCGGGTTCCCCTCTTATCTCAAGTACGGCCTGACACCCTTCAGGGATAACCGCACGCACATGAATTTTGGCACCATCGTACCAGGTGCCGATCCGGACCACTCGGGGACTGACCGTAAGGTCGGCAGGCGCTGCCGAAACCGCGCTCCATAACATCACCACCAGAAATGCCGCACACGCACACACCACACAGACTATCGACCTCTTGAAACCTGCGCACATCATCTTACTGTTCTCCCTTTAAAGAGAGCATCAGATCCGGAGCGATGACCAGTTCCAGGAAAATTTTCACCATGATGATCAGGACCACCGACGCGAAAATAATTTTGAGGGTATCCGCATTTATCCGGTGACTCAACCTGGCACCGAGCTGGGCGCCCACGGTGGATCCGGCCAGCAGTGTCAGGGCGAGAACCAGGTCAACGGTGTGGTTTTCAGTGGCCTGCAGGATGGTCACATTGGTGCAGACCAGCAGTTCCTGGAAAAGATTGGTGCCCACCACCACCCGTATGGGCATACGCAGCACGTAACACATGGTCGGGAGCATAATGAAACCCCCGCCCACCCCGAGAATAGCCGCCACCAAACCCACCAGACATCCGGCCGCGAGGGGAAGTATGGGGGAAAGGGTAATGCCGGATTTTCCGAAACGGACGGGCCAGGGAAGAGCGCCAAGGAAACGATTCCAGGCAGAGGCATTCGAACTATTATCAGCAGGATCTGAAACTGCCTTTTTCCTGAGGCATGATACGCCTTCCGCCATCATGTAGGCACCCACGCCCCCGAGCAGCACCACATAGAGAATCCTGATGATGAAATCGATGTGCCCTTCGGCTTTCA
>JAERTK010000307.1 GCA_016844935.1 Desulfobacteraceae bacterium | reverse complement strand
GTCAACACGGCACTCTTTCTCATCATCATCCTGTCGGGCCTCATCGGGGCCGCGGTCCCGCTGGTTCTGAAGCGCCTCAACGTGGACCCTGCCCTGGCTGCCGGACCGTTCGTCACCACTTCAAATGATATCCTGAGCCTTCTCATCTACCTGGGACTGACCACCCTTTTCCTTCGCATGAACGTCTGACAACCCCGCCATAATCTTTAAAGCCAGATCCCGGTTGATGCCGGGGACAGCGCACAAGTCTTCAACCTTCGCCTTAGAAATGGCGCCTATCCCATTGAAATGTTTGAGCAGGGATTTCTTTCTCTGTTTTCCCACACCGGGGATGCCGTCCAGCCTGCTTCGGGTCAACCCCTTTTGTCTCAGCTTTCGATGATAGGTCACAGCCCTTCGGTGCGCTTCATCCCGGACGCGCATCATCAAAAACAATACGGGATGATCCGGTTTCAGTCGAACAGGGTTCTTTCTGCCGGGGACATAGATCTTGTCAGTATTCTCACCCAGCATCTCATCAGGCTTGGCGAGGGAAATCACTTCGGGAAAAACAACGGAGTCCCCGTTTTCAAGCTGCCGATCCAGCACCTTTTTCACCGCGGCCAGATGCCCCTTGCCCCCGTCCACCAGAAAAAGGTCCGGCAGGGGGGCGCTGGAAATACGCCGCTTCATTACTTCCGCCATCATGCCGTAATCGTCAATACCGTTGATATGTTTGATGCGGTAGTTTAAATAGTGTTCCCGGTGGGGTTCGCCATCTTTGAATGCCACCACCACTCCCACCGCATTTTCGCCCTGGAGGTTGGAGATATCAAGCCCTTCAATGGTTCGCGGCACATATTTAAGGTTCAAAACAGATCTGGCGGATTCCAGCAAGGCTTCCTTTTGGGTGATCTGGTGGCCCGCCAGAAGATTTCCCGCATTGGCCACCGCTATCTGGACCAGTTTCTTCTTTTCGCCCCGCTGGGGAGAATGGATTTTCACTTTTTTCCCGGCCATCTCCGATATCCATTCGCTCAAGGATTCATGTTCCCCAACGGGCTCGGACAGCAGGATCGTGCCGGGAATAAATACCTGCCCGGAATAGTATTGCTTCAAAAACGCCTCAAGTACCTCTGCTGAAGCGCCGTTTACATCCTCGAACAGAAAATGCCGGGTCCCCACCAGATGCCCCCGGCGCACGAACATCACAGCCAACTGACGGAGGTCCTCCTTCCGGGCCATGCCGATAATATCCTGATCCGCCATGCGGGTAGAAACCACATGCTGCCGTTCAACGGTCCTTTTTATGGCAAAAATCCGGTCCCTGATGTCTGCTGCCCTCTCAAAATCCATTTGGGCGGCTGCCACCCCCATGTCCCTTTTCAGATTTCCCACCAGCTCCGTGTTCCGTCCTTCCAGGAACAGGCGCACCTGCTCAACCATCTCTCCGTACGCTTTCTGGCTTACTGTGCGGGCGCAGGGCGCCAGGCAGCGGTCCATCTGAAAATTGATGCAGGGTCTCTCCCTGTGTTTGAGTTTTTGGCCCTTGCACTTTCTGAGTTTAAATACCCTGGAAATCACACGGGTGGTGCTACGCACCGCATTGGCTGATGAGAACGGCCCGAAATAGAGTGCACCATCCTTTTTTATTTTCCTGACAATGCCCAACCGGGGATAGGGTTCACCAATATCCAGCCTGAGACAGGGATATTGTTTGTCGTCCCGAAGGATGATATTGTACCGGGGTTTAAATTTCTTGATCAGATCATTTTCAAGGATGAACGCTTCTTTTTCGGTCAGGGTGAGGATGAACTCCAGCCCTTCCGCCATTTTCATCATTCGGGCGGTTTTGGTGGGGGCATTGCCGGCGGATCGAAAATAGGAAAGTACCCGCTTTTTTAGATCCTTCGCCTTTCCCACGTAAATGACCCTGCCCCGCGGGCCCGTAAACAGGTACACACCGGGACCGTGGGGAAGGACTGTTCGCAGGGATTCCGGATCCAGTCCATACTGAACGCGGTCTTGGCCCATTTTTCTCAAAAATCATCCCAACGGGTGTGAAGACGTTTGGTCAGGATCACCAGGTTGTGGGGGTTTTCCTCCATATCCAGCACGTAATCCTTCAAAATGGCCTGCTCAACAAAATCGAGCTTTTTCACGCCCTGAATCACGTCAATATCCCGATCTTCGATGAGCCGCATCACCAGAATTCGCAAACCGATGGCTACGCCCAGGTTAATCAGGTCCAGGAGCATCCAGGTCCCCAGTCTTTTTTCCCGCATGTCGGGCGCAACAGCTATGCGGATCTTGCCGATGTGCTTTTTAGCCCCGTACCCTTTCATCATGAGTACGGCGTTGGCAATCACCCGCCCCTCCAGAAGGGCCACAATGGAAACCACCCGCCTCGAGTTCAGGTTTCCGATCCACTGGTCAATCAACGCCCGATCATTCACATCATGATTCAAGAACCACAATTCATCCTTGGGAAACCGGTGAAACATCCCATAAAGCGCGTCCTGGTCACCATCTGCCAACGACCTCAGGGTAATACCGGTACCATCCTTGAGGATCACCTCTTTGGGGTAGTCCTTCAACACATTTGCAAGGGTTCTCTGACGCTCCATATTTCTACCTTTTGAAATTCTTTAAAAAGTTGCATCCCAGCAAGGTTAATGATAGAACCTCCTGGAGTCAAGGTCATAGTTCAGGGGAATTCCCAGTGAGAAACCATTTGCGCCGTATCATTCAAAATTATGAATTATTCCTTGTTGTTCTGGTTTTTCTGATGATTTTTCAGGCTTGCACCGCCAGGAGACACCCCATGCCGCCACTGGCCTCCGTGGAAGGGTTGGAACGGCACTTTTCCCAAGGGAGGATTATTGATCTCAAAACGGGGAAAGCCATTGACTTTCCCCATCTCATTGACCAGCTTAAAACTGTCGACGTCATTTTCGTGGGAGAGGTGCATAACAACCCTGAACACCACCTGATCCAGGTGCAGTTGCTCCAGGCTCTCGCGGCCGGGTCGGCTTCTCCTCCGGCGGTTGGCATGGAATTTTTCGATACCACCCGGCAACCTGCCCTGGACCGGTTCATGGATGGGGATCTGGATGAGACGGCCTTCCTTGAACAGGTTGACTGGAAGAAAAGCTGGCGTTTCCCGTACCGTCTTTACCGCCCCATTCTGTGGACTTCAAAGGATAAAGGAACCGCGCTCCTCGGCATCAACGCCCCGAGCCCGGTGGTGAAAAAGGTGGCAAGATCAGGGCTTAAGAGCCTCACTGCTGAAGAACGGCAACAGGTGGCCCGCCATATGGACCTGGATGACCAGGCCCATCGGGAATATCTGGAGAGCATCTTCGAACAACACCAAACCAATAAAAACCTGAAGCATGGCATGCAGAATTTCGAGCACTTCTACCAGGCACAATGCGTCTGGGATGAAACAATGGCCGAGACCATCGCGGACTACATGAAAGCGCACGGCGGGAGAATGGTTGTTTTTACCGGCAACGGCCATATTGTGAACAAATTCGGCATTCCCGACCGGGTCCTGCGGCGGGTGGATGTAAAGATCGCAACCATCGTGCTATTCCCCTTGACAGAGCGTACAACAATCAATAAAAGAATGGCGGATTACGTCTGGCTCACCAGCGACAGCAAAACCGGGATGACCATGGGGCGGCCCAAGAAAATGCCTCATTCAAAAGGAAAGACGAAAAAATGGAAATGAAAACAGAGAGAATTGATGATCTCACGCCTGAAAAGCGAAAGGGGATCATGGAAAGATCCATGGAGGACATCTCGGTGGTTTTCGAGGATGTCCGGGGCATTGTTAACGACATGAAAGAGAACGGTGATGCGGTAACACTTTCCCATTATCGTAAACACAAGGAAGATATCGGGCCGTCCGATCTGGAGGCCACTCGGGAAGAAATCGCCGCGGCCTACGACATTTTGGACCCCCATGTGGTGGATTGCCTGAAAGTGGCAGCGGGAAACATTATCAAGTTTCATACCGCCCAGAAAGAACGGGAGATGTGGTCCATCGAAGTGACGACAGGGATTCTGGCAGGAAGGATAACGCGGCCCATGGACATCGTGGGATGCTACATCCCCGGTGGCAGCGCCATCTACCCCAGCTCCATCCTCATGACCGTCCTGCCAGCCAAGGTGGCAGGGGTGGAAGAGGTTGTGGCCGTGACGCCTCCGGGAACGGGCATGTCCGCCAATCCGGCCACCCTGGTGGCGGCGGACATCGCCGGTTGCGACCGCATTTTCAAGGTGGGGGGGCCCTGGGGTGTGGCCGGTCTCGCCTACGGCACCCAGACCATGCCCCGGGTGGATAAGATCGTGGGACCCGGGAACAAATACGTCACCGCCGCCAAAATGCTCGTCTATGGCCAGGTCGATATTGATTCGCCGGCAGGCCCCAGTGAAGCGTTGATCCTGGCCGACGACAGCGGTAATCCGGAATGGATCGCCATTGATTTTCTGAGCCAGGTGGAACATGACCCTGACTCCGCCGCCGTGCTGGTGACCCCCTCTCAAACATTAGGGGATGCTGTCTGCCGTATCATCAACAGGGAATTTGACCAACTGCCCCGGAAGGATATTTTTGAATCCTCCCTGGTGAAACATTCCTGTGTCCTCATTGCTAATGATATGGATCAGGCTATCGATTTCACCAATGAATATGCCACGGAACATCTTCAGATCCTCACCCGGGATCCCTTTATCACCCTGAACCGGATCAAGCATGCCGGTTCCATTTTCATGGGTCCCTATGCCCCCGTACCGGTGGGGGATTATGCCTCCGGCACCAATCACGTTCTGCCCACGGGCCAGTGCGCCCGCATGTTTTCGGGGCTCTCCGTGGATGATTTCATCAAGAAACCCACATTTCAGTATTTGAGCAAGGAGGGTCTTGCCGGCCTCAAGGATACGGTGATCACCCTTGCTGAAGCAGAAGGCCTTCCCATCCATGCCAGAGCGGTGAAGGCCAGGTTTTCCTAGTGCCCATCCACAAATGGCCAATTTGCCCGATTTCGACGTCAGGCTCAAATTGTAATCCTCAAAATACTCAAACGTATTCTTGCGGTTACAATTTTCGCCTTCCTTGAACTCGAACAAATTTTCTCATTCGTGGACGGACACTACCTAACGTTTGCGCAACTTATTTTAATGGGAGGTTTTAAGAAAATGGCTGAAATCAAAGGTTACAACATGCCTGACGAGCTCTACTACCACGAAGAGCACAGTTGGGCCAGGGTGGATGGCACCAAGGTCACCATCGGTATGAACGACATGTTTCAGAAAGAGGCGGGCGACATTGTATTTATTGATCTGCCCGAAGAAGAAGACGACGTGGAACAGGGAGAGACCTGTGGGAAGATTCAGTCCCGAAAATGGATTGGAAAACTCGTCGCCCCTGTTTCCGGGGAAATCGTCGAAATCAATGAAGACCTGGAGGATGACACCTCCCTCATCAACTCCGATCCCTACGGCGAAGGGTGGATACTGGTCATCGAAGCGGAAGAGGAAGACGACCTGAAAGAAGAGCTTGAAAATCTCATTCACGGTGATGGGATTGTGGATTTCATTGAATCGGAAATCAAGAAGACGGAAGAGGAAAAGGCCAAAGCATAACAATGACCACCTCTTGGCGTCTGTTTAAGAACCTCGAAACACCTGTTTCCACCGCCCGGGGCCTGGCGGTGGATGATACCCTGCCCTGCTCGGTGGGAAGCCATGATTCCCCGCCCATACTCCACCTTTACACCTTTATCCCCTCGGCCATTGTGGGGAAATACCAGGATATGGAGGCGGCCCTGCGCCTGGACCGATGCCGGGCCCGGGGCATTGAGTACAATCGCAGAAGCACAGGCGGCGGCACCGTCATCATGGGTCCGGAAATTGTATCACTGGGTCTCGGGATCAATGTGGACTACCCGGGACTCAAAAAGGGCGTGGGAGGGGTGTTTCAGTCCCTGAGCATCGTCCTCATAAACGCATTGACCAAACTGGGAATCGACAACGCCTATTTCCAACCCAAAAACGACCTTGAAGTCAGCGGAAAAAAAATCGCGGGTTTATCCGCCGCCGCCGAGGAGAACAACACGCTCCTGTTTCATACCAGTCTCCTGGTGAACTTCGATGTGGAATTGATGACCGATATCATGAACACACCGGTGATCAAATTTCAGGACAAGGGCTACAACTGTTTCAGCCAGCGTATGACCACGGTGCGCCATGAAACGGGCCGCCAGGTTTCCGTCAGGGAAACCATGGAAGCGATTCAGGGGGCATTTGAGGAGGAATTCCAGGTTGCGTTCAGGGAGGATGATCCCGATTTGTGGGAACAGAAAACCAGTGAGCGTTTCATTCGGGAGCGGTACACGCAGGAAAACTGGATCTTTTCACACAAACACCCGAGGACCCGCATGGGGGTGGGACAGCTGAAAACTCGAGGCGGACTGCTGGAAATATACCTTTCCCTTTCCGGCGCATCCATTGAAAGCATCCTGATCACCGGGGATTTCTTTTCCACCAGTGCCCATATTCACAAAATTGAAAATGCTCTTAAGTGGACATCCGCACGCCGGGAACGCGTTGAAGAAAACATTGCCGCCGTGTGGCACGATAACATGATTTACGGCATTGACATACCCACCCTCACTCAAGCTGTCCTCCTGGCCAAGGAGAATCAGGTGAGGCTGTAAACGGGATGGGTCACTGTTGGCTTTTTCGCCCTGAAACAACATATGAGCGGGTCATTATTGTAACTACAAAAACATTTGACAATCATGGTTTTTGTAGTTACAATAAACAACATGAACTGGGACGAGTCGAAACGTCAAAAAAACCTGAACAAACACCACCTTGACTTCGTTGATGCTGATTGTGTACTGGAAAGCCCGTTCAGGTTGGATATAGACATGGTTCGTAATCATGAACATCGCACTCAATCCTTTGCCTACGTGTTTAATTTTTTGGCTGTGTTGTCGGTAGTGCATACCGATGGCGAAGAACGTATTATCAGTTTTCGCCGTGCCAGCTGTGAAGAAAGGGAGGTATACCATGAGTGGCTTGCAAACGAGTTTGACTAAACAAAAAAATAAGACCATTGCGGCAACCGCCACCCCCCCAACGGGTGGTGATTTTGTGTGGGATGGCAAAGATGAAGATGACCGCCCTCTAAGTAAACAGGAGATGAAAAAAGGAATCAAGAAGACTGGCGGACGTCCAAAGTTAGCGAATCCCAAACAATCAACCACCATTCGGCTCAACGCCGAAATATTGGTTTTTTTTAAAAGCCACGGCAAAGGTTGGCAGACCCAAATCAATGATATCCTTCAAAAATACGTAGATTCACACCATTCAGCATAAGGGCAATCCGGCTGTCCAATAATTACAATCAAAGCGTGCGAACCCATAGACTATGACTGACAAAAAGCAAAGCCCAGATTACGCCAAAATGAGCCATGCCACAGCCATCTCTCTGGGATTGATGCACAACCGGATGTACCGCGGTGCCGTCAACAGGTGCGTGAACCTCCTGGCTCACTACCCCGAAGGGTGCTCGGCCAATTGCGCCTATTGCGGGCTTGCCAAAAAGCGTCCCGGAACCTATGGAGAAAAAAGTTTCATTCATGTGGAATGGCCCCTCTTCTCCATGGCGGAGATTATCGACGTCATCAACCAGGCACCCGGCTATGTGAAAAGAACGTGCATTTCCATGATCACCAACGGCAAGTGCAAAGACCATACGCTCAACATGACCGAACAACTGACCCGGGCAACGAAACTACCGGTATCCATCCTCACCAGCCCCACCATTCTGGATATGGATTTCCTCCACGAAGCAAAACGGTGCGGCGCCGACAAGATAGGCGTGGCCCTTGACCTGGCAACCCCTGCACTTTTTGACAAATACCGCGGAAAAGGGGTGTCGGGACCCCATCGCTGGGAAACGTACTGGCAGTTCCTGAAAGACGGTATTAGCGTATTCGGACCCAACAATGTGGGCGCCCATCTCATGGTGGGAATGGGGGAAACCGAAAAGGAAATGGTAACCCTCATGGACCGGCTGTGGCAAATGGGGGTAGACAACCATCTTTTTTCCTTCTTCGCCGAGGAAAATTCCAACCTGGGAAACATGCCCCAACCGCCGTGGCCCACCTATCTCCGGATTCAACTGGCCCGATATCTCATTGAAAACGAAATTTCAAGCCCGGATCAAATGGCATTCAACCATGAGGGCCAGATTGTGGACTTCGGGGCGACTCCGGAACGTATAGAAACAGTGATCCATTCAGGCATCCCTTTCATGACCACGGGTTGTTTGGATGGCAATGGGGAAGTGGCCTGTAACCGTCCCTTCGGAAACTGCCTGCCGGACGTTCAACAATGGAATTACCCCTACCCGCCCAACCGAGAGGAGATCGACTTGATCCTGGAAAACATCTCTGGAAATGCAGTCTGATTCCCCCAAAAAAATATTTGACATCAAGAAATCCAAATGCTATTAAGACAAATTCTGGCCGGGCCGTTAGCTCAGTTTGGTAGAGCAGCGGACTTTTAATCCGTTGGTCGGGAGTTCGATTCTCCCACGGCCCACCAGCACGGCGCATATAACGGACTTTATCTGAGGCGAACGCCTCGGCGGTGACCATTTTAGCGTTATAAATCGGTGTCCGTCCACAAATGAGAGAATTTGTTCGAGTTCAAGGAAGGCGAAAATTATAACCGCAGGAATACAATTAGTATTTTGAGGATTATAATTTGAGTCTGACGCCGAAATCGGGCAAATTTGCCGTTTGTGGGTGGACACTGAATAACGTCCCCATCGTCTAGTCAGGTCCAGGACACAGGCCTTTCACGCCTGCGACAGGGGTTCGAATCCCCTTGGGGACGCCACCAATAAAATTAAGGGGTTACGTGAACAACGTAGCCCCTTTTTTTTTGAAAAAAACACCTTTCCCACCCTATTTCCCACTTCCAAGGGCATTTTCAGGAATTACCGGGCTTCCGACAATGAAAACGAAAAGATATTTCTTGAGGAAATCTCCCCTCCCCCCAAGAAAACAAAATTGCAACCGAAAATCATTTCTCCAACCTCTTTTTCAACCCCACAAAAAACCGGCCCCATCTCTGGGGCATCTGATGGCCTCCTGTGGCGGATTTCTGGATCTACTTTCAGTCAAACTTCCAGTGGCGCGTAAATCGTAAATGCCATGATTGCGGAACATCTGGGGTATGTCGTTTGTTCGCCGTTTGGTCCCAATGATACACCGCCGTTCCTGTCCATCGTGGTGTGCAAAAAAGGCCATATATGAGTGGTTTTTGACATCATCCCGTCGCAGCCCAACCCATGATATTCGTCCTGGCGTGTTAAACCCGTAAGAGTGTCGTATATAAAATCCTTGCGCTGAAAACGGCAAAAGGGTTACCATCCACCGGAGTGTTTTGTAGCAACAATTTGAATATGAAAAGAAAAGTTTTTCTTAAGATGAGCGGAGACTGCTTGTGGAGGGGGTAGCTTCGTTTTTCCTGCCCTTTAGGGAGACAGCGCATGTATCCAAGCTATATCGAAACTTACCGGCAGGGCGGCTTGACCCGCAAGATCGAAGAGAGCAGGCGGATCGTTTCGAATTGTCTTTTTTGCGAGCGCCGTTGCGGCGTGGACAGGACAGCAGGTGAAAAGGGAAACTGTTTATCCCAGGTGAGGACCTCGGTTTCGAGCGCAGGCCCGCATCACGGCGAGGAAGCTTGTCTTCGCGGTGTTTCCGGGTCAGGTACGATATTCTTCGCCGGCTGCGGCATCGGGTGCGTTTTCTGTCAGAACCACACAATAAGCGCAACTGGAGAAGGACCCGGAATCGCCACGGGTCCGGGTGAACTTGCGAAACTGATGCTCAATCTGCAGCAACTGGGGTGCCACAACATCAACTTCGTAACGCCAACCCATGCTGCGGGAGCCATCCTTGAAGCGCTTCCCATGGCAATCGAAGGGGGGCTCAAAATACCGCTAGTTTACAATACAGGCGGATATGATACCCCCGAAACCCTCGCCCTGTTCGACGGCCTTGTGGACATTTATATGCCTGACTTCAAATTCTGGAGCCCCGACACCGCCGCGTGCTACCTGGGCGCTTCCGACTATCCCGATACCATCCGAAGGAACTTGCTTATCATGCACCAGCAGACCGGCGACCTGTTCCTCGACGACCGGGGCATCGCCGTTCGGGGGCTTCTGGTGCGGCACCTGGTGATGCCGGGACTGACGGAAGAAACCCGGTCGATCTGCCTTTGGATTGCTGAAAACATATCAACCGAAACAGCGGTAAACGTAATGTTCCAGTATCATCCGTCCCACCGCGTTGGAAGCGGTCGGTTCAGGAACATAGACAGGCGGCTCACCATGGAAGAGACGCTCGCCGCAAAAGAGTCGGCGGAAATCGCAGGGCTCACCCGCCTTCTCTAAATTCGCGGGGCATGGAAAACGGTCCCGGTCCGACAGGTTGATTGCTCGCATGTCAGGTAAAAGCACTATCACGGTATCGATACGCTTCTACGAGGAGTTGAACGATTTCCTCAAAAAATCCCGCCGGAAAATCCGCTTCACAAGGATTTACAGGCACAACACGTCGCTGAAGGACTGCATCGAATCGTGCGGGGTGCCGCATACCGAGGTGGACCTGATCCTGGTTAACGGAATATCGGCGGACTTTGACCAATTGATCAACGGCGGGGATGATATCTCAGTATACCCGGTTTTCGAATCGTTTGACATCTCGGGTGTGACAAGGCTCATGGGTCGACCGCTCCGCGATCTCAGGTTCGTCGCCGACGTGCATCTCGGAGCCCTTGCCAAAAAGCTCCGGCTCCTCGGCTTCGACACGGAATTCTCGAATGATGCTTCCACCGAAGCGCTACTCGAATCTGTTAGAGGAGAAAAACGGGTGCTCCTGTCCCGGAACCGGAAACTCCTCATGCGACGGGTCGTGAACAGGGGGCTCTTCATCCGCTCGAATGATCCGGAAAAACAATGTGTCGAGGTGGTGCGCCGCTTCGATCTGACAAGATCCATAAAGCCGTTCACGAGGTGCATGGCCTGCAATTCTCACCTGGCCCCAACGCCGAAGGAAAAGGTCCTGCCGCGCTTGGAGCCGCTCACGAAAAAATATTTCTTCGAATTCAGCGGGTGTACCGGCTGCGGAAATGTTTACTGGAAAGGCTCCCACTATGGGAAGCTTGAAGCTTTCCTGGAGAGGGTTAGGATGTCGAACGACCCTAAGGAAATTATGAAGATCCGGGTTGACTGTTATTCAGGGTATAGAGGTGAAGAAACTCCCCGACGGTTTTGGTTAGAAGAGAGACTGGTTGAGATCAAACAGATCGTTGATCGTTGGCTTGATCCGGAACACCGGTACTTCAAGGTTTTGGGCGATGACAATTCAACCTACATCCTTCGCCATGATTCAACTACTTTTGTGTGGGAGCTCACGTTCTACCAAAGAGAGAAAAACCAGCTTCGCTGAGCACGACCATAACACTTCCGCGTGGGGATTCCTAACGTTATCAGTGGTTTATACGGAATTATCTCTGTTCTCTTAGCCGCCTCACTTCTTTGGTTATATCCGGGAGGACTTGACCTGCTTTTCCCCGGATCAGTACGTTGGTTACATCATCATACGGGGTTTCTGAGAGGTTGACTATGACCAGGAACGCGCTGTTTTTCGCGGCATAGTCGGGCATTGCGGCGGCGGGATGGACGAGGAGAGTGGATCCTATAACCATGAAAACATCGGCGTTTCGAGAAAAATCTGTTGCTTTTTCCACTTCATCTACGGGCATGGCCTGCCCAAACGAAATGGTGTCTGATTTGAGGTAACCGCCGCACTCACATTCCGGGGCCAAGTCTCCTTGTTCAATGCGTCTGTGCACTTCATCCAATGCAATGATTTTTCCGCAGCCGGTGCAGCGCGCTCTTCGTGTATTGCCATGGAGTTCAATTACTTGTTCGTTTGGAATGCCTGAGTCTTGGTGAAGGCCATCAATGTTCTGGGTGATTATGGCCTCGATCAGACCCATCCCATAAAGCTCGGCAACCGCCATGTGGGCCGGGTTTGGCTTCGCCTTTATGAGATCGGGGTAAAGTTCTTCTTTCATTTTCCAGTACTTTATTCGAGCCTCTTTTGATGACATGAATTCGTCAAAATATACGGGCCTGTATTTGTCCCATATGCCACCCTTGCTTCGGAAGTCCGGGATCCCGCTTTCGGTGGATATGCCGGCACCTGTGAACACCACGTTATTCCCACCTTTGGAAATTTTCCGGGCGACCATCGAAACTTTTTCTTTAGTGTTATTTTCCATTTGTCAGGCAAAGTTGCTGTTTGGTCTTTAAGTGGACCGTAAACTTAATGCGAAGGCAGATTGCCCACCTTTGTACCTTTACTACATGTCTGTCGATGGTTTTTTGATCAATAGGATGCACAGTTGGCAAAATTCAGCTGACCCCTACAATCAACATCAAAGCCACCGGGTATGGTCACCCCCATCTCTTTGGCAATGGCCCGTAAGTACGTCACGCGGTTTGTCGCTCTTGCATCAGGCACCCTGCAGGCTTCGTTGACGCAATCTATGGACCCACAACAGCTCCATAATTTACAGTCGCCGCCGTCCGGGTCTACTCCCCACGGGTCCGCACATTTTGTGCAATCCTGGACGCAACATTCATTCTTCCTGTCTACTTTATCGTATGTGCATTTACAGCATTCAACACCGCCGTTGATGAGATTGATGATGATCCCGAAATTGGCAACTGTTCTGCCGCAGGTTATATCTTTTTCCGTGGGCTTCCAATTACCCACCACCACGTCATGAGCCGACGGCTTGAATGGGATATCCGGGGGCGAAGAAGATGTACGTTCCTCATGGCCCCAGAACCAGATGGAGCCGCCAATGCCCACAAGGGGTTCCTTGGTGAGCTGGTCCGGATCTTTCACATACGCATCTCCGACACCCGCACTTTCTCCATATGCATTGTAGTTCTCGCGATAGGTAAGCTGATGGGGCCCCCTGCCAGGGTATCCAGACCCATCAGGGCATGTACCTTGACAATTCGGGTCAGTGTTACAGCCGCCAAAATTACAACTATGCTGAGCACTCCCATAACCTTCCTGGATTGCGCATCCGGGGCCTCCGAAGTCGCCTTTTTGGTTCCCTGTCTCCTGAGCGATGTTGGCCAGAAATGCGGCAATCTCCAGCTTCTGTATGTTAATATCATCCTTCGGCTCAGCGGCAAACTTGTCCCACTCCGCCATTGCCCTAATCACATTTTCATAGGTATAGTACCACTGGCCATTGGGCTCCTCCGGAAGCCCCAATTGCACCCGGTTGGCTTCTTTGCACTCTGGGTCGTTTGCAGTCGAGGCGAAGATCTTATTGAATGTCTCTTCGGGCAGAAGGGCCTTGAGATGGTTTATCCTCGCCTGAAGCAGAATCTTTGATGTAATAAGCTGAAAACCGCGATCATCAACAGCCGTATCGGAACTGCTACTGTCGCTTCCGGAGCAGCCCGTACCCCAGACTGCGAGGGCCAATGCGAGCGTTACGTATCTGATAATTCTGTATAACATGATTATTCTCCATTTTTCTGATAGACAACCTTTCCACCTACCACCGTCATTACCACAAAGTCTTCCCAGCCTGTAACTTCCATTCCTTCCACATGTATCGGATATTCCAAAAGAAACCAATCGGAAGCGATTGTTCTTAGGTCAATGTTAAATAAGGTGAAATCACCATATTTTCCAACTTCAATAGATCCGATTTCCTTTTCCAGCCTCAGAGCTTTTGCCGAATCGATTGTGTAATGGCGGATGGCGTTTTCAATTAGTATCTTTTCATCAGGCCCCCAGTTGCCCTCAAATTTATAGTTGAGCCGTTGAGTGGCCAGAAACAGGCCATAGATTGGATTGAGGGGCCCCGCTGCCCAGTCACTGCCGAAAGACAGGTTGATTTCGAGTTTTTCCAGCGATCCCCAAGGTTCAAACCGCTGCATCCGATCAAAACCCAGAAGCATTTCGGCATTAGAGTTGCCGAAGAAATGATTCGGCTGCATCGCGGCATAGATGCCGAGTTTGGCCATTCTTGGTTGGTCCCGTGTGGGGTCAGGAAGGTCACAATGTTCAAGACGGTGGCGAGCGTCGCGGTATCCGTTGATCCTAATGGCGTTTTCATAAGCGTTGATTACGCGCCGAATTCCACCGTCGCCACTTGCATGGGTACAGCACTGAATACTCATCCCGTCAATAATTTCCACGACTTTATTAAAATTCTCCTGAGTCCAGACTGCTTCTCCGTAGTTGTTGGGTTCGTCGGTATAGGGATCTAACAAAAGACAGGTGTGGCTATCGAATACGCCCTCAATATACAGTTTGACCGAATCGCCGAGAACCAGATGCGCATCGGATTCAGCGGTATGAAGTGATTTCCAGTACTTAAGACTGGCTTTCAGGCCTTCCTCATCTTCAAGGGAATGGCTTCCCACATAATAGGAACCGCGTACCCTTACGTTGTTCAGTCCCCCCTGTTCGCGGAACTCAAGAAGCATTGAGATAAACGATTTGTAGATCTGAACATCGTTGTAACCCGTCACGCCGTAAGATAGGCCATCGTTAAGGATTTTTGTGATTTCGTCAAACATCTTCAGCTTGATATTTGAACCGAGTTCCTCCATAGAATAAAAATCCAGGGGATTGAAGGCATGAAAATGCATCAGAACTCCCGTGTACTCACCTCGGGAATCGATTGCAGGAGCAAGGTGCCTGAAAGCCGTTGCATTTCGCTGTTCAAGTTGCTCAAGTGCCATACTGTTCAGCCAACCGGAATTGCCACCGTAGGACATCAGCAGCATGGGCCGATCCGAAATAATCGTATCCCCCAGATGCTTATCGGGCATTTCACCTGGTAAATAGTCGTATTTCCAGCCCACACCCATTACGATCCCATGATCGAGATGGTCATTGGCATATTTCCGAACAAAGGTTCTTATCTCATCGATGCTGGTTGCTTTATAAAGTTCTTTGGTCATCAAGGCCTGAAGTGCTCCTATCCAGAGCACATGACAGTGATTATCGATAAAGCCGGGGGTAAGCATGTTCCCATTGGCATCTACTAAACGCGTGTTGGGGCCCACATAGGCCTGTGCACCGGCATCATCACCCACATAGGTTATCCGCCCATCACTGACGGCAACAGCCTGTGCCCAGGGATTTGAGGCATTGGATGTAAAGACCTTTGCGTTCATTATGACCAGATCAGAACCGGCGGAACCGTCGTCGCTACTGCATCCCAGTATCAACAAGCCAATTGCGCTTACAATAATTGATATAATGAGTAAGCTCTTTTTCATAGCCTATTCCTCAATAACAAGATGGTTTTCATGTTGTGCTGTATTGAGTCGTCTCACTCCCGGATAAACCAACCTGAGACTAAATCAAGGAGTGGGCCGATCCGGCCAAACGGAATATGTCCATTATCGTCCTTCAAAACAATGAATTCTTTCTAAATAGACCTTCATATGCGGGGCTATGTTTAATTATTCCTATTCTTTATTTCTTGTCAATGTAATAACAGCGCTTAATTAAGGGCCAAAACCGGTCCCCATCTTCAATTCAGACTTCAATTATACTCGGAGTTCCAAACCGCTACTTTTTCGGAACTTCCCTCAACACTTCACGGACCGCCATATCCAGGCTGTTGTGCCCATCAATCATCCGGGAGACCCGTTTGGCCTTTTGCCGCATGAGATCATTGGATAGAACTTCGCGAATCGCCCCTGCAAGTTTTCGTGAGGTGATCCGATGCCGCCATATGGGTTTTGGTCCCAGGCTGGATTGGTGCACCTGGTGCCCCCAATAATACTGATCGAGAAGGTGGGGTACCACAATTTGCGGGACCCCGCAGGCGGCACTTGCGGCAGTGGTCCCTGCCCCTCCGTGGTGAATGACCCCCGCCATGCGTGGAAAGAGCTTCAGATGGGGATAATGATTGATAAAAAATACGTCCTTGGACCGGGAGAATGTTGAAGGTTCTTCCCAGAACTTTGCAATAACAACACGTGACCCGGCTGATCGTGCCGCCCGGACAATAATCGAAACATTGTCCATCTGGACTTTCTTGGGCATGCTTCCAAAACCAGCATAAATGGGCGGCGGGCCGGCGTTTAAGAATGTTTCCAACGCCTCAAAATGCTGATCCGGCTGATCAAGGTGGAGATACCCGGTTTGTGTGACGACCTGTTCCACATCCGGCGGAACCGATGAAACGGCCCTATCCGAAGCGACCATAACCCGTTTGCCGAGAATATTGGGCCAGGCATCCTCAACAGGCTGTAATCCGAGTTTTTTCCGCCCCCCGTTGACCAGTGCGGTCAGGCTGATGCGGTTCAACATCTTCCCGATTCGCCAGGTCATCCGGTTATAGTATTCGGGAAATTCCTGGTGCTTGCAGAACGGAGAGGGATGATGGCTTGAGGGCAGCATGGAGGGAGAAAACGCCACAAAACGGTATGGGATACCCATGGATTCCGCCACACTTGACAAAGCACCCACCAGAGACGCTCCCACCACCAGATCCGCACCATGGATGATCCTGGGAAAGAGGTGGAACTGGGACATGAATTCTTTACGGAGATACCGGATGGAATCCACAAGCCAGCGGATAGAATGGGCATCTTTCATGGTATCGATGAAAGCGGTAACATTGTCCCCCAACGGCTCAAACGGACACCCCAGTTGCCGTACCCACTCACCCTTTTCAGGGGGCGCAGCCAGTCGGACATTGTGCCCCGCCGACTGTAAAGCCAGTGAAAGTGCCAGCATCGGCTGAACATCTCCCCGGGAACCAAAGGTTGCCAAAACAATTTTCATCTGCTCCCCTCTTTGCTCCTATCACCTTTTTTTGTATCCATAAATCCGGAAATTATGATATGGATATGCAGCAAGGGCCTCAGCAAAAAACGAACGCACAATCTGTGCTTGTACTTCCCCTTTATTGCAGATAATTTGCGAGATGGAACATGACAAATAAAATGAAAAAATTAGAAGGTTTTCAACGAAAATATCTGCGGGGCCTTGCCCACAAAACAAAACCGGTTGTCTTTATCGGCCAGAAAGGGATCACGGAAACGTTAAACCGTTCCCTGGATGACGCGTTGACCGCCCATGAGTTGATCAAGGTGAAATATATCGACTTCAAGGAGAAAGAGAAGAAAACAAAGATCGCCGGAATCATCGAAAATGCCCATGACTGCGAAATGGTGGGCATGATCGGTCACACGGCCATATTTTACCGCCAGCACCCTGACGAAGAAAAACGAAAAATTGCCGTGCCCTCAAGATAGTCCCTTTTCTGCAGCTTGACCCGGCCACGGAAAAAGCTTTCCAGAACCCTACGATTTATTTTTCAACGCCATCAACTGGTCCCAGGTCCCCCTCTCTAGAAAACTACCCTCAACGTTTTTTCCAAGCAAAACTGTAAAAAAATTCCGTTTATTCGTCAAGGACAAATACGCAGGATTCAAATGGGGATGAATGTGGAAAAAATTATCTGAACAGGGCCTCACAATCAGGGCTTTACAATCCCATTCAACATTGATAGTTTTTTCGGCCAGTGCATGCAAAAAAGTTGTTTTTTATTTCGGCAGACACGCGCCACCGGAGTTCATGATGGTCAGAAAAATCATTTCGGGCGGGCAGACCGGTGCTGATCGAGCAGCCCTTGACTTTGCCATTGAATGGAACATCTCTCACGGGGGGTGGGTACCGAAGGGGCGCAAGGCGGAAGACGGGATATTGCCCGAAAAGTACCGGCTCGAAGAAATGAACAGCACCGACTATGCCCGCCGTACCGAACAGAATGTGATCGATTCGGACGCCACCCTCATTTTCTCCCATGGAAAATTGACCGGAGGGTCACTGTTGACACAAAAGCTGGCGCTGAAGCATGGACGTCCCCGGCTTCATGTGGACCTGCTCAAAACCAACAGTTTCAGTGCCGCCCAGACCATTCACATATGGATAAGGGATCAACGCATCGGCATATTGAACGTGGCTGGCCCCCGACAAAGCCAAGACAATAGAATATACCGCGCCACATTCCATATCCTGCAAGCCGCCTTTCAATTATCCATGATCAGCAGCCATATGAACCCGTCAGCCGGGCGGCGTTACCCCCAGCCGGAAAACGTGGATAAGGCAGTTAATCGCCTCCTCGAGCAATTGACATTAAAAGACAAGAGTAAAATCGCTCGCATGGCCGAACGGGACCTCAAGAAACTGGAGCACACCCTGGGCCGTTACATCGGAGATAATTTCGGTATCTGGGATGGCAATGACGCACTCATCAAATCCTGCAGTTTCACTCTGGGGAAAGGGTCCATCAAGGAAGAGGAGGTGATTTCCCTCATCATCAAAAAGCTCTGGGAAAAACTGCAATCATCCCACGGATTGAGGGTCGTCCGTTGACTTCATCTGTAAACCTGGCCTCCCCATGACCGCAACCGTAGAAACCAAGACGGAACAAAACAGTCAGAAACCGGGATCTCTTTACAAGAAGGTCGGCATCGCGTCCCTCATCAT
>JAERTK010000306.1 GCA_016844935.1 Desulfobacteraceae bacterium | reverse complement strand
TTTTAGCTGTAATTTCATTAGGGATTTTTATTTCAAAAGGGATTCCCTTATTTAATGTTATCTGTGAAAGAAACATTGAAATAGCAGTTCTTTTTGGGCACCCCTGCCTTCGCCTACACGTCACCTCCTTTCAGGCCCATGACGTAAATTTCACCTGTAAGTTAGGGACCATCCGGCCGCACCTCAGAAAACGATCGCTTATGTCGAATATCCAGCGTTAGCACAACATTCCAGTTTAATGATTTCATGGTCGCACCTCCATTAGATCTGATCTTCTGGTATGAACTCGTTTTTCAGGGAGCCAATTTATTTATTCAGGCACAGTTGACGTTCAGTGTCAATCCAAATCCAACCTGGCCGCCTGAGATATCTTCATAATACGCTTGCTATTTTTTGAATAGTTCAGAATGGGAACCAGTTCTTTCCAAATATAAACCATCTACTGTTATTCGATAGATTAGGATCCAGTCCGGTTCAATATGGCAATCGCGATGGCCTTTCCAGGTTCCGGATAGTTGGTGGTCTTTATGTTTTGATTCCAATGATTTCCCCGCAACCAATTTATCGATAACGCCCCTCAATTTTTCGAGGTTCTTATGTTGCTTCCTGATCCTTTTATAGTCTTTTTTAAATTGAGTTGTGTAATGCAGGTTCAACTGTCAAGCTCCTGAAATAATTCATCAACAGAGCCAACTTTATGAAGTTTATGTCCATTTTCAGCATCTTTAAGCGTTTTAGCTGTAATTTCATTAGGGATTTTTATTTCAAAAGGGATTCCCTTATTTAATGTTATCTGTGAAAGAAACATTGAAATAGCTTCTGACATTGATATATTTAATGTCTTCAAAACCATTTGGGCATTTTGTTTTACCTTTGGATCGACACGGGTTTGGATTGTTGCTGTTTTAGGCATGGCGGTCTCCTGCTTTTGGCATTTTACGTATTGATGATGTCATTACAATAGATATACATTTTTTTGCAGCTTTCAAGCATAATTTTGATGCACCGTATCGGCTGATTTTCTCTGCGGTCCATTTGGCTTGCTCCGAACCGTAGTAACCGCCAGCGTGACTGGTACCTGAAGCCCGCCTTTTCGAAAAGGTTCCTTTCATTGCAAAAGTGCCGCTGCGACCCACCCCGTTTTGAATAGGAGTTGAAACCCAGCTGCCTTCACACAGCAGCATACCATTTCTTATTTCTCCCTTCCATTCCGAAACAACACGGGACTTTCCCAGTGCGTCACTCTCCCCCACCGTGTCCATGGTTCCTGTTACATGGAAAACATCCTTTTCTGTTTCCGATGGCTTTAGCAGTAATGTCTGATCTTTGAGCACCATCCCATTCTCATAGACAATATTCATCTTCCAGATTTGTACACCGGGCCCTGAAAATGTAATAGGTTTTGGCTTTTCAGCGCAACCGTAAATCGATCCGATGACAAACGCGAAAAAGAGTGCTATCGCAATATTCCGGCTTAATGACTTCATGATCGCACCTCCATTTGAATTGACGAAAATCCCTGCAACACAATTTACCTCAATTAAAAATGATACTGAATCCAATTCATATAGAGAAGCGGTCTAATGTCAAGAAAAATCCGCCTTAAGGGGATCCTTCTATGAAAATTCAGGATTGTATCAACCGAATTGCCCTCGAATTGTGCCCCTTCCCATTTTTTGCGATTTGTGGTGAATGTGTTGTAATGGTAATTCTTTTGAAAGGCAGGAGGATTTGACTTGACAATTTTTTATCTAATCCTTACCCTCAAGTAAGGATTGTAATATTAGTAAGGAGATGGGTATGGCATTGGCAACAATGACAACAAAAGGACAGATAACTGTTCCCAAGGCGGTGCGGGATGCTTTACGGCTTCATAGCGGCGATAAGGTAGAGGTTATCGTGAGAGAGGATGGAAGCGCACTTTTGAAGCCGGTAACCAAAAAAGCCGCCGAGGTTTTCGGGAAACTGCACAGTCCCGGTCGCAAACCTGTTTCTATTGAGGAGATGAATAAGACAATCAGGCAAAGACATATTTTGCGGGCAGGCAATAAATGAAAGCCCTTGACACAAATATCCTGGTTCGTTTTCTTGTGAAAGATGATATGGCGCAAGCCCAGCTGGTATTAAAACGGATTGAAGAGGCGGAAGCAAAGCGGGAAATTTTGTTCGTATCCGAGCTTGTGCTTCTTGAACTGATATGGGTGCTCGAATCGGTCTATGAAGTTAGCCGAACGGAAATCTTGGCTTCAATAAATGATCTTTTGCAAATGCCGGTTCTGAAAATCGCCTGCGTTACTGCTGTTCAGGCATTTCTCAATTCCGCTGGGACCAACACTGTCGACTTATCCGATCTTCTCATTGGACACTGTGCCAGGCTATCCGGCTGCGAATCAGTCCTTACTTTTGACAAGAAAGCCTCAAAAACAGACCTTTTTCAGCGGCTCGCCTGAAAAAGCGCTTTCAAATCGGCGCCACGAAATTCCCAAATTCAACTTAAATTTTTAAGACCGCGGCCGCAAATGTCGTAACTTGGCGGAAAAAGAGAGAATTTTCGGGTCAACCCAAAAATTTCTGCAGGACGTTAAAGAAGTGAATAAGGCGCATTATTGGGAGAGTTCACCCGCGATAAGTTTAGTTCGCAGAATTTCTTTGAGGTCAAGTCCTTTCATCTTCAACCCCTTGCGCCCGTACTTCATATTGGCCTCGATGACAAGCCATTGACCTTCGTGCCGGATGAGATCGATCCCCACATCATTGAGCCTGCATTTGCGGGCGGCGTCTTGCGCCGCTGCAATGCCCGATGGGGGAATGTTGTCAAAGTTGATACGCCCCCCCTGGCTCAAATTGGTCCTGAAATTGTCCGGTGCACGGACCCGCCAGTAAGCAATGGCCGGTTGATGGTTGACCAGGACAACCCTTAAATCCCGCTCGTGGGGAATGTATTCCTGAATGTAGGCGATTTTGGTCAGTTCCAGATAAACATCCAGTTGTTCCCCGTTTCCGATCAGAAAGACCCCCCTGCCCCGGGCCGAAGACCTGGGCAGTTTTCCGATAAAGGGGTAATTGAAATGGTTCAGGATATCTTTGTGGTGGAGGTGATAGTAAATCCGGGTACGGGGGTGGGGGATATTCAGCATGTAAAACAGGGTGGTCTGTTTAATCTTTTCGTCTGCATACAGGTATGTTTCAAGGCTCGGGAAGATTTTTTTTCCCATGGTGGTCAGGAACTGGGCGTAATTGCGGGTGGGGTAGAGGATGAGGTCTGATTTTCTGATGAATTCCCTTTCCTCGGGGGTGTAGTCCGGGAAATTGGGTTTCACCCCCAGGGTCCGGACCTCCGGGACCCCCAGAAGCCGGCTGCCGATGGCCGGGTAGATGTTCGCTCTATTGCTCACGGATTCGATACCCATTTCTTCACATCCAGGGATTTTTCCATGGCCCGGGCCATGATCTCTTCCAGATCCAGGGTCAGCAACTGGCGGTTTTCCATGACCAGCCGGCCGTTGATGATGGTGTGGCTCACGTCCTGCCCCCGGGCCGCATAAACCAGGTGGGAAAAGGGATTGTACATGGGGGTCAGGTGGGGTTTGTTGGTGTCGACGATAATGATGTCCGCCTTTTTTCCCGTTTCAAGGGAGCCGGTTTCATGGGACAGCCCCAGGGCTCTGGCCCCTTCGATGGTGGCCATTTTTAATACGGTGAGGGCATCCATGACGGTGGGATCCATGGTTTCGACTTTGTGGAGTTTGGCCGCCATGTCCATCTCCGTAAAGAGGTCCAGGTTGTTGTTGGAAGCACTCCCGTCGGTACCGATACCCACCGTCACGCCCCGGGCGATCATTTGGGGCACCGGCGCAATGCCCGAACCCAGTTTCATGTTGCTCTCCGGGTTGTGAATCACCCTGATCCCGTGTTCGGCAATCCTGTCAATCTCCGATGAACTCAAATGGACGGCGTGATCCATGATCAGGTGGGGTCCTGCGAGCCCAAGTTCCTCCAGATGTTCCAGGGGAGTCCGGCCATATCTCTTTTTAACCTCTTCCAGTTCCGCCAGGGTTTCAGCGAAATGAATGATCAGGGGCGTTCCATGGCTCAAGGCCATCTGGTTGGCCCTCTTTAGCAGTTCCGGCTCGCAGGTAAACAGCGCGTGGGGTTCCACGGCGATGGAAACCAGGGGGTTGTCTTTCCATTTATCAATGAGCCACTCCGTGTAGGCAAAACCGCTTTCCAGATCGCCGTAGTTGGGAGAGGGGAAGTCATAGAGCACTTCGCCCACCATGCAACGGAGGCCCGATTGAAAGGCGGCATGGGCCACCTGGTCCTCAAACAGGTACATGTCGCAGAAGCAGGTGGTGCCGGACAGGATCATCTCCGCGCAGGCCAACTGGGTGCCGGTGTAGATAAAATCGGCGTCCATGTTTTTTTCCACGGGGAAGATGTAATGGTTCAGCCATTCCATGAGGGGCAGGTCGTCCGCGAGGCCCTTGAAAAGGCTCATGGCCGCATGGGTATGGCCGTTGATGAGCCCCGGAAGGATGAGGCCGCCTTTGGCATCGATTGTCTTTAAGGCATCATGGCTTTGGGGGGGGTGATCTCCCAAATGGGAAATGGTATCGCCTGACACGCACAGGGAGCCATTTTCAATGACCCTGTTTTCAGGGTCCATGGTTAACAGGGTTCCGTTTTGAATGACCAGGTCAAATGTTGTCATGTTAACCTCCGCACCGTGTTCAGCGCCGACCCCGCCTTAAACCATTTTATTTGTTCATCCGTGAGGGTGTGATTCAGGGGAATTTCGAAAGTGGGATTATCTTTCGGTTTAATGATCGCTCGAACCGGTTCATGGGGTTTCAGGGATTTCAGGTCAACCAGGCTTATGCGGTCCTCCTCGCTGATCCTGTCGTAATCAGAAGGATTGGAGAAGGTCAGTGGTAAAATGCCCTGTTTTTTGAGGTTGGCTTCATGAATTCTGGCAAAAGAGCGGGTGATGACGGCTTTTGCCCCCAGGAACCGGGGGCTCATGGCCGCATGCTCCCGGCTGGATCCTTCGCCGTAGTTTTCATCGCCTACAATGATGAACCCCTCGCATTTCTTTTGATAGATTCGCGCAAGTTCTGAGAAACTTACCCCTTTTTCACCGGTGAGAATGTCAGTGCCATGACCGGTTTCACCCGTAAAAGCGTTTAAAGCGCCTGCCAGCATATTTTGTGAGATGTTGCTCAGGTGCCCCCGGTATTTGAGCCATTTCCCGCCCGGGGAGATGTGATCCGTGGTGGTTTTCCCCTTGGTTTTCACGAGAACGGGCAGTTTAGTGAAATCCTTTCCGTTCCAGAGCGCAAAGGGCTTGAGCAGTTCAAGCCTTTCTGAATGGGGGTCAATCTGAATGGGGAACGTCATATCTTCCGCCTCTGCGGCGATGTAGGCGGATTTGTAGAGTGTCAGGCCCTTTTCAGGTAGTGGTGGCGGATCGGGGGGTGTCAGTTGAAATGTTTCCCCGTGGACCCCCACAAGCGGATCGGTCTCCGGGTTGAACCCGGCATCCCCTGAGAGGGCAAGGCACGCGGCCATGGTGGATGAGGTCAAAAAGGCCAGGGTTTCGGGATTGGCGTCGTTTCGCGCCTTGAAATTTCGGTTGAAGGTGGTGAACATGATATTCTGGAGGCCCTTCCGGGAGTCCTTCCGGTCCCATTGACCGATACAGGGCCCGCAGGATGCGGCAAGAATCATGGTGCCCGCATCCTGCAGTTGTTGAAGGATCCCGTCCCGCTTGACGGTTTCGTAGATCTGCTCCGAACCCGGAGACAACATGAAGGGGACTTTGACCCGCAAACCGTGCCGCCTTCCCTGTTCGAGGATTTCTGCTGCGGCACAAAGATCCGAATAGGATGAGTTGGTGCAGGATCCCATGAGCACGGCGGAAACCTTTTCGGGCCATTTTTCCGAGGCCACCCGTTCCCCGAAATCCGCCACTCCTGTGACCCGGTCCGGGCTGAAAGGGCCCGCATGGGCCGGTTTGATGGTGCCGAGATCCAGTTCAAGATGCTGGTGGTAAACGCGCTCCGGATCGGTGGTGCAGATTTCGTCCCGGCACAGAATATCCGATAGGGCGGCAGCAGCGGACGCATCCGTTTTGCGACCCGTATTGTTGAGATAACTGGCCATGCTTTCGTCATAGACAAATACGGAACTCGTGGCCCCAAGCTCAGCACCCATATTGGTGATGGTGGCCTTCTGGGCTGCGGACAGCCCCCTTGCGCCATCGCCGAAATATTCAAAGATTTTCCCGGTTCCGCCTTTTACGCTGAATCGTTTCAGCATCTCCAGGATAATATCCTTGGCCGATGCCCACCCCGTCAGTTCACCTGTCAGTTTAACCCCCACCAGTGAGGGGAAGGTGGTTTCCCATGGCAGCCCGGCCATGACCTCTGCTGCGTCGGCCCCGCCAACGCCGATGGCGATCATGCCCAAGCCCCCCGCGTTGGGGGTGTGTGAATCGGTGCCGATCATGAGCCCCCCCGGGAAAGCATAATTTTCCAGGAGCACCTGGTGGATAATGCCCGATCCGGGTCCCCAGAAACCGATGCCGTATTTCATGGCTGCCGAAGAGAGAAAATCGTACACTTCCTTGTTGGTGTCCAGGGCGCCCTCAAGGTCAATATCACTCCCTTCCCGTGCCCGGATGAGGTGGTCACAGTGAATGGTGGCGGAAACGCTGGTTTTTTTCTGTCCAGTCTGCATGAACTGGAGCATGGCCATTTGGGCCGTGGCGTCCTGCATGGCGACCCGATCCGGTCGAAGAAAGATCTGATCGATTCCCGGTCGTAGCTTTAGGGGTGTTTCCCGGCGTACCTCATGAAGAAAGAGGATTTTTTCCGTGTAGGAAAGTCCCCGGTCAAGCTCACGGCGTTTCCGGGACAAAATTTTCAGTGCGCTGTCACGATCAAATGGAAGATCCATGGTTTGTTGTTCTCCTTAATTTTCAAGCTCCGGTTAGTCTATTTGTTTACAATGGTACAGCCTGACTGTCAACAGGGCTGACAGGTCCCAATAGGCTGGCGGTATTTCAATTATCCCTGGTATAAGGTCCATGGAGTTGCTAAAATAAAATTTAGTGACCAATGTCAACGGAGAAATGAAAATGAAAAACGCAGAATATTCCGATGCTGACGATGCTGCAAACACCATCCGGTGGGACGACAACCAGCGGCCTGTGGTGTCCGATTTCCCCATCATCCCCTTTATCGAGGGGGATGGGATCGGTCCTGATATCTGGAAGGCTACCCAATCTGTCCTGGATGCTGCGGTACAGAAAGCTTTCAGGGAGAAGCGAAGGATATCCTGGCGGGAAATCCTGGCCGGGGAAAAAGCGCAGGAACACTATGGGGTGAAAAACCCCCTTCCCAAAGAGACGCTTTCAGCCATATCCCGTTACGGTGTGGCCATCAAGGGCCCCCTTACCACCCCGGTCGGCGGCGGTTTTCGTTCCCTGAACGTCGCCCTCCGTCAAATCCTCGATCTGTATGCATGCGTTCGTCCGGTTTGCTACCTGGAAGGCGTTCCCGCGCCCGTGACCCATCCCGAGCGGGTAGATGTGGTGATCTTCAGGGAAAACACCGAAGACGTGTACGCCGGGCTGGAGTGGCCCGCCGGTTCCTCCGAGGCCCGTGAGATCTTAACCTCCGTTAACGCTAAATCCGAGGCGGTGGGCGGTACTGTCGTGTCCCTGGAAAGTGCCGTTGGCATCAAACCCATGAGCAAGGCAAACACCGATCGACTGGTGACAAAGGCCATTCAGTACGCCTTGGACCATCATCTGGGGAGCGTGACCCTGGTGCACAAGGGCAACATCATGAAATACACGGAAGGCGCTTTCAGGGACTGGGGGTACGGGGTTGCAAGGGAGGAATTTGGTGATGTTACGCTGACGGAAGCGGACTTGTATGAGAAACACGGGGGCCATCAGCCCGATGATCGGATCGTGATCAAGGACCGCATTGCCGATGCCATGTTCCAGCAGCTGCTCCTGCGCCCGGAAGAGTATGACGTGATTGCCACACCCAACTTGAACGGCGATTATCTCTCAGATGCGGCCGCTGCCCAGGTGGGGGGCTTAGGTATGGCTCCCGGCGCAAACATCGGGGATCGCCGCGCCCTGTTCGAGGCCACCCACGGAACAGCTCCCAAGTATGCGGGTCAGGACAAAGTCAACCCCGGCTCCCTGATCCTCTCAGGCGTTGAGATGTTTCGGTTTCTTGGCTGGGATGAAGCGGCCGAAACGGTCATGTCAGCCCTTAAAAAGACCATCTCCCAGGGAACCGTCACCTACGATCTGGCCCGTCAGATGGAGGGGGCAACAGAAGTCAGGTGCTCGGAATTCGGCGCCGCCATTGTTGGGAATTTGTAAGCTTTCTTTCACCCATGGAAGGGTCATCCTAAAAAGCCTTGCCCGGTTTACGCAACTTGTATATACTCGTAGGTGTGTACATCTTGAGAGACAGCCCCCATATCCCATAAATGTTAGAGCGGTTAAAGCGTTCCATTTGTGGATGGGCACGTGTAAAGGAGGATATCATGCCGACTACCCGCGTTTTTAAATCAGGAAACAGTCAGGCGGTCAGACTGCCAAAGGAATTTTGCGTTAACACTAAGGTGCTCGAAATTTTCCGGCGTGGTGACGAAATTGTACTTCGTGAACCATCAGAAGGATTGGTTCGGGCGTTTGAACTGCTGGCCGGCCTTCCCGATGATTTTCTTGCCGAGGGGAGAGAGGATATGCCGCCACAACATCGCAAGGGGTTGTAATGCCTTATCGTTATTTGTTGGATACCAACATATGCATCTATATTCAGCGTCGGAAGCCCAATGAAGTATTGGATCGTTTTCAAAAGCTTAAGCCCGGCGATGCCGCGATTTCAGTTGTCACCTGGGGAGAGCTGCTTTATGGGGCCGAAAAAAGCAGACAGCGGAAAATGGCTTTCCTACTGTTGGAGGAATTCCAAACGTTTATTCCTGTTTTGTCGATGCCGGAGAACGCCGGGAAAACTTATGGCGAAATACGTGCGACTCTTGAATCTAGAGGAACGCCCATCGGCAATAATGATTTATGGATTGCTGCTCACGCCAAAGCGGCTGATTTGACGGTTGTCACCAACAATGAACGGGAGTTTCAGCGCGTACCCGGTTTGAGGGTCCAGAACTGGGTTCACTCACAATAGCAGATAAGGGCGCAACCGAGGTCAGGTGCTCGGAATTCGGCGCCGCCATCGTTGGGAATATGGCATAAATTTATCCTCTATCCTTCATGGGGACATAATCCCTTTTTTGAGACCCGGTGTAGATCTGCCGCGGCCGGTAGATTTTCCATTTGGGATCGTCCGCGCTTTCTTTCCACTGGGCGATCCAGCCGGGCAGGCGGCCGATGGCGAACATGACCGGGAACATGTTCAAGGGAATGCCGATGGCCCGAAGAACAATGCCGGCATAAAAATCCACATTGGGATAGAGGTTGTGATCGATGAAATAGCTGTCCTTCAGCGCTACTTCCTCCAGCTTCTTGGCAATGGGGAGGAGGGGGTCTTCCCTGTTAAGCTTTTTAAGGACCTTGTTGCATATTTTCTCAATGATGCGGGCCCTGGGGTCAAAGGTTTTGTACACCCGGTGTCCGAATCCCATGAGCCTGAAAGGATCATTCCGGTCCTTGGCCCGGGCGATGAAAGGGGCCGTATCGCCGCCGTTTTGGTGTATCTGCTGAAGCATCTCGATCACCGCCTGATTGGCCCCGCCGTGAAGGGGTCCCCACAGTGCCGATATGCCGGCGGATATGGCCGCATACAGGTTGACCCGGGCGCTTCCCACGGCTCTGACCGAAGACGTGGAGCAGTTCTGTTCATGGTCCGCATGCAGGATCCAGAAAACATTCAGCGCATCCACCAGGTCCTCATCCACCTCATAGGGTCTCACGGGTGAATCAAACATCATGTTCAGGAAGTTGGCGCAGTAGGAGAGGTCGTGCCGCGGGTAGACCACTTTGTGCCCAAGGGAAATCTTGTAACTCATGGCCGCCAGGGTTCTCACTTTGGACAGAAGCCTGGCAAAAATGATGTTGATTTCTTCTTCCTCGCTCTGATCTCTAAGTTTGGGGTAAAAGGCCCTCAGGGCGTTGATCATGGAGGATAGCATGCCCATGGGGTGGGCTCCGCGGGGATAATTTTCAAAAAATGCGTGCATGTCCTCGTGCACCAGGCTGTGGTCGTTCAACCGCATGCTGAAGCGCTGCAACGCCTCGTGGGTGGGGAGTTCTCCATTGATCAGCAGATAGGCGGTTTCCCTGAAGGTGGAATGGTCGGCCAACTGGTCCACGGGGATGCCCCGGTATCTCAGAACGCCCTTTTCGCCGTCCATGAAGGTAATGCTGCTTTGACAAAGTCCGGTATTCCCGCAGCCCGGATCCAGCGTGATCAGTCCGGTTTTAGCGCGCAGGGTGGTGATGTCAATTGCTTTTTCCCCTTCACTGCCGGTGACCAGGGGGATCTCATATGTTTTTCCATCGACGGTCAATTGTGCCGTATCGGCCATAATGTTTTACTCCTTCATGGGTCATGGATGGGTTTAAGTACAAAAACAAAGGCTGTTGGATTGTATTGCGAATCGACAGGTTCGTCAAGGAAAGTGGAACGGCGCTTTCGGAAGAGGCGCAGATACTGTGAAAGCCCGTGCTTGAGCCCCGGACTTTCACAGAGGGGTTTTCAAATTGAAAAATAACGCATTAACTGATCAACATGGAGAACCCCGTCGAATTCAAGTCTGTTGTTATCTCCTTTTTTTAATATTCCCTTTTCACTTCCAGGATCTCCCAGGGTGGTCAGGATGATATCAGCATCGCTCAAATCTTCCCGTTCCGTATAGACATTGGTGGTGGCCACAACACGAAGACCGGCCGCTTTTGCCGCCAGGATTCCGGTTCTGGAATCTTCAACCACAATACATTGTTGGGGCTCAAGGCCGCTTTTTTGAAGGGCCAGCAGATAAATCTCGGGATCGGGTTTCTTTTTGCTTACCACCTCTCCCGCTAGAATAAACTCAAACTGTATTTCATGCAGCATCCCTCTGGCGATGGCATTGGCGGACCTTTCGTTGGCCGTGGTACAGACTCCGAGCTTCAGACCCTTTGCCATGGCTTCTTTCATGATCCGTTTAATACCGGGCCTCAGCGGGAGTTCCCCAGATGCTATGAGGGAAATGAAAATCTCGGTTTTCTTTTTGTGAAGGTCTTTAATAAAACGATCTTCTTCGCTTTTAGAAAGATCGGAAAAAAGACCTTCCACATGGAAAAAGTGCTTCATCCGCTCCTTGCCGCCGGCAACTTGAAGAAGCTGGTGATACTGCTCAACGTCCCACTGAAAATCGAATCCAAAGGCTTTGAAAGCTTCATTGAAAGCAACCCGATGACCGTCCTTTTCGGTGTCGATGATAACGCCGTCCTGATCAAAAAAAATCGCTTTTAAAGATGACATTTTAGGTCCCCTTTCATGGTTTCACTGAACTACCATCACGCTTTATCCGCACAACCCAGCAGATCAATCCAGTAGTTGATTCTTGCTTTGATGGCTTCTTTGACAGCCATGTCTATTTTCCCGGGATTATATTCGTCTCGATGCGACGAAATATACTCATGGGTCGTATCAATGAGGGAATGTTTTAAATCGGTGGAAACATTAAATTTACTTCCTCCCAGGGAGACAAGTTTCTTGACCACATCCGGCTGCAAACCGGTGCCGCCGTGTATCACCAGCGGTATTTTGGGGTCATCACCGTTAATGAGTTGAGCGATTTGGGCCAGCCTGTCAAAATCGAGTTTGGGATTCTTTGATTTGTACACACCGTGGGCTGTTCCGATTGCCGGGGCAAAAATGTCGATGCCGGTTTCATTGACAAATTTCAATGCCTCCCCGGGATCACACAGAGCGGCCTCATCTTCGGCAACCTTCACCTGATCTTCAATGCCGGAGACGGTCCCCAGTTCACCTTCCACCGAAACATTTCCCAGTTCATGACAGTATTGGCATACCTCCCGGGTCTGGTTGATGTTTTCACTGAAATTCTGTTTGGAGGCGTCAATCATAATATTGGTATATCCGGCGTCTGCACAGGTTTTACAGTACGCCACATCCGTACAGTGGTCCAGATGAAGGCAGATGGGGATCGGTGCTGATGCCGCCATTGTTTGGTAGATGGCGCCAAACACTTCCGGTTTGAGAAACTTGGAAGGTGTCACGGAGGTCTGGATAATCAGAGGCGCGTTTCTTTCGGTGGCCGCTTCCACCACCGCCTCCAACTGGATCAGATTGGTCACGTTAAAGGCACCGACCGCATACTTTTCTTTGGTTGCTTTTAAGAGCATCTCTTTTGCATTCACGATGGGCATTTTTTTTCTCCCAATGGTTCAAAAAGGGTTTAAGGGGACTTCCATTACAACGCTTTGAACAAAAGTTCCGGTTTGATGCGGGATCTTTCCACATGGTGTTTGTTCGTCAGACCGCTCAGGAGAAGGGCGGAACGATAGCCAAAACGGTTGGCCCCCGCGATATCGGACGCCAGGTGATCGCCGATCATCAGAACGCGACGGCGATCAATGGCATTTCCGGATCTTTTTTCCAACTGAAGATGATTGTGCTTGAAAATGGGTTCGTACGGTTTTCCAAGGTAGACGGGTTCCAGGCCGATGCCGTAAGTCTTAAGAACCCTTTGAATGAATCTGGCGATACCGCCGGCGGCAATCTGGATTTTTCCGGCGGTTTTGGGATAAAATTCATCGGGGTTCGGTACAATCAGCAGGCTTTCGGGGCATTGGATAAAATAGTTGACCACGCTGTTAATGACCCTTTCCCAGTCATAATTATTTTCACCGATAATGACCCCTTTGCAGAGGGGCAATTGGTCAAGTTCCCGAGTGATCAAAAGGCCTGCTTTTTCACCGAAACAGGGTTTTCCAAGATCTCCCATGGCAAAGAAGGTCTGTTCACCCAGTTGATGGCTCAAAACAAACCCTTTTAGACCGTCACCGCAGGATACAATCTCTTCGTGCGAAATTTCCAGCCCGCATTGATTAAGGGATTGCGATTTTTCGCTGGTGGAATGATTGGCGTCGTTGGTTAACAATGAAAACAGAATCTTTTCACGTCTCAACGCCGCCATCAATTCCAGACTGCCCGGCACCAGGGAATTGTCAATCAGCCAGACACCGTCGATATCAAATACGAGGGCATCCAGGTCATGCAGGTTCTCTTCAAGCCACTGAAGCAATGACCCAAATACGACTAATTTTAGTGCAGAAGCGGATAACATGACAAAAATCAGGGTAAATATCACCCCGCCTGATTCACCAGTAAAGAAAACTGCAACACCGGTCTTCAGTGGATTTCCACTGAAGCAACCGGTAATTCAAAAAAAGGCCCATAATTGGAAAATCAATTTCCAACGGCCATGAGGATATACGGGTTTTCAATATAAGTCTTTAGCTTTTTCAGAAAACGGCCCCCGTCCGCACCGTCGATGATCCGGTGATCAAAGGTCAGGCTCAGAACCATTCTTTTCCTGATGGTAATCTCGCCTTTTTCCACCACTGGTTTTTCAACGATCCTGCCCACACCCAGGATGCCACTTTCAGGCGGATTGACAATGGGCGTGAAAGCGTCCACATCCAGAAACCCCAGGTTGGTCAGAGTGAAAGTGCCTCCCTGGAGGTCATCGGGAACCAGTTTTTTAGATTTGGCCCGGGTTGCCAGGTCGTTCAGCTCATTTTGAATGGCGACCACGCTTTTCAGATTGGCATCACGAATCACGGGGACCAGCAGCCCTTCTTCAATGTCTACCGCCACGCCCAGATTGACCGATTCCCACTCCCAGATTTCATTCTCCACGACGGAGGCATTCATTCTCGGCTGGGCTTTGAGGGTTTTTGCCAGCATTTTCAACAGGATTGCATTGTAAGAGACCTTGAAGCGCTCATCCTCAGGACCCTCCCCCAAAAACGTTCGAAAACGGACCAATTCCATTGCGTCCACTTCGCTGGTAATGGTCAATTGGGCGGACTGCTGGAGGCTCTGGTGCATCCTTTCAAAGATGACCTGCCTGACCCCGCGGATGGGCACCACTTCCCGGACTTCTTTTGGACCCGTTTTGCCGGGTTTCCCAGCCGGTGCCCCTTTGCCTGTTGCACCGTCAATGGCCTGTTGAACATCCTCTTTCACAATGCGGCCGCCAGGGCCTGACCCTTTTAGTTTTTGGATATCAATATGATGCTCTTCCGCCATTTTCCGGGCCACGGGGGAAATCTTGACCGAAGTGTCCGTATCCGATTCGGCCGCTGCCATGATATCCTTTTCGACGATGCGGCCGCCAGGGCCGCTTCCTTCAATGGCGACTGGATCAACCCCCATCTTTTTGGCCAGTTTTCTGGCCCTGCCGGAGATTTTGATTTTGCCACCACGCCCTTCTTCTTTTTTGGCCAGTTTTTTTCGAATATCGGAAACATCAATCCCTTTTTCCTCTTTCACCTCCTCTTTGAGAAATTCCTTGAGATCGACCTTTTCCCCTGCCGCTCCCACGATGCCGATGGCGGAGAAAATTTCAGCTTTTTCCCCGTCCGGAACAACGATTTTCAGAAGGATTCCATCGGCTGGAGACTCTACCTCAAATACAACCTTTTCGGTTTCCACCTCACAGACGGGTTCCCCTTCTTTAACCGTGTCCCCTTCTGCTTTCAGCCATTTGACAACCCTGCCTTCCGTAATATCCTGCCCCGCCTGGGGCATCATAATCTTTATCGCCATGGTATGTGTTTGTCCTTAAATTTAGGTGATTTTGATCACTGCTTCAATAATATCTTCCACTGTGGGAATACAGACCTTTTCAAGCTCCAGGTTGTAGGGGATCGATGTATCCCTTCCACAGACCCTTGTAACGGGTCCGTCCAGATCGTCATAGGCTTCTTCCATGATCATGGCTGCCATATCGCCGCCGACCCCGCCCCTTTTGCAGGCCTCATGGACAATGATCACGTTTCCCGTTTTTCGGGCAGAAGACAGGATGGCTTCCTGATCCAGGGGTTTCAGGGTTCTCAGATCCAGTACCTCGACGCTGATCCCCTCTTTTTCCAGCAGTTCTGCGGCCTCCAGACACTTAAGCGTCATGTAGGAATAAGTGATGAGCGTTATGTCCTCACCCTCTTTTTTGACATCCGCTTTACCCAAAGGAACATTAAACGCTTCGTCGGGAACATCCCCCTTGGTCATGTACAGCAGCTTGTGCTCCAGAAATATGGTGGGTTGGTTGTCCCGTATGGAACTTACCAGCAGCCCGTAAGCGTCGTGGGGTGTGGAAGGCATCACCAGCTTGAGCCCCGGAATATGGTAGAAAAAGGCCTCCAGGCTCTGGGAATGCTGTGCTGCAAGACCATTTCCTGCGCCCCCTTGGGTTCTCAAAACCATTGGGACGTGTCCCTGTCCGCCCGACATGAATTCATACTTGGCCGCCTGATTAACGATGGCATCCATTGGAAGCGTTGTAAAATCAACAAAAAGGATATCTACAATGGGTCTGGTGCCGGCAAGGGCCGCTCCCACCGCAGCACCTGTAAAAGTGGCCTCGGCCAGCGGGGTATCGATCACCCGCTCGGCACCGAATTCCTTCATCAGCCCTACTGTGACCTGGTAGCTTCCGCCACGCATACCAATATTTTCTCCCAGGACAAACACAGTGGGGTCTCTTCTCATCTCTTCAAAAAGGGCCCTGTTCAAAGCCTCCCGATACATCATTTCAGCCATTTTGCAACTCCTTCATTGGTCGTTTTCATCAGAAATTGGGAATACTTGCCAGAAATTCATCCACCGATGGTTGTGGACTGTTCTTGGCGAATTCCACAGCTTCGTCCAGTTCCCGCTCGACTTTTTCTTCTACGGTTTTCAATTTTTTCTTGTCTTTGATTTTCTTTTTCAGGATGTCAAGGGGATCTTTTGCTTTCCATTGTGAAAGGATTTCCTGATCCATGTATAGACCGGGGTCATTGATATGGTGACCGCCGTGCCGGTAGGTTTTGGCTTCAATGAGGGTGGGCCCTTCTCCGTTAAGAGCCCTTTCCGCAGCGCTTTTGGTTGCAAGATATACTTCCACAGCGTCGTTTCCTTCCACACAGACACCCGGCATGCCAAAAGCGGGTCCCTTGCAGGCCAGATCGCAATTTCCAAAAGAACATTCCACCGGTGTGGAAACAGCATAGTGGTTGTTTTCCAGCATGAAAATGACCGGCAGATTAAAGGTTGCGGCAAAATTCATGGATTCACCGAAAACGCCCTGATTGGCGGCGCCGTCACTGAAAAAACCCACAACAACTTTCTTCTCCTTTTTGACCTTGATCCCCATGGCAGCGCCCGTGGCGATGGGGATCCCCGCCCCGACAATGCCGTTTGCCCCAAGGTTATTGTCTTCTTTGCTGGAAATGTGCATGGATCCGCCACGGCCTTTGCAGTAACCGGTTTCCCTTCCCATAATTTCAGAGACCATTTTTTTGAAATCAGCGCCTTTACTGATACAATGACCGTGACCACGATGAGTGCTTACAATATAATCTTCCCGACCGATGGCCGCGCAGGCGCCGGCGGCAATGGCTTCTTCCCCAAGATAGGGATGGAGGTAGCCCCGTATGAGTCCCTGGCGATAAAGGTCCATGCACCTCAATTCAAACTGGCGGGTTGCATACGCGTTTCGATACATTTCGAAAAGGATCTCCGGGCTGACATCCTTGGTGGTGTCATTCCCTTTTTCCGCCTCTTTTTGTGGTGATTTTTTACTCATTATTTCCCTCCTCACGAATTGGTTTCCCTCCGGCAGGATAACCCAAATAGACTGTTCTTAAAGGACGTATCAAAACCGTTTGGTCATTTTCCCCGCTAAAATTCAAACCTTACTATTCCATATATTCTGATATGTTCTTAGTACAATATTGCAATGTTACTGTATCGGTCAAGAAAAAAAGGGGATTGCTCCATTAGAACCCATTGTCCCTTTCGAAAAATATTTAGGGATTCGGGCAGGAGAAAAAAGGGAAGGCCTTGATTTCTCTATTCTTCAGGCGGGATACCGTCCATGAGCCTGATATGATTTTCGCGCCTTGCTTTTGGGGGGGATGCGTTTTGTTTTCTGAGGGATTGTCAACATTTGATCAGTATATTTTATCTTGACAACGGGCGATTATAATAATATTACGCACTCAAGTTCAGATTCAACAACAAGGTATAAGAGCGGACCTCACTTAGTCTATTCCCAGTTCCGGAGAGCGGGAGAAACAGATGGTGATTGATCAACAATCCAAAGTTCCCCTTTACTATCAGCTGAAGGAAGACCTCAAGAAAAAGATCCTGAAAGGGGAATTCAAAGAAGGTGATCTTCTCCCTTCAGAACGGGAATTCAGTGAACGATACGATATCTCATCCACAACCATACGACGCGCTTTAAACGATCTTGTCCATGAAAATTTGCTTGAAAGAAAGGCGGGGAAAGGCACCTTTGTGCGCATGGGCAAGGTAAAGCGGGATTTGAGAAAAGTCTTGGGCTTTACCCAGAACATGAAGGAAATGGGGCTCGTTCCCTCAACAGAGGTTTTGAGCAAAAAAGTGGTTTCAGTCAATGTCTTTGCAAGGGAGCGAATGGGGCTTAAAAAGGGTGACAAGGTCGTAAAGCTGGAAAGATTGCGTATGGCCAATGATGTTCCCATGATGTTGGAAACCCGGTACATTCGCACGGATCTATGCCCGGGGATCCAGAAGGAAGGACTTGCCGCTTCATTGTGGAAGGTTTTTGAGACGGTTTACGGATGCAAGCCTTTCAGGCATTCCCAAAACCTTCGCATAGCGAAAATCGCAGGTCATGCGGCGTCCCTGCTGGGGCTTGAGGATCAGGCCCCTGTTTTCCTCATAAAAGGAACCACCTATCTTGAAAACGGCCAGGCCATAGAATGCGAGGAGTCCCTCTACCGGAGCGACAAGTATGACTTGGCATTTGAAGCGATTATCGACTAACCCATCTTCTGATAAATTTCGATGATGACGTTGTCCGGGCCTCTGAAATAGGTGATTTTCGGCCCGTTTTCCCTGGCGATCATGGGGGGTGCGTTAAATTGGTACCCCAACGCCTTGATCCTTTCATATTCCTTCTCCACATCGTCCACCAGGAAAGCCAGGTGCGTCAAGCCGATGGCATCCTGATTTATGTGGGATTGCGCCTCATGGGTTTTGGCGCTTTTGTAGGCCAGCAATTCCACTCTCACGCTGTCTTTGATCAACATGCACACGTCAAGATCTGCGTTTTCCACACCAACAATACGGCTGATCTTCTCTCCTTCATTGTGGGAGCGGTATTCTTCCTTCATTCCCATGACTTCCGTGTAAAATCGAGCCGATTCTTCAATATCTCGAACCCCCACGCCCACATGCAAGAAACTGTTTATCATGGTTTTTTCTCCAAGAAAATGATAGTTTTTAAATGACTGATATGGTTCCCCTCAAAACGTTATTCGGGGGCTTGTGTGACAAATCCCATTGACATACAAGGGCTTCCTGTTCGCCAGGGTTACTTACTTTTTTTGGTCAGAGAAGTGAGTCCTTGCTTGACAACCTTACAACAGTATAATATTGCTACATTGTAAAAAAAGCAACCCCGTTTAGAGGGGAGAGGTGGAAGAAATGGTTGTTAGATTTGTTCTTCTGTAGCGTGGATGAACCCGGTTGATGTTTCGGGAAGTTTGTTTGTCATTGTAAAACCTTTAACCTAAGAGAAAAGGAGGGTACGTGATGGACTTGACGCGTCGTGAGGTACTGAAGAAAATGGGTCTTGGTGGTATGGTGCTTGTGGGTGGTACGATTGTGAAATCACCGCTTTCAAAGGCTCAACTGGCCCATGCAGGGAGCGATCAGAAATGGAAACAGTTTTCCGGTTCTAAAATTGTTTTTATGTCTGAAGACACGCCGCCAACAGCGGCCATCAAAAGTAAGGTGAAAGGATTTACGGATCTCACCGGAATCGATATCGAGATCATTGAAGAGCATCTGGATATCGTGGCCGAGAAGGTGGGTATTGATGTGAGGGGAAGGAAAGGGGCCTATGCCTGCTTCTATTCCCAGGACAAACCCATTGGCGCTCCCTTCTATAAACATGCTTCTGATCTTCGCACTTTCGAGAAAGATCCCAGCCTCCCAAAAGTCCCCAACGGCGTGGGGAACGATGTTTGGCTCAATCGCTTTTTGGATATTACGGGGCGATTTTTCGGTGACCCCAAGATTGCGGCCTACCCGTACGACAATGCCGTGGCCGTCATGATGTACCGCAAAGACCTTTTTGAAAAATATTCCCCTAATTTTGAAGCTGAATACGGAAAACCCCTGGTGTATACCAAAGACACCACCTGGAAAGATGTTTTGGATATCTGTAAATTTTTCAAGAAAGCCAAATTCCCCGATGTCAAATACGGTATCGCCCTTCAGGGCCGTGAAGGATGGGGGGGGCAGTTGGACTACCAGCGGGTTTCCTACGCCAACGGTATGTGGTTGGAATGGGATTTTGACGATTACTTCGGCAGCAACCAGCCCGGACCTTGCAAATGGGGGGACGAACAGTCCGTCATGACCATGGGCAATTACAAAGAACTCATGAAATACGCCCATCCCGACTCCCTCACCAATGACTGGTCTGGCGCCAACACCGCTTACATTACGGGACTCGCAGCCATGCAGCCCCAGTACGGCGAGTTTGCAGCGGTGGTTGAGGATCCGAGACAGTCCAAGGCAGCCGGCGGCCGCACCGTCTATGACCTGTGCCCCACGGGCGCTCCTGAATGGATCGTGGGCAAGGGTAAAGCCGTTAACGGTACCAACTGCGGTATCGGCGGTATTGCCATTAACCGGTGGGCCAAAAAAGATCTCCAGAAAGCGGCCTACCTCTTCGCTCTCTGGTCCACGTCCCATGATACCCAGTACATGGTTTTAAAGGACGTGGGTGGCACCCCAACGCGGAAGTCGGTCTTTGAAATGCCCGATGTGAAAAAGGCTTTTGACCGGAAAACGGCTCCCATGAAGAAACTGGCCAAGCCGGTGGAGATGGAAAAAGGGGTCATGGTCGATGAGGTTCCCCTGATGCCCAATGCCCTCACCTACGGGCCGATTCTTAAGAGTATCTGGAAACCTCAGTTCGTGGTGGGACCCAAGGTGGTGAAGTTTAACGAGTACATCCAGATCCAGACTTCGGAAATCCATAAATGCGTCAGCGGCCTCAAGTCTCCCAAAGAATCCTGCGATGCAATAAAAAAGAAAACCGATCGTCTCTATCGCGTGTAAACTCTTTTCAAAGCCCGGCCGGGGTGCTACCCGGTATTCCGGCCGGGCTGGATCTAATCTGAACAAGGAATAACTAAGGAAAGATTGATTATTATGGCCCAGCCGAAAGAAGAGACATTGAGCCCCCCTCTGCCCGTGTATCATGGAGCCGGCCCAAATCAAGGATTATTCAACAAAATAAAAGGAATGCTCCCATTCCATTTCTGGCTCATGCTGCCCACCATCATTGTTTTGGCAGTCATTACCATCTACCCGTTTATATGGATGGTGGTCATGAGTTTCAAAGAGACCGCCATGGATCCCGGAGAGAAGGATGTGTGGATCGGCCTGTATAACTACATAAGATTGCTGGATGATGAGCCCTTTTTAAATGGTGTCAAACTCCTTATCTGGTATTTTATTCTCTGCCTGTCCATCGAAATGATTGTGGGAACGAGCGTTGCCATGCTCATCAACAACGCAAAATTCGAAAATTTCTTCATCGTCATTTTCATAATGCCCATGATGGTGGCCCCCATTGTGGTGGGATATCTCTTTCGGTTTTTGTATAATGTTTCCTTTGGTTGGGGGTACTGGTTTCTCAAATCCGCCGGTCTCATGGGCGGGGAGACCATTCTGGCCAATGCCAAGCCGTGGCTGCTCCCCTTTATGCCGTCTACCGCATTTATGGCGGTGGTGGCGGCGGATGTGTGGGAGTGGACACCTTTGATCATCCTCATCGTTCTGGCGGGCCTCAAGGCGGTGCCCCAGGATCAGCTGGAAGCGGCCCGTGTTGACGGGGCCGGTCCCGTTCGCACGTTTCTGGAGGTGACCCTGCCCAATATCAAAGGGGTGTTGGTCATTGCCGTTGTGGTGCGCTTCATGGATAACGTCCGCTTGATTGATCTGATCTACGTGCTAACGAAAGGAGGGCCTGCGGATACCACCAAGATCCTTCCTTTTTACCTCTATAATGTTTCGTTCCGCTATTTCGAGTTCGGACGGGGAGCGGCCATCGGGTTTATCCTGCTGCTCTTTACCATTATTATGGGCATGTTCTTTGTGAATGTGGTGTTCAAGAAGAAGGAGGTGGGCAACAATGGCTGAAGCCGAACTGGTCAGTAGGGCGGCCAAGAGAAAGAGAGCCTTCTGGCGAACCCTCATGTATGTGGCCATTGCCGCCTTTTTTCTCTGGACCACCCTCCCCCTGCTCATTATGGTCCTCTCCTCCTTGAAGGAACTCCGGGACGCTTTTCAGATTCCGGACATCGGCGACTGGGCCGGGGCTTTCGATAAGATGTTCAATTTCACGCCCACCTTTCGGCATTATCACGACCTGTTTGTGGAAGAACATTTCCTGACCTATATTGTCAACAGTATCGTTGCCGCCGGCAGCGCATCAGTTATCTCCGTGGCCTTCGGGGCCCTGGCCGCCTACGGCCTGGCACGGGGCAAAATCAAGGGGGAACAGCATCTTTCCTTCTGGATACTCTCCACCCGTATGGCGCCGGTTGTGGCGGTGATGGTACCGCTTTATTCCATCTTTACCGGGCTGGGGCTTCTGGAAGCCCTCCGTGGGCGAAACCTGGTGGGGCTCATTCTGGCCTATACCACCTTTGATCTCCCCTTTGCCGTATGGTTCATGAGGAGCTTTTTCGAGGATATCCCCGTGGAAGTGGAGGAAGCGGCCAAGGTGGACGGATGTTCCAACATCAAGGCCTTTTACAAGGTTATCCTTCCCCTGGCCATGCCCGGGATCGTGGCGGCCCTGATCCTCTGTCTGGTGTTTTCGTGGAATGACTTCATCTTTGCCAGCGTCTTCGGACAGCAGGGTGCCAAGACCCTTCCCGTGGCTACGGCTGAGCTGCACAGCACGGTGGGCATCGAGTGGGGCGGCATCATGGCCGCCGGAACCATTCTCATTACCCCCATGCTGTTTTTGGGGCTTCTGGTGAAAAAGTACCTGGTCCAGGGAATGACCATGGGCGCGGTACGTCAGTAAATGAAAAGTGACTTTAATCCTAAAACAATTCGACGGAGTACGTTCACAGGAGATCGGTTTTGGCGAAAGTAACACTCAATAATGTTTGGAAACGGTATGGAAAGGTGGAGGCGGTTCTGGACTTGTCTCTGGATTGCAAAGACAAGGAATTTTTCAGCCTTCTGGGGCCTTCGGGATGCGGTAAATCCTCCACGCTAAGAATGATTGCCGGTCTGGAGGAAATCTCCCAGGGGGAGATTCTTATCGGAGATCAGGTGGTCAATGAGGTGGAACCGAAAGATCGGGATATCGCCATGGTTTTTGAGACCTATGCCCTTTATCCCCACAAAAAGGTTTTTGCCAATATGGCATTTCCCCTGCGTGTGGGAAAGCAGAAATATTCCGACGCCGAAATCAAAAAAAGGGTAAATAGGGCTGCGGAGATCCTTGAGATAACGGATTTTCTCGACCGTTACCCGAAACAGCTTTCCGGCGGTCAACGACAACGGGTGGCCATCGGGCGGGCCATTGTGCGGGAGCCTCAGGTTTTCCTTCTGGATGAACCCATTTCCCATCTGGATGCGAAGCTCCGCACCCACATGAGGGGGGAATTGAAACTCCTGCAGCGCACCTTAGGCACCACCATGATTTACGTGACCCATGACCAGATGGAAGCCATGAGCATGGCAGACCGTATCGCCATTATGAATTTTGGTGTGCTGCAACAGGTGGGGACCCCCTTTGAAATCTTCAACCGCCCCGTGAATCAGTTTGTGGCAGGGTTTGTGGGGGATCCGCCCATGAATTTCATGGATTGCGATCTTGAAGTTACGGCAGAAAAATGGGAGTTGGTGAACGAATCCTTCAGGATCAGCCTGCCTCCGGATCTGATCGATCGCTATAAGGAAAACAACGGTGATCCTTCATCTAAGCCCAAGGAGGTGGTGCTGGGTATTCGGCCCGAGAACTTCATCGTCAGTGGGAAAAAGGGCGGAGAAGATAATTTTCCCGCGGACGTCATTGTGACCGAACCCTTGGGGGAAGAGATGATCGTAGATATCGAGATCCCCAATAATAAGCTGAAACTTAAGGTATCCGTGGACCACGATATTAAAATGGGTGACAAAATCTGGCTGGATGTCATGAAAAACAAGATGCACCTGTTCAACCGAGAAACCGAAAAAGCCTATTTCTAGAAAATATCCCGTAGGAGGCAAAATCCATGACGAAACGTTACTATATCGGTTATGACTGCGGCACCATGGGAACCAAGGTTGCCATATACACCATTGATGGGCAGCTGGTCGCCGATGCTTACCGGGAGCATGAAATCCTTTACCCAAAACCCGGGTGGGCCGAAATGGAGGCTGATCAATTTTACCGGGTGGTGGCCGAAGGCATCAAGGAATGTGTCACCAAGGGAAAGGTGGACCCTGATGAGGTGGGTGGCATCAGTTGCAGTGGTATTATCTGCGGCATTGTCCCCATCGACACGGACTGGAACCCCATCGGTCCTTACATCCCCTATCTGGACGGACGGGCCCAAAAAGAGGCTCGGGCACTGGAAGGCGTCGACCCTCTCTGGGCGGAGGAGAGCGGAAACGCGGAGCCTGCCGCCTACATGCCCCCCGTTGTCCTCAAATGGATGCTCGCCAATAACGCCGACATCCGCAAAAACGCAAAAAAAGTGGTTGGCTGCGCCCATTATGTCATGGGAAAACTGGGAGGCCTCAAGGCGAAAGACGCGTTTGTGGACTGGGCCCATCAGTCGGGATGGATTATCGGTTTTGACGTCAGAAAGAGGGATTGGTCTGAGAAACAGATTGATCTCCTCGGTTTGCCCCACGAAATGCTGCCGAGGGTCGTGAAACCTTGGGATGTGGTAGGGGAACTTTGTGCGGAGGAGGCTGCAAAACTGGGCCTCAAACCGGGTGTTCCGCTGGTTGCCGGGGCAGGCGACATCATGCAATCCTGCCTGGGGTCCGGTTTGACGGATGTGGGCATGTCCTTTGACGTGGCGGGGACCGCATCCATCGCAGCCTTTGCCTTGAGCGACGTGAACGCGGACATTACCAAGAAGAAGATCTTGGTCAACGCCATGAATACCTTTGAGGATCAATATCTTCCCTGGGCCTTTATCCCGGCAGGCGGCCTTAGCCTGCGCTGGTACAGAGATGAAATTCTCAGAAAGCCGGGCGTGGACGAGGTCTATCGGGAACTGGACAAACTGGCGGAAAAAGTGCCGGCCGGCTCCGATTATGCCATGTTCTTCCCCTTTCTCCAGGGGCGAACCTCCCCTTCCTGGCCCACGGCCAGCGGCACCTGGCTGGGGCTCAGAGGTTCTAACCAGGCTGGGCACATGTGGCGTTCCATGCTGGAATCCATCGCCTTTGAATATCTGCACTGGACTCTTATGCTGAGGGATGCGGGATTTCCCGTAAACCAGATGATTGGAGCGGGCGGTGGAAGCAACAGCCGGATTTGGAATCAGATCAAAGCGGATATGATGAACCTGGAATATCTTATCCCCTCCCAATCTGAAGGCGCAGTCCTTGGCAACGCCCTGCTGGCCGCCCATGGTGTGGGGGCCGTTAAAGATATGAAGGAAACCATCAAACAGTGGGTGACCTTCAAAGAAACCTTTAAACCTCAAAGTGAAATGACCGCCTTCTATGAAAAGATGGCCCAAAAACGAAATGATATCTTAAACGGCCCCTTGCTTGACTGCTTCAATCTGGTTCAATCCCTTCACGATGATCTGGTTCCGCCTATTTCCGAATAAAAAAGGCATCAACGAGACCCAACAGGAGGTTCAACAATGGCTAGCAAGAAACTCTTAGCCGGTATAGACGCAGGCACCACCGGCGTCACCGTTATGATTGCAGACACCGAGGGAAATATTGTTGGCACGGCCTACCGGGAATATCCCTGTTCCTACCCCCATCCGGGCTGGGTGGAACAGGACATGGATCTCATGTGGACCCATATGTGTGAGGCCAGCAAAGAAGTGATTGCCAACACGGGCGTTGATCCAACAGAAATCGCTTCTCTCGGATTTTCAAGTCAGCGGGGAACGTTTGTCTGCGTGGACAAGGATCTCAATCCCTTGGCCGATTCCATTGTCTGGTCCTGTGGCAGGGCGGGGGAAGAATTGACCTGGATTCGGGAGAACCTGGGGGACGATCGGTACCACGATATCTCAGGTGTGACCCTGTCCGGCCTCTGGTCCTATGCCAAGATGAAATGGGTGGTGGATAAGCGACCGGAATTGCTGGATCGTACCCATTTGATTGTCAACGGGCAGGAGTTTTTTCTCCATAAATTCGGTTCCGAAGATATTGCATCGGACCCGGCGTCCATAACGCTTAACGGTATGATGGATATTGCCAATCTGGACTGGTCCAGGGAACTTTGCGATCTCATCAATCTCCCAATGGATAAACTGCCTCCCATGAAGACCCCCGCCCGTCAGGTGGGCGTTGTTTCCAGGGAAGCGGCCGAACTCTCGGGTTTTGCGGAAGGGATGCCCATCTGTTTCGGGGGGGGAGATCAACAGTGCGCCGCCATCGGCGCCGGTGTCATTCGGGAAGGGTTGGCGGAGATCACCATCGGAACCGCGTCGGTCATGGTGGCCCACATCGATTCACGAAAATCCGACCCCGACCATTTGGTGCTCATGGGGGGATCTGCCATCCCCAACAAGTGGGACATGGAAGGGCTCGCATTCGCCACCGGGGTCTGTCTCAGGTGGTGGCGGGACACCTACGGACAGCTGGAACAGGGGACTGCCGACCAGCTGGGGATGGATGTGTACGACCTGATCAGTGCCCAGGCCGCCTCAGCGCCCGTGGGTTGTAAGGGTTATGTGTTCTTCCCCTTTTTCTCGGGCCAGGTAACACCCCATTACGTGGACAACGCCCGGGGCGGCGCCATCGGTCTCTCGCTCATCCACGACCGGGCCATGATGGCCCGATCCATCATGGAAGGGGGCGCCTACGAACTGCGCATGATCGTGGATGCCATGGAGACGGTCTTGGGAAAACCGTTTGACAGTATTCGACTGTCGGGCGGGGGTGCAAAATCTCCTCTTTGGAATCAAATCCAGGCGGATGTCTATGGAAGGCCGGTGGAGCGGCTGAAAGTTTCCGAATGCACAACCCTGGGGGCCACTATTTTGGGTGCCGCGGGCGCCGGGATCTTCGATTCCGTGGAAGAAGCAGTGGAAAACATGGTTCACCCTTTCGACTCCATCGAACCCAATATGGGCAACCATGCTGTTTACCAGGACGTGTTCGGGATTTTCAAGGATACATTCCTGGCCCTTAAAAACGCTAACGTGTACGACAAAATTGCCGCCGTTCAGAATAAGCACTGGGGTTAATAAGGAGAATCTCGTTGAAAATTGCCGCAGCCCAGATCCACCTCTATCCCGAAGTAGGTGAAAACCTAAAAAACATCACGGCCTGGGCCGAAAAGGCAAAGGCCCAAGGGGTGGATGTGGTCTGTTTTCCCGAGACCAGCCTCACCGGTTATCTCTTTGAGGGATTCCACCAGCTGAATGCCGACAGGGTCAACAGCGCCATCGACCAACTGCAAGGGCTGGCCCGGGAATTGGGGATCAACCTGCTGGTGGGAACACCATATTGGGTAGAAGATCGCTTCTATAACAGCCTGGTGGTCCTTCTGGCGGATGGTGGCCGTCTTCTCTATCATAAGACCCATCTGGTTTCCTTCGAAAAAGAATACTTTGCCTCCGGTTCCGATTTGCTCACCTTTGAATTGAAAAACTTGACCGTGGGCACCATCATTTGCCGGGATCAAAATTTTCCGGAGTTGTCCGGAAGGGTCCGGAATGCAGGGGCAAAGGTCCTATTCATTTCCTGCGCCCACTATTACCCCCCAATGGTTGCCCGCCTGAAGGTGGACAAGAACCGGGCACTGCCCATTGCAAGGGCCTGCGAGAACGGATTCTTCGTCTGCAAGGCCAACGCCGTTGGCTCTTACCGGGGGGAGATCAACCTGGGACACAGCATGATCATCGGACCCAACGGGGTGGTTATCGCCGAAGGTGGAGAAACCGGCGAAGAACTGCTGACCTTTGATATAGATGAAAAAAGGCTGGATTGGGGCTGGGGATAGTCTTATTTAGCCCTTTCCAACAAATTCAGCCACCACCCGGTTGAATTTCTCAGGTTCCTCATAGAATAGCATGTGTCCGCCTTCCTCAAAAAAGACGGTTTCGGCGTCGGGGATCTGTTCTCCCACATATCATCAATGAAGATGTTCCGACATTTGATGCATTAATGGGGACATTTGCTGGTAGGTGTCGATGTATCGATCCACATAAAAGCCATATGCTTCGTGGCTACCCGCGTCGGGTTCAACGATCCGGGATATGGTGACCATGTTGTCAGCCGCTTCTTTTACCGTGGGGTAGAGTCCTGAGGCAACGGTTGCGAGAATGGCGGATCCCAGAAGCGGTGCGTCCTGAACTTTGGGAATCGAAATGGGCACGCCGCTCACATCCGCATGAATCTGCATCCAGAGACGGCTTCGGGTGGGGCCGCCGCAGGCGTAGATCTCCTTGGTTTCATATCCGGCCTCTTTGAATTGGCGAAAAATAAACTCGGTTCCATAAGCGATCCCTTCCAGTATGGCTCTAAAAATATGTTCAGGGCCGTGCCGCAGGCTGAGGCCCCAGATGGCCCCCCTGAGATTCGGATCCACCAGCGGGGTGCGGTTTCCCTGGAATGAATCGAGAAGGATGAGTCCTTCCGACCCCACGGGGATTTTTTCAGCCTTTTCATCCATCACTGAGTAGATTCCCTGACCCAAACCCTTAGCCGTTGCGGCCTGCCCCTGAAGGAAGTGTGTTTTAAACCATTTGAGGATGGACCCCGTGGAAATTTGACCGCCTTCAACCGTGTGCTGCCCTCGAAGGACACCGTTCGGATAGGTCCCGAAAATCCCTTTTGCGTGAAAGGCCTTTGATGCCATTCCCAGGTGCAGGTGCGAGGATCCGGTAATGAAAGCCAGCCTTCCCGGTTCAATAACGTTCAGGCCTACCATACCCACAAAAGCGTCAGCCCCCCCCTCGGCCACTACGGTCCCTTGTTTCAGTCCCAGATGGTCTGCGGCCTCACGGGTGAGGCGCCCCACCGGTTGATCCATGTCCACGACTCTCTGGGGGAATTTGTTCAGCAGATCGCCCAGTCCGATGGTTTCGTAGAAAGTGGCGGGAAATCCTCCGTTTTCATCGTCATAGTACCAACGAACCGATGCGTTATTGATGCTGGCGGTTTTTTCTCCCGTAAGACGGTGGTTTAGAAAATCTTGATACTCACATATGACAGCCGCATTTCTGTAGATGTCCGGTTCATTCCGTTTAACCCAAAGGGCTTTGCAAGGCATCCATTCAGCGGATACATTGCCGAATCCATTGTATTTTAAAGCGGGGTGTCCGGTTTCGGCAATAAGCCGGGCTTCTTTGGCTGCCCGCACGTCCATCCACAAGAGGGCGTCTCGCAACGGCTTCATGTTTTCATCCAGGAAAACCACCGTACAGCAGGTGGTATCCGCGGCAATCCCCCTGATGTCATTCGGGTCAACCCGGCTTTCGCTCAAAAGCGGTGCCATGGCCTGTTTCAGTGAATTCCACCACGCTTCTGGATTCTGTTCCGCCCAGCCGGATTGCCGATGGTGTGTTTCATAGGGGCTGCTTTTGCTGAGAATCAGATTCCCCTGAAGGTCAAATAAACCGACGCGAATGGACTCGGTTCCGCCGTCTATGCCGACAACGTAGGGGCCTTCCTGAACGGTCATGAGTTTCTCCTATTTTCGAATCATCGGTTTCAGATTGGGTACGCCGCTCAAAATAAGGAATTTTCATGCGTTTGTCCATTACTTCCTGTGGAACGGGGTCATTTGTCTGATGGCCTGATCAGGGCAGATATATGTGCCTTCCCAGCGCATTTCGCGCTGCCTCCGGAAGGGATTCGCTGAGCGTCGGATGGGGAAAAGAGGCCCTTGCCAGATCTTCCAGTGTCCCTTCCATCTGAATGGCAAGGATGGCCTGTCCAGCCATTTCAGCCACATGGGTCCCCACAAAGTGTGCGCCGAGGACTTCTCCATATTTCTTGTCCGCGACCACTTCCACAATCCCTTCGTTTTCCGAAAGGAGCATGCCGAGTGGATTCATGCCGTATGGAGCGGAGCCTGTAATCACGTCATGTCCCGCATTTTTGGCTTGCTTTTCCGTGAGCCCCACCGTGGCTACCTGGGGTTGCGTAAAAAGGACGCGGGTGAAGGTTAGCGGGTTCATGGTGCTGTTCAATCCCATGGCATTTTCCGCGGCAACGATGGCCCCTTCTGAAGACAAATGGGAGTAATGACGTTCCTGGGGACCGGTGAGGTCTCCGATGGCGTAAATTCCTTTCGCGGCTGTTTCCATTTTGCGGTCTACTTCCAGAAAATCGGCGTTTTCATCAAGGCCGACACTCGAAAGACCCAACCCTTTCAACGAGGGTGTTCTTTCAATATGGATAATGCGATCCACTTCAAGTGTGTCGCTCCCTTTCTTGAAATTGAGCGCTACGGAGAGGCCACCCTTTTGTTTCTTGATATCCGTGATCTCCGCCTCACGTTTAATTTCAATCCCTTCCGTTTTAAGCGCTTTGTTCAGACGGGTCCGGATGGCTTTACTTTCGTTTGGAAGAATGGATTTGTCCGGTGTGGCCAAAATCACCTTCTTGCCGAACCGGTGGAGGAATTGGGCGATTTCCAGGAGCCAGGGGCTGGTACCGAATAGCAGCGCGCGCTCCGGCAGGTCATCTGCGCCCAGCAGGTCATCGCCGTTAATGATCTCTTCCATGGGACTTCCGGGAAAATCGGGCTTAACCCAGGTTGCGCCCGTGGCCAGGATGACATTTTTGCACAAAATGGTCTCGCCGTTGACGGACACCTTTCCGTTTCCGAAAAGTTCTCCTTTCCCCTCAATCAGTTCTATTTTATTCTTCTTAAGGGTGCTGCTCACACCCATCCGCATGAAACCGATCAGTTCATCCTGTCGTTTTTTCAGTTCCGCATAATCCCTGGTGACGTCATGAAAGTCTAAACCCAGTTTTTTTCCGAATGAAACGGCGCCAAATACGTTGGATGCCAGCATCATATGTCCGAAAGGGACGCAACCCCTGTTCATGCACAGCCCGCCGAATTCTCCGGCTTCAACAATGGCCACATCCGCGCCCAGCTGCGCCGCCCTGATGGCTGCGGGTACGCCGCCCGCTCCCCCGCCGATGACAATTACATCTTTCATACGCTTCACCTCTTTTGCCGTTTTAATCATTTTTGTTAATGGTTGTTGAAACCATTAGAATCATTTTATTCTTCCAGCGTTCTTTAACGGGCTTGACGTTAAATTGGCTACAGATCTACCATGCAATAATATTGCAATAATATGCTAATGTCAATATTCAGGTGGATGGGGGGATGTTAAAATATGTCTACACCCGATGTTCTAGAATTGTCATTAAATCCTCTTCATTCAATCGAACCGGATGGTATTTCAGGCCGGTGGAAGCGATGATTTTTTGGAAATCCTTTTCGGTTATGCCATAATCTGAGAGAAGCGGCAATTTCAACGCTTCGGTCAGTCTCTCAATCTCATTGATGCAGAAATCCAGATAGTAAAATTCCCCTTTGGTTTGGGAGCCGGCGAATAATTTTCCAATTTTAACATACTTTTTAAATGCCGTACGGTTTTCCATCCCATGACGGGTAAGTTTTTGTGCCGTAACCCGGTTCACTGCCGCCATAAGGGTGCCGCACACGACACCGTGGGGGATTCCGAAAAGGGAACCCAGGGGTTGCGCAAAACCATGTACCAGGCCGAGCCCCGCGTTGGCCAGCGTGATGCCGGAAATGTAGGCGGCATAAGCCAATTCAAAGCGGGCTTCGAGGGCCTCCCCCTGCCGGCAGGCTTTTTCGAGTGAACCATGCAGCCTGCCGATGGCATCAAAGGCCAGCGCATCCGTAAAGGGGTTTGCCCGAACCGACAGATAAGATTCAAGCAGCTGGGTAAAAGCGTCCATACCGCTTGCGGCGGTCGTCTCAGGGGGACAGCTCATCGTCAGCGCGGGATCCACGACAGCCATGTTGGGAAGGTAATTCATGTGGCGAAGGGATTTCTTGAATCCATCGGGTCCCCGCCGTGTGATCACCGCGTTGCAGGTGGCTTCACTTCCCGTGCCGGCCGTTGTGGGTATCGCAGCGAAAGGTATTTTGTGTCCGGAGGGGTTTTGGCTGCCGATCCCTTCAAGATACGCTTCGACGCCCCCTTCAGACTTCAGCATGGCCGATATGGCTTTTCCCGCATCAAGGACACTTCCCCCGCCAATGGAGATGACACATCCAATCTCCCTGCCCTCATATGCGGCGACCGCCTCATCAACGTCTTTTGGGGAAGGTTCGTGGATGATTTTTACGGTTCCGGCAAGCCGGCCCCCCGATGCCAGTCGGTCCAGAAAGCCGTTCAGAAATGGAATATTTTCATGTGTGCTTCCACCGGTAATGACCAGGGCGGGGCTTCTGTAACGGGTGACCCATTCGTACAGTTCGTGGATCGCACCGCATCCTAAAAATAATTCAGGTGTACCAGAAATATGATATGTGTCTTTCATTGTTATTCATCCATCGGATCTGTTTATTAAAAAACCATATTTAGCCCAATCAAAATGCTTTTTCAATGGCTTTCATGGTGTAAACATCTGTGAATGGTAGCGCTTGACCCTGCTCGAGCGCTTGCATATACTGAACTTATAATGTACTTTCCGACTCTTAAAAGGATTTTATTAAGCCTGTGCCGATCCCGCAGGGCGAGTGAAACATGATCGAGTTGTCCCACATTTCCAAGACCTTCAATATGGGCAAGTCCAATGCCTTTGAGGCGCTTAAAGGTATTGATTTGCGTATCCACATGGGCCGGGTGACGGTATTCAAGGGTCCCAGCGGCTCCGGCAAGACCACCCTGCTCAGTATTATCGGGTGTATGTCGAGGGCTACGTCCGGAAGGATCAAGGTGAATAACCGGGAGACCACGAGTCTTCCGGAACGGTTCGCCGCCGGGATTCGCCGGGAAACCTTCGGTTTCATTTTTCAGGATTACCAGCTGATCCGGGGGATAACGGTCCTGGAAAATGTCATGATCCCCGCCTACCCCATGGGAAAAAAGCACGTCGTGGTGAAAAAAAAGGCCGGCGATCTCCTGGGGCGGCTCCATATGGCATCAAAGGTTCATGAAAAGGTGGAGAATCTTTCCGGTGGTGAACGGCAACGGGTAGCCATTTCGAGGGCACTCATTAACGATCCCTCCGTGATCATCGCCGATGAACCCACGGCCCACCTGGATACGGAAATGTCCGGAAAATTCATGGCCCTCATGATGGATTTTAAAGCAGAGGGAAAAACCATTCTCATTGCATCCCATGACCCCCTGGTGTCAGAGTACCATGGGGTGGACCGTGTTGTGGGGTTGCGGGACGGTGAAATTGTCGAAAATGGGGCCGGAAAATGATCCTGAATCCCGGTATCATAGCATTGATATCGGCGTCGTTTATGGTGACGGCATTTGCCGCCTATGCCGCCTTTACGGGGGTTCGGATCATCCGGTACTGGGATCTTTCGAGCGGCACCCCCACCCAGCTGAACCTTGAGCGGAAAACTTACCTTGTTTCCGTCATTTTTGCCTACGTGTCAGCCTTTCAGCTGTTGTCCCTTTTCATGTTCGTTTACACGGCGGACCACATCCACACCCTCTTTGTGGGGGCCATGTGCGCCGCAGGCACCCTCAACGCCAATGGTTATGGCTACCCCACACTGGCACTGAAAGGGGTGAACTTTTTCCTCTGCGGGCTTTGGCTTCTGGTCAATTACACCGACAACCGTGCTGAAAATTATCCCCTGATCAGATTTAAATACAAATTCCTCCTTCTCATCACGGGTCTGCTTTTTGTGGAGGCATTTTTTCAGATAAAATATTTTGCTGGTTTGAAAGTGGACATTATCACCTCGTGCTGCGGGGCTCTTTTCAGTGAAGATACAAAGGAAATCGGGGGGCAGATAGCGTCCCTGCCTTCAAGGCCCACCATGATCCTGTTTTTTCTGACCCTTGTCCTGACCGTTCGCACTGGCATCCATTTTCTGATAACAGGCAGGGGGGCGCGCTGGTTTGCCGGTTTTGCCGGCTGGGCGCTGATCCTTTCGGTGGCATCGGTTGTCTCATTTATTTCCGTGTATTTCTATGAACTTCCAACGCATCATTGCCCTTTCTGCCTGCTCCAGAAAGAGTACCACTACATCGGTTATGCGCTCTACCTGACGCTTCTGCCAGCGGGTATCTGCGGTGTCGGTGTGGGCTTGCTGGAACGATTTTCAACACAGGCATCGCTCAAAGGGATTGTCCCCGTTCTGCAGAAGCGCCTTTGTATTCTTTCCATGAGCGCTTATGTTGCGTTCGTGGTAATATCGTTGTATCCTATGGCCTTCTCGGATTTTATTCTGGAATCGGGTTTAAGGATTCCCGAAACCGTCCCGTGGGCCATCTATTGGGATGTGAGAGTATGAGAGAGACAAATCACAAATATCTGTCCAAAAAGGGATTCGCTCTTCTGGCGGCCGTTCTTTTACTGGGAGTCGTGACAGGACTTTTCCTGAAAGGACCCGGGAAAGAGGCAGATAAGGGGGTGGAAACTGCCACCACCGAGACCGCGGGAACCCTCGTCCATGTCTGCCCCATGAACTGTGTTCCCCCCATGGACAAAGCGGGAAAGTGCCCCGTGTGCGGTATGGACCTGATTCCGTCCCATCTGGGGCCGGAAACGGTCAATGCCGGACCGTCCCGGTTGAAATTGACGCCCGAGGCCATCAAGCTCGGTTCCATTCAACTGGCACCGGTGGAGCGAAAGTTTGTTGATGCCCAAGTGAAACTTTTCGGGCAGATCGACTACGACCCTGCCCACATGAGCTATGTCTCCACCTTCATGCCCGGTGTTATAGACCGTATCTATGTGAAGCGGGCGGGCCAGTTTGTGCGGTGGGGCGATCCTTTGTTCGACCTCTATTCACCCGATCTCCTGGAAACCCAGCGCCAATTGACCGAAGCCATGAAATTCGCCCCCAGTTTCCTGGCTTTTCAACGAGGCCTTCCCCATGTGGCCATAGAGGCGCCGGTCCAATCCAGGGAAAGGCCTGAATCCGGAAAAAGATCCCCCGAGGAAGAAAAAGCTATCAGAACCATCAACGCCATCCGGCATAAACTCCTGATCATGGGGCTGCCAAAAAGGGACATCGACGAATTGATGAAGGTGGGGGAGCCCACGGGCATCGCCACCGTTTACGCACCCATGTACGGGCAGGTGGTGGTTCAGAACGCGTTCGAAGGAACCTATGTGAACACCGGTTCGCCCATTTTCACATTGGCCGATCCGCAGCACGTCTGGGCCAAACTGGATGCCTACGAGGCCGATTACCCATGGATCAGGAAGGGCCAGGAAGCCACGTTTGAGACAGAGGTCTACCCCGGGGAGCGTTTCAAAGGGAAAGTCGTCTATGTGGACCCGGTTTTCGATCCCAAAACCCGTACATTTAATATCGGCGTCATTTACCCGGACCGGGGTGGGCGACTCAAAGCGGGCATGTTAACCCGGGCCGTGATCCATGCGCGGATAGGGATGAATGGAAAACTGGTGGGACCGGGTCATAAGGGCGGTCTGGCGCCCCTGGTTATCCCCCTGACGGCTCCTCTCATCACCGGGAAAAGGTCGGTGGTGTATGTGGCCGTGCCAGGTGAAGAAGGCGTTTTTGAGGGTAGGGAGGTGGTTCTGGGGCCGAAAGCCAAGGACCATTACGTAGTGCTGGAAGGGCTCAACGAGGGGGATCAGGTGGTGGTCAACGGCAATTTCAAAATAGACAGCGCCATTCAGATCCTGGCAAAACCCGGCATGATGGACATGGAGGACGGCCATCTGGCAACCGGTTATCACAAACCTGGCGGGTCTGAAGTCATGGACTCGGATTATCGATTAGAACGGCGCAAGAGCCGCATGCAGAGTTTAAAGCCGGGGGATGGAAAGGATGATGCTACCCCTGAAGTCACACGGGAAACCGTGGGCCGTCGGGAGAGGCAGCGGCGTGATGCCATCAGCCGGCGAAAGCCGGGAACCTACGGCGACAACACCAGGCCGTTGTCGCGAAGACGTATCCAATAGGCCCCAATGAGCGACCATCAGCCCCCACAAATTAGATCAGGCAATCAGGCCCGTTTGTCTCTGACAGAGACAAGCCTCCAGCTCCTCTTCAAGAAAAAAATCATCGCATTTCTCATCATCCTTCTGGCCGTGGGATGGGGCATCCTGGTTTCCCCCTTTGATTGGGAGCTGGGGGGACCTTTCCGGGACCCGGTCCCCGTTGATGCCATCCCGGACATCGGTGAAAACCAGCAGATTGTGTTCACGAGCTGGCCCGGCAGATCCCCCCAGGATGTGGAGGACCAGATCACTTACCCTCTGACAGTCTCCTTAATGGGGGTTCCGGGCGTCAGGGTCGTTCGCAGTTTTTCCATGTTCGGGTTTTCGTCCATCTATGTGATCTTCCAGGATGACACTGATTTCTACTGGAGCCGGTCCCGTATCCTCGAGAAACTGAACAGCCTGCCGGACGGAGCATTGCCGGACGGGGTCAGGCCCGCCATCGGTCCCGATGCCACGGCCATGGGCCAGGTCTTCTGGTACACCCTGGAGGGGGCAACCAAAAATGGAACCCCCACGGGGGGGTGGGATCTCCATGAACTCCGGACGGTCCAGGACTGGTATATACGCTATGCCCTCATGAGCGTGGAAGGCGTGAGTGAAGTGGCATCCGTTGGCGGCTTCGTGCAGGAATACCAGGTGGATATGGATCCGGACCTCATGCGGATCTACGGCGTGAGCCTGAACGAAATCGTGGATGCGGTGAGAGGGGCCAACCGGGACGTGGGAGCCCAGACCCTTGAGATCAACCGGGTGGAATACCTGGTTCGGGGAATCGGTTTCATCAAGGGCCTGGAGGATCTGGAAAATGCCGTAATCAAGCTTCAAAACAGCGTGCCTGTCTTCGTCAGACAGGTGGCCAGAATCACCCTGGGTCCGGCGGCGCGTCAGGGGGCGCTGGACAAGGGCGGTGCTGAGACCGTGGGCGGGGTCGTGGCCGTCCGATATGGGGACAACCCCCTCGCCGTCATCGAGCGCGTCAAGGCCAAGATCCGGGAGATCTCGTCGGGTATGCCAAAAAAGACCTTGCCCGACGGCACCGTCAGCCAGGTCGCCATCGTCCCTTTTTATGACCGGACCCAGCTGATCAATGAAACCCTGGATACCCTTCGAATCGCCCTTTCAAATGAAATCCTGATCACCATCATCGTCATCCTCGTGGCGGTCTTTCACCTGGGTAGTTCCCTCCTGATTGCGGGGCTGCTCCCTCTTTCCGTCCTCATGTGTTTCATCGGCATGAAGGTCTTCGGGGTCGATGCCAATATTGTGGCCCTTTCCGGCATCGCCATCGCCATCGGTACCATGGTGGACATGGGGATCATCGTAGTTGAAAATATCATGCGGCACCTTAAGGGAGCCGATTCCAGGGAAGCCCGGACCCGGGCGATTTTAAGGGCGGTAAAAGAGGTCAGCGGCGCCGTCTTGACGGCTGTTTCCACGACCATCGTCAGCTTCCTGCCCGTATTCACCATGGAAGGGGCTGAGGGGAAACTGTTCAGGCCGCTTGCCTTTTCAAAGACCTTCGCCCTTTTTTCATCCCTTGTGGTGGCACTGGTGTTGATTCCGCCACTGGCCCAGCTGCTGTTTTCCGGGAGATTTGAAAAAAAACGGTACGGCTGGATCATTTATGAGGGGTTCATCTACCTGGGCGGTCTGCTGGCCATCCTGGTGGATTGGCGTCTGGGTCTTTTGGTGGCCCTCATCGGGGTTTACAATGTGCTGAAACCCCGAATCCCCAAACGTTTCAGGGGGAGGACACGGGTGGCGGTGAATGTATCCATCGCCGTTGGGGTGGCGATTGTCCTTGCCCGCTACTGGCGTCCCCTGGGTCTGGAAAAGGGGCTCGTTTCAAACCTTGCCTTTGTCTTTGTGATGATGGGAGGTGTTTTGGCCTTCCTGCGCCTGTTTTATGGTTTCTACAGCCGGATTCTTACATGGTGCCTGGACCATAAGATGCTTTTTCTCGTGCTTCCCGCGGGCATCCTGTTAATGGGGGGAATGGTCTGGCAGGGCTATGATACCTTTTTTGGATGGCTGCCCAAAAGTCTCAACCGATCAGCGCCGCTGGCATGGGTGGCCCAGCGGTTCCCGGGCCTTGAAAGTGAATTCATGCCCCCTCTGGATGAAGGGTCGTACCTTTTCATGCCCACCACCATGCCCCATGCCTCCATCGGTGAAGTCCTGGATATCCTCCAGAAACAGGATGTGGCCATCGGTGCCCTTCCCGAGGTGAAAACGGTGGTGGGTAAACTGGGCAGGGCCCAGAGTCCGCTGGACCCGGCACCGGTCTCCATGATCGAAACCCTGGTCACCTATAAACCCGAATATCTCAAGAACGAAAATGGAAAAACGCTCCGCTTTAAATTCGATGCTTCCGAAACAGGCCTTTTCCGCAATCCCCAAGGGGTTCCCCTGCTGGCGCCAGACGGGATGCCGTACCGGGTGAGGGGCCGTTTCCTGCGGGACGAAACCTATCAATTGATCCCTGATCCCGAAGGCCGGCCCTTCAGGTTGTGGCGCCCGCCGCTGGATCCGGATCTCAATAAAGGGCGAAAGGCGTGGGCCGGTATCCAGAAACCCGATGATATCTGGGACGCGCTGCAAAAAGCTGCCCGGGTGCCCGGCACCACATCGGCTGCGAGGCTTCAACCCATTTCAGCTCGCATGGTGATGCTCCAGAGTGGCATCCGGGCCAGCCTGGGCATCAAGGTGACGGGACCGGATCTTGAGACCATACAACGGGTTTCCGTAGATATGGAAAAAATTCTCCGGGATATTTCCAGTGTGGATCCTCGAACGGTCATCGCGGACCGGAGTGTCAGCAAACCGTATCTGGAGATCAACCTCGACCGCCTGGCTCTGGCCCAGTACGGCATCAGTGTGGGCCGGGTTCTGGAAGTGATCGAGTTTGCCATCGGGGGGAGAACCATTACCACCACCGTTGAAGGAAGGGAGCGGTACCCGGTGCGGGTTCGATACGTTCGGGAACTGAGAGATGACCTGGAATCCCTTGGGAAAATCCTCGTCCCGGCCCCTGACGGCACCCAGATACCCCTCGTTCAGATGGCGGATATCAGGTATATCAGGGGTCCCGGCGTGATAAAGGCCGAGGATACATTTCTTGTGGGATACATCCTGTTCGACAAAAAACAAGACTATGCGGAGGTCCAGACCATTGACCAGGTGAAGGAACGCCTGGAGGAAGAGATCGAAAGTGGCGGTCTTCAGATCCCCAAGGGCGTCAGCTACACCTTCACCGGCACTTACGAAAACCAGTTGAGGGCTGAAAAGCGCCTGGCCCTTATCCTGCCCCTGGCGCTGCTCATTATTTTTGTGATCCTATACCTTCAGTTTAATTCGGTGGCCACCACCTCCATGGTTTTTTCCGGAATCGCCGTGGCCTGGGCGGGCGGATTCATCATGATATGGCTCTACGCCCAGCCCTGGTTTCTCGATTTTTCCCTGTTCGGCACATCCATGCGGGAACTGTTTCAGGTGCACCCCTTCAACCTGAGCGTGGCCATATGGGTGGGATTTCTGGCGCTGTTCGGGATTGCATCCGATGATGGGGTGGTCATGGCCACCTATCTGGATGATGTTTTCAAAAAGCGGAAGGGATTAACCGTTTCCGAAATCCGAAAGCTCACCATGGAAGCCAGCCTCCGAAGGGTGCGTCCCTGCCTCATGACCACGGCCACCACGCTCCTGGCCCTCATTCCGGTACTTACATCAACCGGGAGAGGATCCGATATCATGATTCCCATGGCCATCCCTTCATTCGGGGGCATGGCGTTGGAGGTGATCACCATGCTGGTGGTGCCGGTGTTGTATTGTGCGGTTAGGGAGTATAAGCTGAAAAACGCAGTAAGCGGCTAGTATCACCTTGTCTTCTGTCACAGAAAACAAGAAAGTTGTCAGTTATCAGTTGTCAGTTATCAGTAAAAGCCTGTTGGTATTAATCTGTTCTCAATTCTCTGAAGGAACCTTTTGAATGCCGTTCGATGCCTTCTGCTTTCAAAATAACCGCCTGTCCTGACAACTGATAACTGACAACTGCGGCTATGCCGCGTTAGCGGCTAGCGTTACTATTTGTCCAGGCAGGCCTTCTTCCCCAATTCCGAGAGCACCTTCACATTTTGAACGATCTTTTCTGAATAACCATTGCTTTTAATAAACCCCTCCGGGCATTTTTTATTGCATCGGTTGGCCAGATCCAGAAAACCATCTGCGTGCCTGGCGGTGGCACAGGTGTCCCCCCGGATCGAGTAGGTCCTGGCCTTAAAAAGGGACTTCTGGAGTTTTTTCAGAAGGGTTTCACATTGCAGACGCTGTGCGTCATCTTTCCATTTAACGGGTGCTGGGGGTTTTGGGGGAGTTTCGGGTTTTTTAGAGGGGCGTTCCTTGATGATCCACGGCCGGTCCTCATTGGCGGTCTTTTTCGTATTTTTGAGAGCTCTGGCAGTTTGTTTGTTCCCAGAGGCTTCTTTATGATTCTCTCCCTTGTCTTCCACAGTCGGCCCCTTAGCCGGCGGGTCGATTCCGTCCTCTGATCCGGTTGTTGAAATGGGTGCCGCCAGCCACAGTGCCGTCCCCCATAGAATTACCACGCAAAAAAGCCGTGCCTTCATGAACCCACCCTCCGTCGAACCCGAAATCCATTTTAGTTTAATATTTGTCCTGACAGATTCTTTAAGGGGGCTCTCTTTGGAATGTCAAGGAAAAAGGCGATTGTCTCTCATTTTCCCATGTTGACCACAGCGCCTTTTTCTGCATGAGGGTGACGGTCATATTGTCTGTATCCGGGACGAACCTGAAACTACCATCAACCATTTCCACCTTACGCTTATACGTGTCTGAGTGACAGATAAGACAATCGATGTTTTCAAGTTGGCTTTGGACCGGCTCAGAGGTGGGTTTTTCACCCAGCCCCACATGGCATTTGGCGCAACCCCCGTCCACCTGGTTTCCGTTCACTGTGGTCATTTTTCCAATCCAGTTGATATTCGGGTAACCACAGAAATCGTTGGTGCCACCCGATTTCCCCGCCTTGGAGGTGTCAAGCCCAACGGTTTCGGAGGCATCCCCCTGCCACTGGTAATGGACCGAAGCATGGACCTCCCTGGCCTCGGTCTCGTGACAGGTAAGACAAGTACGGGTGCCTTCGTAAACCGAAAAACGATCTGCGTGGGATCCGGTAACGGCTCGATCTGTCCCATTCCTTACATTCTTAAATACAGGAACTAAACCTGTTTTTGTAGCTCTTGATTAATCAGGTGATAAAAATCTTTGATTAAGCGCCTGTTCAGGTCAAGAAAGTGGGTTGAAAACCTTTATTCGAGGATTTTCGTGAAGAGGCTTTTTCAATTCTGAATTATTTTAACCACCGCCCCTTTCTCTGCGTAAAAGAATGCCTTTATGTGAACTTTCGGGGCCTTTATGGTGACGCTGGCGCCACTTTCAATCTTGACGCCGTTTTCAATGGTGATGGATTCCGTGCAGATGCATTCGCAAGGGGGGCCTTCGGAAAATGTGACATTTTGGAGAACCACGTTTGTTCCAGAGCAGTCAGGACAGTTCGAAGGGTTGACGGTGCCCATGAATTCGTATGCTCCCATGTCCCAACCAGCACCTTGAGGCCGGGAATTTTCCAGATAGTCAAGGGCGGCAAGTTCATTTCCGGGAAGGTTCGTTGAAGGCGGGTTTCCCTTGTCTATGCATGGAGATTGGTTTGTTAGCCGGTAATCACTCTCTCCTGCAAACAGGGGATCGGAATCGATGTTCCCAACACCGGAAAACCCGCCTTGGATATCGGAGTAGGTGACAAGGGGGGTGCTTGAATCGATGCGGATCCATTGCGTCGGCGTGTTTCCCCAAACAATGGTATTGGTCATGGTGGGGGAAGAAGAGGTTACACTGAGGAGTCCGCCGCCCCAGTTGACGCCGTTCCACAATTCCGCCCGGTTGTTGCTGATGGTGCAATGTAGGATGGTGGGAGAAGAAAAATTTCTACAATATATGCCGCCCCCGCCGAAATAAGCAACGTTTTCAATGATCAGACTGTTGATGATAATAGGGGATGAAAGGGTCTCACAGAAGATGCCGCCCCCACCCAAATCACCGGTGTTGTTTTGAATCCGGCAGCGGTTGATGGTCGGGGAGGATTTCAGGCAATGAATGCCGCCGCCCTGATCTCCCCTGTTGCCGGTGATGGTGCAGGCCGCTATGACAGGGGTGGATTCATGGATAAAGATGCCACCACCGCCTCCAAAGTCGCTCCTGTTTTCACTGATCTCACAACCGGTAATGGTGGGCGAGGAAGCGGCGGCGCAGGCGATGCCCCCGCCACCGAAATCGGCGTTGTTGTTGATGATTCTACAATTGGAGATGGTGGGTGAGGCGCCATCACAATAGACGCCCCCGCCCAATGGGGCATAACCATTGATGATGGTAAACCCGGACACCACCGTATTGGCGCCTTCATTGGCATTAAAATGAAAACCCCTGGAAGATCCCTGACCGTCGATAATACATTTTTCAGGACCGTTTTCCGATTTCAGCAAAATGGCTTTTCCCATCAGATCCAGATTGCTGTTGCCTGGGCCCTTGTAGGTCCCATCACCCACCAGCACTGTATCGCCATGGCTGGCGGAGGCGATGGCGGCCTGAATCAAAGAATAATCTCCGGGGACATGAAGTGTTTTTCCAAAGGCATTTCCGTGCCATAGGAGGAAAATAGAAAAAACAGTCATCATGATCCTTATTTTCATGCATATCTCCTCACGCAAAACAACCGATAAACTACAATTTCACCGGTAACGCTTAAGATGCCCCACTTTATTGTGACAGTTCTTCCCGGACAGTTTCCAGTAGAACCGGCAGGGCACTTTTGACCGACGGCGAAAGCGCCATGGACCACTCTATCACCGCCGGTTCAACACCCAGGACCACCACTTCGGGCGGGGTTTCACATCCGGCCAGGGTCAATACGCTCCTGAGGTCAAAGCCGTGCAGGGAACCGATACAGGAATTGCCGGTGCACTGGTCCATGGGGATCCGGTAAATGGTTCCGGGATCCCCATGACCTTTCATGGCGTCCATTACGATGACCCGATCCGCTCTTTCCAGGGCGGGGAGCGCATCCAGAATCGCAGTGCCGGTATCCTGGATTTCCACGTCTTCGAAGTGTTCTTCCATCAATGCTTGCGCTGCGTGTACCCCCACACCCTCATCGCCCAGGAGCAGGTTTCCCAGCCCCAGGACGAGGGTTTTTCTCTGTGGTGTTTCCACGGTTTAAACCTTCCCGGTGGATGGACCGGTGTGTACAACCACAAGCTCGCCATCCGGTCGCATCACATGAACCGCACAGGAAAGACACGGATCAAAAGAGTGAATGACCCTCAGGGCTTCTATGGGTTCATCTTCATCTTGAATGGGAGTCCCTATGAGTGCCTGCTCCATGGGGCCATTGATGCCGTCACTGTCCATTGGCGAGGCATTCCAGCAGGTGGGCGTGATAATCTGGTAATGATCAATCTTTTTCTCACGAATCCCCACCCAGTGCCCGAGAGCGCCTCGGGGGGCCTCAGTGAGACCGATGCCGCTGGCATCCTTGGGTACAGAATACCCATCATAAACATTTGCACCGGGCGTCAGCTCATCAAGCCAGTTATTCATTGCTTCGCCGATCTTCAGAGTTTCAAAGGCTCGCGCCGCATGGCGATCCATCACGGAAACCCCAGTCTGGTAGTCCCCATTCACCCACATCCTCGCTAAGGGACCCACCTCAAATGGTCGCTTTTTGTAGCGGGGGGCTTTGAGCCATGAATAGGCGGAATCTTTGTTGTGGGGGTCAACAGGATCTGTTGATCCTTCGGAGGGGTTCAGCTGGTCCATGGTATCATTATACCATGAGTATTTCACCGACTCCGTTACTTTGTCCGCATTGAATTTACTTACGCCTGTCGGCGTTTCCCCGGCCTTGGCTATCCCGCCCCGCAAAAGCTGTTCACCGCCCGGGGTATCCTCCAGGTCAAAAACCCCGTAAGCCAGAAGTTTTCCACAACCCTGTCCAATGCCGTAATAGTCGTCATATAATGAGGCAAGGGCCGTTACATCCGGGATATAAACATTTCGGGTGAAATCCAGAAGTGAGTTCAAATGACCTCGAAATTCACTGATGCGATCTTCATCGGGCACGGCGGTAAATCCGCCAGGAATATAGGTATGGGGTGACGGCATTTTTCCGCCGAATATGGCACCCATTTCGTGGGCACGTCGGCGGGCTTCAACGGCCAGCGGCAGATGATCGGCGACAATCCCGTCCAGCGCTGCGGACCTCATGTCCACATCCCAGGCAGGGGTCCAGGGGGCACTGTTTGGCCCGTGAGCATAATCCAGGGCCGCCAGCAGATAGAAATGGAGAATGTGGGACTGGATAAAATTTGATCCCAAGACCAGATTGCGAAGAATTCTTGCATCGGTGGGGGGAACAACACCCCCGGCCGCATCCAGGGCTTTCACGGCAGCCATGCCATGGGAAACCGGGCAGACTCCGCAGATCCGCTCCGTTATAACCGGCGCATCCCAGGGATCGCGGCCTTTCAGCAGGGTTTCAAACCCCCGAAACAGGGTCCCCGTGCAGCGGGCGTCAACAACACTCTTTTGACCACCCACCTCGTCAATGGTCACTTCAACCTTCATATGTCCTTCAATCCGGGTTACCGGATCCATTATGGTGATGGTTTCTGCCATTGGAACCTCCTTTATGTATTACTTAAGTGTTGAGGCGACAGTTGTTCAACGGGCCCGTGATAAAAGCCTAAGGCCTAGTCATCGTCCTCGTCATCGTCCTCGTCATCTTCCTTTTCTTTATCTTTTTTCTCTTTGTCTTTCTTTTTCTCTTTGTCTTTCTTTTTCTCTTCTTCCTCTTTCTTCTCTTCTTCCTCTTTCTTCTCTTCTTCGTCCTCGTCATCTTTGGACTCATCACTGTGGCCTTTTCCGTCATAGAAAGGGGAAAATTTATCTGGGAATCCCTTCTCCGTACATCCGATGCAGATGGCATTGGCTCCGATGCACCAGTTGGTGCCGCTGTTCCAGTATCGGCTGTAACAGTCCGCTTTCGTCTTCTCCCCTTTACATCCCAGTTCTTCCAGACAGCGGCCGTCAATACCGAAGGTTTTCGCCTCATCTTTCTCTTTTCGAGGACATCGATCATGGATTTTTCTGTTAAAAAAGGCTTTCGGTCTTCCATCCGAATCCAGGCTGGGGGACTCCCCGGCCAATAGCTGGGCGATGGTACCCACCACCCAGTCCGGATGGCTCGGGCACCCTGGAATGTTGATGGTGGGCACGCCGGCTATCTGGGAGATGCTCCGAATCCCCGTGGGGTTGGGATTTCCAGCGGGGATGCCGCCAAAGCTGGCGCATGTTCCGATGCTAAGAACCGCTGCCGCTTTGGGTGCCAGTTCTTTTATTGCTTCCATGGCGGTAACCTCCCGACCATCTTCCGTCCAGAGCATGCAGGTCCGCCCATCGAAGGCGGTGGGAATACCACCATCCACGGCCAGGACAAATCCGCCCTCCGTGGCACTGGCACTCCTCAGCTCCGCCACCGCCAGATCCCCGGCGGCACCCATGAGGTTGGGGTGAAAGGCCAGATCAATGGTGTTAAGAAGAAGATCGGCCACGTTGGTGGTTCCCGCGCTGCTGCTGAACAGGTTGGCCAGGGAGACGGTGCAACCGGTGCAGTTGGATCCGTTGAGCCAGATGATGGGGGGGCCACCCCCGGCCGCCAGGGCCTTTTCAAGTTTCCCCAGAACTGTCAGATTCAAGCCCAGGACTGCTGCCGAGCCGATACAATACTTCATGAAATCACGTCTACTGACATCCTTCATGACATCCTCCTTTCGTTCTTCTGTTGGAATAAACTTTGTTCGAGCATCTTTATCCAGAGCTTCCGGATTCTTCATTGGCGACCCGCCCCGCGGGCAGCCTTTCTAGGGGGTCAAAGGCTCAAAAAAAAAGGCCTTTTTGGTTTGGATGCCAAAAGACCTTGATGTCATTTCCTTTCGGCAACCCGGCTGTCATGGCCATGCGGCTTTAGACCCGTGGTTTTGCGTCACCGCCTTTTAGCGGTTTTGCCCAGTATTTCACTACCTGTGTGGCCCTGAATGAATAGATCCGTTTCTTCCAAATACCATTTGGAGCGTGTTATCACTCCAGAACCACATTAGATTTTACAGCAAATACCATACCAGTTTAATGGGGATCTTATAAAATGCTGAAATAGTGGATAAAATCTTGGAATATCAAAAAAATTATTGCAATTTTCTTTATCATCGTTTTACACTGGGGTGTCAACAAATCCATCTTTTGATTAATCAGGTGATAAAGGTCTCCCATGAAAAATTCTGTTCCGATCGATTATTACAAAGAAATCTTTGAGACCATCGATGATGCGCTGATGGTTGTGGGCCCGAAGGGCGCCATTCTGACGGTTAATTCTGCCATGGAGCGTCTCTCCGGTTATACCAGGGAAGAGTTGGTGGGTGCGCCCTGCACTATTTTGAATTGTGATGCCTGCGAATTGATTATGACTAAATCGGAAAAAACATGGTGTATGCTTTTTAAAACCGGGAAGGTGAAGGGCAAACGCTGCCTGATGACAAAAAAGGATGGTTCCTATGCATCGGTTGCACAGGATGCCTCTTTGCTGAACGACAGCTCCGGAGAATTGATCGGTGTTCTGGGTGTCTTTAAGGACGCTTCCGAAATAGATAGGAAAGATAAAAAAATTCAAGAGTTGTCAAACGTCTGCGACAACACCAGTGGGTTTCACGGCATGGTGGGCAAGAGCAGGTCCATGGAGCGTATCTACCAGCTGGTGGAACAGGCCGCGGAAAGCGATGCGCCGGTTGTGATCTATGGCGAGAGCGGCACCGGGAAGGAGCTTGTGGCCCATGCCCTCCATGAACTGGGGAGAAGGCGAAACGGGCCTTTCGTTCAGTTCAACTGTGCCGCTCTCAATGAGTCACTTCTGGAGAGCGAGCTTTTCGGGCATGCCAAGGGGGCCTTCACCGGCGCTTTTAAACACCGGATGGGCCGGTTTGAGGCGGCTCAGGGGGGGGATATGTTCCTGGATGAGATCGGCGAAATGCCCCTGGGAAGCCAGGTCAAGCTCTTAAGGGTGCTGGAAACCAAGCAGTTTGAAAGGGTCGGTGATCATCGACCCGTCCATGTGGATGTTCGTGTCATTACAGCAACCAATCGGGATCTTTCCCACATGGTATCCGAGGGCGCTTTTCGCCATGACCTTTTTTTTCGAATCAATGTGCTTCCCATCCATCTGCCCCCATTGCGGGAGAAAATCGGGGATATCCCCCGCCTGGTGGAGGTGATCATGGATGGACTGAACAAAAAGACCCAAAAAGCGTTGAAAGGCGTCAGCCCCGACGTCATGAAAGATTTTCTGGCCTACCGCTGGCCCGGCAACATCCGGGAGTTGAAAAGCACTCTGGAGTACGCCTTTGTGGTGACCGAATCCGGGGTGATTCAAAGGGAGAATCTACCCTCTTTTCACCGGGAGAAAACGGCGGTCCCCGAGCTGGAAGCGACCCCTTCCGCCGCCAATGAGGACTTGACGCAGTTGGACGAAAAGACGGCCCTCCTGAAGGCCCTGCGACAGAGTCGCGGCAACAGGACGGAGGCCGCCAGGCTGCTTGGGGTGCATCGCATGACCGTTTGGAACCGAATGAAAAAATACGGTGTTCGTATTACAAACCGATTTGACGAATAAGATGACTTGAGCATTTTCCAGCATGGGATTTGTGATTGAAGCGGCATTTTGGCAAGGGGAGGAGATGTCAGAAATAGAGATGTTGCAGAATCGGGGTTTAGCCACATGGGTGCGCGATCGGTCCTTTTTTGGCTTGTTTACCACCGACACCCGGCTTATTGTAACAGAATGGAACCTGTGGCTTGAGTCCCTCAGCGGATGGACCCGCCAGGAGGTCATTGGAACCCATCTGCTGGATCTCTATCCGGATCTTGTGACACGAAAAGTGGATCGCTATTTTCGGGAGGCCCTTGAGGGCCGGAGTGCTGTACTGTCCCACACCTTTCACGGTTACCTCCTTCCCATGCAAACGGATGCCGGCGGGGATCCGCCGGTGAACATGCCCCAGAAGGCCACCATTTCACCTCTTATTTTAGGTGGCCAGATTTCCGGGACCGTGGGATGTATTGAAGATGTGACCGAACGGGTCAGACGGGAGAAAGAGCTCATAGGGCGGGTCGATGAAGAAAAAAGGCTTGTTGAAGAGCTTAAGTCATCGGAGGAAGCACTGCGGGAGAAGGAGGAAAAACTTCGTAATATCCGGGATGAGCTGGAAAAGCATGTGGATGAAAGAACCCGGATGCTCAAGGAAACCAATGTCCGGCTGACCCGGGAAATCGAGGATCACGAGGTCACGGAGGATGCCCTTCAACAATCTGAAAAGCGGCTTCGGGGGCTCAGCAGGAGGCTCCTGAGGTCTCAGGAGGAGGAGAGACGGCTCATCGCCATGGAACTCCATGACGGCATCGGTCAGACCCTGAGCGCTATCAAGTTCAAGGTTGAAAACGGACTGCAGGAGTTGAGTGGGAAAAGCCCGGAAGAATGTTTCGAACTCCAGGGTCCGGTGGTTTCCATGCTTCAGGAAGCCGTTGAGGAGGTGCGCAGGATCTGCAAGAACCTGAGGCCCCCCATTCTGGATGACCTGGGTATTGTGGCGACCATATCCTGGTTCTGTCGCGAGTTCGAGAATGTTTACGGGAACATACGGGTGGAAAAGGAAATCCTGCTGGACGAAAAGGCGGTTTCCGGCGAGTTTAAGACATCCATCTTCAGGGTGTTGCAGGAGGCATTTAACAATATTGCAAAACACAGTGGGGCCGACCGGGTGCGGGTGGTCCTCAAAAAGGATGACAAACGGATAGTGCTCCTGGTGGAGGATAACGGGCGCGGATTTGATGTGGCGGCTGTCCAGGGGTCAAAAGACCCAGCCGACGGGATGGGCCTGGCCGGCATGAAGGAGCGGACGACCCTGTCCGGGGGATCTTTCGAGATAGAATCCGTTCCCGGTGAGGGCGCCCGCATCCGGGCGTCATTCCCGTAAGGGCCGAGGCTCTAAGGCTCAACCAGGCCTTTTTCGATGGCAAAGGCGGTGATGGCCGCCACATTGTGAAGGTTCAACTTCCGCATGAGGTTGGAGCGGTGCTTTTCAACGGTTTTCGGGCTGATAAAAAGCAAATCAGCAATCTCTTTGTTCTTGTGACCTTCGGCGATGAGCTTGAGTATCTCCCGCTGCCGCCGGGTCAATGTATCGTCCCATGCCGAGTTTTCGAGGGGCGCCTTTGCCCCTCCCAGGTATCCTTCGATGACCTTTGCCGAAATGGCGGGACTGAGGTACTGGTTTCCTTTCAAGACGCTCTTCATGGCGAGAGAGAGTTCCCCATGGGTGGCGTCTTTCAGCACATATCCATCGGCGCCTGCCTGTAGGGCTGCATAGACGTATTCCTCGGTTTTGTGAACCGTAAGGGTCAGGATTTTCGTTTTGGGGAATCGGACCTTGATCTCTTTGATGGCCTCCAGGCCATGCATTTCGGGCATTGACAGATCCATCAGAACCAGATCCGGGCCAAGTTTTTCAACACGGCGAACGGCGTCTCTGCCGTTTGAGGCCTCCCCGATGACCTCAAGTTCGGGGTCTGAACCGACGAGCGCCCTCAATCCCTCTCTGAGAATGGTGTGATCTTCTACAATGATCAGACGATATGGTTTTTTCATGGTGGGTCCACCGGGAGCGCAAGGCAAATTGCCAAAGGATCCTGCCCCCATTACTGTAGAGAAAAGTACACTTAAAATTGACCGAAAATACAGGATTCCCCCCATTTATCACGGGTATCGATCGGTGTAAAGTAAAAGGTAATGGCTGTGGCATCATATTTCCAACGGTTTTTTGGGGATACAGGCGCTTTACCAATTTCTTTAGGATTGGTTTTTTGTAAGTCTTTTCAATAATTTTACACTATCTTAAGCAACGGGAAACCGCTTGACAGCTACCCAAAATAATTATAGAATCCGTCCGCAGCAAGATCGAATTTCTACTACTCGCACTCGATTGCTCAAAAATTAAGGAGGAAAGGGCATGAAAAGACTGTTAGCTGTTATGTTGGCATCTGTGGTGATGTTTGTGGGGGGTGTTGTGTTCGCCCAGGAGCTTGGGAATCCGGCCAAACTCATCGGCAAGGGTCAAATCGATGTGGGCATTCAAGGCAACGTTGTCATAAAACAGAGTTTTTCCGATTACACCCTGGACAGATCCTTTGCCAACGGTACGAGCAATTCCAGCAGGGTTGGCGCCGATTTTGAAGATGATGCCTACTATATGGCCACCGTTACCTATGGGGTCGTTGACCGGCTTAATGTGTTTGCCAGGTTGGGGCTCGCCGATGGTGGCAAGTGGCTTGATTATCAGGCGGGCAATAACTGGAAGGGAAAACTGGAGAGTAATTTCGTGTGGGCTTTGGGGGCTAAATTTGACGCTGTTAAACTGGACAACGGTTTCGGCGTGATAATGGGGGCCCAGTATCTGCGGTACGATAATCGAAAAGTGAAGGACTGGCGAAGCGAAGAGACCGGCCAGTCAGCCGGCCAGCTGGGCTGGAGCACAAACGACAGCATCGATTACTGGCAGGCGGATTTTGTGGTCAGCACCCTTTGGACCATTGGTGCCTTCACACCTTATGTGGGAGCGGGTTATAGCTTCAGCAAGGTTAATTATGATGGGCAGTGGAACAGTCAGGACCCCAGGATCGGATGGATAAAATACGATGCATCTTTTGAAAACAGCAACAAATTCAGCGGTCTGGTGGGATTTGATGTGGATTTGGGAGACCATTTCAAGATCAATGCGCAGGGGACATTCATCAGCCGTACGGCCGTGAGTCTGGGCCTGAGCTACTGTTTCTGATCACTATTTGCGCTCTGATTGGCGGCATTGTTCAAAAAGCAGGTTTTTTCACAACATCAAAATTCCAATATGCTGGAGGGTAGAAAATGGCCGGGAAAAAATGTCTTTTTGTTCTGATCGGCATTCTTTCAATGTTCACCTTTTCACACATCGTAATGGCGGTACCCTCTCCCCCTGTTATGAGTGTTATCGTCGCTGAAACCCGGGTGACCATCACCTGGAGTGAAGTGGGGGGTGCAACCGGCTATTTTTTTTCCTATGCCCCTTCCCCCTATACCGGTCCCGGTTCCATCGTTACCCTCCATATGGGCACGGCCAACACGTTTTCTGCGACGCTGAGTCCCGGTTCGGCCTTTCTCACTGCGGTGCAGGCACAGGACAGCACCGGGTTGAGTGTTTTTTCCAATATCGAAGAGGTCAAGATTGCAGAACAGGGCGCTCAGGGGTACCAGGTGTTTGGCTTCAACGATCTGGGCATGCACTGTTACGATTCGGATTTTTCCGTATTCAGCATCCTTCCCCTTTTTAACGTGCTCCATGCGCAGGTGATCCGGAAAGGGTCCTCCCCCCAGATTTTGGGCGAATCCGTGAGCGTCAGTTACAAAGCCATGGCGGACAGCACCGGATCCATCAATATTACCAGCGCGGGAAAAACCAATTTCTGGGACTATGTGCTGCCCCTTTTCGGTGCGAATCTGCCGGTAAATGAAGGGCTTCTGGGGGCAAAGATGCCCGGCGCCGGCAATCCGGCCCAGCCCTTTCACCCGAAAGCCGAACTGCCGAGCTGGTTCTCGGCGGAGGGGATTCCCATAACCGCCGTGGACGACAGTCTTAAAACGAATTCCTATCCCCTGATGATGGTTCAGGCAGCCAGTGCCGATACTTCGGAGACCCTGTCTTCCCTCCCCGTGGTGGTCCCCGCATCCGATGAGATGGCCTGCGGTGCGTGTCACAACACGGGGAATGAGGCTGCCAGCCTGCCGGAGGTTCAGTGGAGCGACAGCACGGATTTAACCGTACAGTACAAGGAGAACATCCTGATCCTGCACGATTACAGGGCGGGTACGGATTTGGTGAACAGCAAACCGGTTCTATGCGCCTCGTGCCATTATTCCCTTGCGCTGGACCTGGAACAGAAAGGGCCTGTGGGGCCCCAGTTGACCAACAAAAATATGTCCCAAGCCACCCATGGCTACCATGCGTCCCGGATATCGACGACGCCGGCCAGTGGGAATATCTGTTTTTATTGTCACCCTGGGGAGAAAACAAAGTGTGCCCGTGGTGCCATGGAGACGGCCGGACTGGATTGTATGAATTGCCACGGAAACATGACGGCAGTGGGGCAGGCGGATCGCCAGCCATGGATCGATCTTCCCAGGTGTGAATCGTGTCATACGGGGGACACCCTCAGTAATATCGGAGACCAGATTATCGGGCGTACCACTTACACCGATAGTCCCAGCGTGGCCACGTTCATTATTGCCACCAACAAGCGGTTTGCGGAACAGACGGACACCCTTTACCGTAACAGCACGGGGCATAACGGCATGGCTTGCGAGTCTTGCCACGGCAGCCCCCATGCCATCTGGCCCACCCGCGAGGCCAACGACAACCTCGCGGCAACGACCATCCAGGGCCACGACGGCATGATCGTTGAGTGCACCGCCTGCCACGGGACCGGGTTGTCCCTCAACCTGGACGGCCCTCATGGGATCCATAACGTGAACAGCCAGGCATGGGTTGATGGTCACGAGGATTTTTTCGAGCAAAATCGGCAAACCTGCCAGGCCTGCCATGGCATCACCGGAGACGGGACCATGATTTCCAAGGCTGCCGCGGACAGGACCTTTTCCGTGGAGGATGTGGGCACGGTCAATATCTTCAAAGGGACGGAGGTCAACTGCGGGTTCTGTCACAAGAACGAGCTGGCCGAAGGCGGGGGTGATTAGGTTCCAAGGTCGATTCGTTCGGCAATTTGCTCCGTTTCAAACCTGAATATACGGTGTTGTCCCCATTGAAGATGAGGGGCGTTATGATTAGTGTGAGAAGACTGAAGCATTTAAAGGGAAGTTATAGGCAGTGATTTAGACGCGTGACAAACAGCGACACGACACATAGATAAAGGAGAATTGCCATGGGGCGGAAGGGTTTTGGGATACTGGACATGCGGGATGTCTTTAAAAGATTTCTTCTTTTGGGGCTTGCGTTGTGCCTTGGCGCGGCGTTTGCGACCGATGCCGGCGCATTTACCTTGACGGTAACGGGATCCGATGGAAAGCCGGTAACGGCTTATCGCTGGCTTTTGGAGGAAGATAACACCAATCTGACGGTGCCCGGCGCCAACGTATCGGACAGTGTTAGCAATACAATCCATAACAGCTATTCGCCGGTGGTTTTAAGGGGCACGTCAAGCGCTACCTCGGCGATTGTGGATATCCCTGCTTCCATGTCCCATAAACGCTTTTACGTATCGGTTCTTCCCACAGAAGGGTACGGCATGGCCGGAACCACCGTCAGCGTGGGACAGGAAGCCGTGAGTCTGGTGGTGGACGCGATGCCCTGGCCCACCAGCCAGATTTCCATTTTTGCCTTTCTGGACCACAACCTGATCAATGACGGGCCTGATCCCAACGAACAGGGTCTGGGCGGCGCCGGCGTTTTTCTCTATAATTATGGCGGTCAGGTGTTCTATGACGCTTTCGGCAACCCCCTGGGGACTACCTATGTGCTGAACGCGGACGAGACCGTCCAGACGGACGAGGAAGGCGCCCCGGTGGTTGACGTCCTAGGAAACGGTGTTATTACCACCCTCACGCAATACGATTTCGACAGGGCTTCCGATCCCACTAATCCGAACTATGATCCCAAGGCGAACCCCTATGACCTGCAAGTGGGAGAGGCCCTGGTAAAATACATTGTTCCCGATAAATACGGCATCCGGCTGATTCCACCCGAGGAGGATGACGCGGGTGAGACCATGACCTGGACCCAGACCACCACCATTGAGGGGTCTCCCACCATCGATGCCTGGGTGAAGGCCAACGAGCCCAAGGCATTTGTCGAGGGATTTGGCGCGGGGAGATGGCATGCCTGGTTTGGTTTTGTCAAGCTGAGCCCGGCCGCGTCCGAATATAAGGGGCAGACCCTCAACATGCTGCCATGGAATATTACGCCTCCCGAAGGAACGGCCACCATCGAGGGGACCTTTCGGGTCAACCATTTCTCCCGCCCCCCGAATCTCCAGGGCTACTTCCCGGGGGAACCGGTGCCTTATGCCTGGGTCGCTCTGAACGACCCCAATGCACAGCCGGCACTGACACCGGCGGGGCTCTACGCGGCCAAGTGCGACCCCAGCACCGGTTATTTCAAAATTGAACACGTGCCGGCTGGCACCTACACCCTGGTCAACTGGGATGAACCGTTGGATATGCTCTTCGGGTTCAGGACCGTGACGGTTAAAGAGGGCGAGAAGCTGGATCTGGGTAACATCCTGGTCTTTCAGTGGTTTGGCCATATCAGCGGAAAGGTGTTTTACGATACCAACCAGAATGGTTTCCCCGATGATGACGAGAAGGGCATTCAGGAACAGGCCATCAGCCTCCATTTTCGGGACGGCACCATATACCAGGCCACGGGCACCAACGAAGCGGGAGAATACTCTTTTTCCGAAGTCTTTCCGTTCTTTAAATGGTTGGTCCTGGAAGTTGATTTTGCAAGATTTAAGGCCACGGGTATGACATCCGTGGTGGATTACGGCGGAGAGGTTTTCCCCGATGAGGGGTGGGACTGGCCTTCAATGGACAAACTCTATCCCCAGCCCCAGAGCGTGGGGCATCCCCCCACCGCTGAGGTGATCAACCCCAATACGGGCAACAATCTTTCCCGTACGGAGACCGGTGAAGTCCTGACCCAGGCCACCCAGACCTTTCTGGGCCAGTACAATGTGGTCAACTGGGGCAAAACGGACTATGGTGAAGGCGAAAACGGCGGCATATCGGGGGTCGTTTTTTACGCCACCACCCGGGCAGCGGATGAGCCGAGGCTGGATGGGGCGGAACCGTGGGAGCCGGGCATACCGCGGGTCCGTTTGAACATGTATAAGGATTCCAACAAAGACGGGATCATCGATGATCTCACATCCGACGTGGACAACCACCCCTGGCAATGGACCAATAACATGGCGGGTTTCTATACCGGAAAGCCGGGTCCGGAAGATATTGACCACAACCGGAACGGGATATTCGACCGGGCTGTGCGGGGGATCCAGCTGGCGGAAGTGGACAACTACCCCTTTCAATGGACCGATCCGGACTATGCCGGATACACGGGATTGCCCGGCCCTGAGGATGTGGATCGAAATGGCGACAGACGATTCGACTGGGGTGACTCAGTCCGCATTACCAGTACCGACAGCTGGGACGACAGCAAGCCCACCGGGTGTATTCAGGATCTACCCGTGGTCCACGGCCAGGCAATTCCGGAATGTGCGGATAATTTCGGTACCTGGAACCAGGTGCGACCCGGGATATTTGACGGGGGTTACGCTTTCGGCGATGTTGACTACGGGACCTATATTGTGGAAGTGGTGCCGCCCAAGAGTGTCACGGGGCAGGACATGTACGAAGTGGTTAAGTCCCAGGATAGGAACACGGACTTTGGTGTGGAATGGGAAGCGGGCACCCTGGACACATCCATAGACAACGGCGTTCTTATAAACCCGGCCCAGTGCGTGGGCCCCGATTACGTGGTGCCCCAATACCTGACCCTCTTTCCCGGTGTGGAAGCCCCTCTGGCGGGCCAGACACTGGCCGATTGCAATATGAAACAGGTCAATGTGTTGCAGTCCCGAAACGCAGCGGCTGAATTCTTTTTGAAAACGGATGTGCCCAAGTCCGCCCGGGTGGTGGGGTTTGTAAACAATGACCTGGGGGCGGAGTTCAACATGGCCAGTCCCAATTACGGTGAGAAACTGGCCGCTTCCTGGATACCCATTGCCATGAGGGATTGGACCGGCAGAGAGTTTCAGAGGATGTACAGCGACGAATACGGCGGATATAATTGTCTTTTGCCTTCCACCTTCACCAATAACGTGGCATCCCCTTCCGGTATGTCCCCCAACATGCTCACCATGGTTCTAAACGACCCGGTCCTGCCGGACGGGACCGAAGATCCCTATTACAACCCTCTTCTCAGCGTTACACCGTGGACGTTCCAGTATTATCCCGGTGTCACCACCTATACGGACACCCCATTGGTGCCGCTGGCGGCTTTTGCATCAGCCAATCTCGTCATCGACACCGAACCCATTGACTTTACGCCTGTTATTGCGTCACTTTTAGGGCCTGAGTCCCAAACCGGACCCCTGCTCTGTTCCACGCGCCCCAGCGGCAGCACCATCACCATCACATCGGTGGGCGACAGGCTGGTTCTCAATCCCGATTGGGACCCCCAGGTGGCCGGGAGCAAATTTAAGATCACCCGGCATTACGGTTTTGGCGACGTTACCGGTTCGGTGACTTTGAACAATATATCGCTTGCCATCGAGAGCTGGAGCGATCAAGAGATAAAAGCCACCGTATCAGGATCCGGCGCTACCGGCCGGATCATGGTCACCAGGGGCGATAACGGCATCTCAACCGAGATTGGGGTGACCCTCAATATCGTGAATTGCGCAACCACCAACGTGGTTGCCGTGCCAGGCGACTTCAGCACAATCCAGGGGGCCGTTGACGCTTCCACAACCGGAGCCGGGGCCCTCATTCTGGTGGCGCCCGGAACCTACAACGAAAATGTCATCATGAACAAGCCGGTTCGCCTCCAGGGATCAGGGGCGGGCGGTACTCTGATTAATGCCAATCCCAACCCCTATGAACGTCTGCAGGCCTGGCATGACCGGCTTGAGCTACCGCCGCCTGAGGGGCTGGGCGGGGATGAATTCAGCAAGTTTCTCATGGGCAACCCGTTTGTGGCGAACGAAGCCCCGGGGATATTCGTTGCCGGCGAAACCGCCTATCCGGACGGGACCGTCCTGGCGCCCGAACCTCCCAGCTCCAAATACTTTAACCAGGGGTACCCCTTTACGATTCAAGGCCAGGCGGCCATCGACGGTTTCAAACTCATCGCCAGCAAGGCCGGCGGCGGCATCTACGCCCTTACGGGCGCCATTGGCCTCGAAATCAGCAACAATGAGATTACCGGAAATCAGGGAAATTTCGCCGGCGGCATTACCCTCGGCATGCAGGGCGTCGGGTGGACCGGCGTCAACAACAACAATATCGTTATCTTCCAAAACAAGATCCACCGTAACGGCGGGGTGCAGGGCGGCGGCGGCATCACCATCAACGATTATGCCCAGGACTATCTCATTGAAGAAAACATCATCGCCGGTAACTTTTCCCGGTTCAACGGCGGCGGCATTAACCACGGCGGCGTGTGCCCCGGAGAGAATCTGATTCAGGGAAACAGGATCCTTTTTAACGAGGACTTCTTCGGTGCCCTGCTCAATCAGGCCGGAAAAGGCGGCGGTATTTTCATCGGTGGGAATGTGGCCGGTGGTACGGGCAGCGGGAACGTGACGGTGAACGCCAACCTGATCCAGGGGAACCTGGCAGGAGCGGGAAGCGGCGGCGGCATTCACGTGTTTGCCGCAAACGGGGAAGATCTGAAGGATTACCCCAATCAACCTAATAATTGGTACAAGATCAAGATCTTTAACAACATGATTGTCAACAATGTGTCCGCTCACTCGGGGGCCGGCATATTCATGCAGGACGTGCTGAGGGGGTACATACTCCAGAATACCATCATTAATAACGACAGCACCGCCACCAGCAGCCTCTCTTTTGAGGCCGGGGCTTTAAACTCCACGCCCCAGGGAGCGGGAGTGGTGACGGCTGTTAACAGCCAGGCCCTTCAGACCATACTGGAAACATCCGGACCCTCGGAACCGGACTTTTCCAACCCGGTCCTGGTGAATAACCTCATATGGCACAACCGGAGTTGGTATAATAACGCAGCCCTGAATGACGGCGCCGGTGGACTGGCCCCGAACCCCCTTGGGGATTACTGGGACGTTTATGTGCCGCCGGGAGAGACTTCCACCCGCCATCTCACGCCGGTCCGGTGTTTCCTTACCGATCAGATTGATCCCAATACGGGGTATGATTACGGGTCCAACAATTTCTATACGGATCCGCTGGTGGTGGACAGTTATCTGAATGTTCTGGAATCAACCACTGTCATTGACGAGGGCGGCAACAATATATCGGTCCGATATACACCGCTTCTCCCGGCACAGGGCAATTACCATATTCAAGCCACTTCCCCTGCCATTGATAACGGGCAGAGCGTTGTTTCCTACGGTTTTTCGCCCTTGAGTTCTGATTTTGACGGGCAAAGCCGGAACATATCAATGCCGGATGTGGGTGCTGATGAGTATCACTAGGCTGGCCGTTGCCGGCGCCGTACCTTAAAAGGCCGGCTGCTTTGTAACGCGTAAAGTAGAGAAATCAAAACCAATGGTTTAAAAAAACCCATGGAGGGCGAATGATGAAAAGACGAACCCGGTATGGCAGCATGATCGTTCTGCTGACCCTCTTCGTATGGCTGTGTCCCTTGACGGCGAGCGCGAATGTCCTCGTGCAATGCCCGGGTGATACAAACGGGGACGGCATATCCGAAGATCCCAACATTGTCTGCAGAAGTATTACCGGTGGCGATGGTTACACGACCATGGCCGACGGGCTTGATCTGTATATTTTCAGCTTCGGTGATGCTGACGGCGTGGCGCCTGACAGGGTCATCGCCGATTTGACGCTCAAAGCCCAGTTGCCTGCGCCCACCATTGTGGTGAAGCAGGGTCAGGAGCTCTATCTGACCATGACCAACGTGGGAATGGTGGTCCGGCCGGATCTGTTTGACCCCCATACCGTTCACTGGCACGGTTTTCCCAATGCGGCTCCCATCTTTGATGGTCTGCCGGAGCCCTCGCCCTCGGCCAACATGGGAAACAGTTTCACCTATTATTATAACGCAGCGGTTCCCGGTACCTACTTTTACCACTGTCACGTGGAGGCGGCTGAGCATATGCAGATGGGGATGATCGGTAATCTCTGGGTGACACCGAAACAGGACGGCACGTCCATTGGCGGGTTTACAAAATTTGCTTACAATGACGGGGATGGTTCCACCGGATATGATGTGGACTATCCCGTTCTGCTCACCGGTTTTGACTCCTTTTTCCACATCGCCAGCGACACGGTTCAGGCGCTCCCTTTTGCCGCCATGTTCGATGAATATCCCATGATCAACGGCAGGGGATACCCTGATACCATTAACCCCAATGATATCTTGAACCAGGAAGGATTTGGGGCACAGAAAGTCCCGTCGCTGATTACCGCCACTGCGGGACAGCGGATTCTGCTGCGGGTCTGTAATATTTCAACCACCCACCAGTACACATTTGCCACGACGTTAGGGGTGCCCATGAAAGTGGTGGGAAGGGGGGCAGCCCTTCTGAGGGGACCGGACGGAAAAGACACTTCCATGACGGTTAATGTGCTTAACGTAGGCGGGGGCCAGGCCTATGACGTGATGCTCGATACCAACGGTGTGGTGCCGGGAACCTATTTCCTATACACCACAGATCTGGCGAACCTGTCAAATGGCCAGCAGGAACGCGGCGGCATTATGACGGAAATTGTTATCAACCCCCTGTAGCGACCCTGTATGAGGAGGAAACGAATGGATAGGATCGGAAAACAGCACCATATGCGGGTGGCTTTATTGATAGGCGCTTTTTTGTTGTTCTTTGGAACCGGCGCTCAAGGGGCCATCGTCGGCGAGAGCGGTTCGAATTTCAAACTTGTGGCCAAGCAGGATGTGATCGTTACATCGGACGGTGACAGTACCATCATATGGGGTTTAGCTATCACTAACAGCGCCACCGGCGTAACCGGGCGTGCCCAGTACCCGGGGCCGACCCTCATTGTGACCCAGGGTGTTCCCGTGACCATTACGCTCAGAAATGAACTCCCCGACGAGGCGGGAAACGTCTCCTTAATTTTTCCGGGGCAGCAGGTAACGGCCACAGGTGGCGTTGAAGGGCTCATGACCCGGGAGGTTCTCCAGGTCCATTTGGAGCCCATAGCCGCGTTCATAGAAGTAAAATACGCCTTTACCCCCACCGAACCCGGTACCTACCTGTACCGCAGCGGTACCCGGCCTGATCTTCAAGTGGAGATGGGGATGTTCGGCGCCTTGATTGTTCGACCGGCTACCACGCCAGCCGGTGGGGACCCTGAAAAAAAATACGCCTATAACCACGTTGACAGTGAATACGATCGCGAGTTTCTCTATCTGACGTCGGAGATGGACCCCATCATTCACCGGCAGGTGGAAGAAAGGCAGTGGAATCTGATAAATTTTACGAACTATTTTCCCACCAACTGGTTTATAAACGGCCGCAATTATCCGGATATTCTAGCGGAAAATTTTGTCCCATGGCTGCCGACCCAGCCTTATAACGCCCAACCGAGGATGCATCCCGGTGAAAAGGTTCTCATTCGGTTTGTGGGCGCGGGAAGGCAAACGCATCCCATGCATTTTCATGGAAACGATTTTGAAACCATTGCCGTTGACGGCAGACTTCTCTCCAGCGCACCGGGGGCCGGACCGGACTTGGCGTGGCAGGCCACTACCATCAAAAGCATTCCGGGTCAGACAGCGGACCTGGTCTGGGGATGGACTGGAAAAGAGTTGGGCTGGGATATTTACGGCCATTCTCCTGAAGACCCCCTGGAACCTCACGAATACGCGCCCAATCACGGCAAACCCTTTCCGGTGGTATTGCCGCCGCGGGACGCGGTGACCTATGGCCCATTTTACTCGGGGAGTCCTTTTCTGGGAGGCGAAGGTGAATTGCCGCCTGGCCACGCTGGCTTGAATGCCGCAGGGGGGTATTTTTATATGTGGCACTCCCATACGGAAAAAGAGTTGACCAGCAACGATATCTGGCCGGGGGGTATGATAAGCTTTATGATCGTCGAACATCCCGATGTGCCCATTGACTAAACCATTGAGGGAGGATTTCAGCATGTTCTTGAAAAAAACAATCACAATTCAGGGCTTTTTCCTACTTGTGTGTCTCCTGACAATCATGGTGGGGAATGCGGGAGCCGCTGAATACTGGTTGCGGGTTGACGCCGCGAACATGACCATGGCTAACGGCAAAACGGTCCCCATATGGGGGTTCGGCCTGGACCAGGACAACAACTTCACAACGAGGGAAGGGAAGGTCTCTGTACCCGGGCCGACCCTGCGGGTGGGTCCGGACGATAATGTTCTGATCATTCACCTTATGAATCATCTCAGTGAACCGGTTTCCCTGAATGTCCTGGGCCAGAGCCTTACCAATAACAGTGGTCCGGTTTGGACTAATTTCCCTGATGATACCCAAATGTGGACCGGTACGAGACCCGCAGGCAACTATACAGCCCGGGTCCGTTCTTTCGCCCATGAGACCCAGCCCGGCCAGGTGGGAGAATATCGATGGGAGTCGTTTCGGCCCGGGACGTATATGCTCCAGAGCGGAACGAACCCGGCCAAACAGGTCCAGATGGGGATGTTTCTCCCGGTGGTCAAGGATACGTCCCAGGGATCCGCCTATGCTGATGTGCCTTACGATCAAGAAGTCGTGGTGGTTTTCCATGAAATGGACCCGGTTATTCAAAATGCCATTGCGGCAGGCGTATACGGCGCGGTTCCAGGGGCTATCATCGGCAGCAGTGTCAATTACGAACCAAAGTATTTTCTGATGAACGGTATGTCCTATCCCGATGAAGGGCTTCTTCATATTAACGGTAAAGTTCCTTTTTTTAAAGGCGAGCGCCTTCTCATCAGGTTTCTCAATGCGGGCCTTGAAACCCACGTGCCCCAGTTACAAGGGGTGTACATGACCCAGTGGTCGGAAGACGGCAACAGATTGCAGTATCCCAGGCAGGTGTACGGATTTGAGCTGCCGCCGGGAAAGACAGCGGATGCCATCGTGGTATCTCTCAAAAACCCCCCCTGGCATTATCCTCTCTACGATGGGAAATTGAACCTCAGCAACAATGGGGTTTATCCCGGTGGGATGTTTTCTTACATCCGGTCATCAGTTCCGGACCATCTGGGAGCGGATATCGTACAATAGGGAATCATATGGGCCTCAGATTTGTGAAGCAGCAAAAGGCATTTTTTATGGCAGCCGTGTTTTTTTTCTCAGTTCTGTCGCTACTGCTCTGGCCGGGCATGTCTTTTGGCGAGGAACCCGGTCCCACAGCAAAAAACGCGGTTCCCGGTAACAAGTACCAGGTTCTGGAGGACCAGTGGGGGGTGAGACCGACGTCCATTCGGCTCACCGCCAGCGACTATTTCGTGGATTTCCGGTATAAGATTATTGATCCCGAAAAGTCAAAGGCCCTTCTCAGTCGCAACAAAGAGAACCGGGAGGTTTATCTGCTGCTCCAGAAAACCGGAAAGAAATTTCCGGTTCCCATCACCAAGGTGGGACCGTTACGTTCCACCACACTCAGCCCCAAAAAGGGCCGCCAGTACACCATTCTTTTTTCCAATGTGGGAAAATCCATCAAAAAAGGGGACAAGGTTTCGGTGGTTATCGGAAAATTCAAGGCCGAAAATCTCACGGTGGAATAGAAATCCAGTCTTGACATACCAAAGATAGTTATATTACGCTGCCTCCAAATCGTTGTTTTCTTTTCCCAAAAAATCTATTTCAACTATTGACGGAGGTCACCTGCCATGAAGAAGTTTTTTGTTTCCGCGCTGCTTTTACTCCTTCCCTTAGCCCTCATTTTCTCCCCGGCCCAGTCCGCTGAACCGCCCGCCGGCGATATCATTAAGGCGCCCGCATGCCCCCTTTGCGGCATGAACCGGAACAAATTCAATTTTTCAAGGACGTATATCGTTTACGATGACGGGTCCACATTCGGTGGATGCTCGCTTCATTGTGCGGCCATTGACATGGCTGTGAATATTGATAAGGGGCCTGTGGAGATCTGGGTGGGGGATTACAACACCAAGAACCTTATCGACGGTGAAAAGGCCTTCTGGGTCGTTGGTGGAAAGAAAATGGGCGTCATGACCAAGCGGGCGAAATGGGCCTTTGGGACAAAAGAAGCGGCTGAGAAATTTATAGGGCAGTACGGTGGCCGGTTGAGCAATTTTGAAGGCGCTGCGCAAGCGGCCTATGAAGATATGTACCGGGATACAAGGATGATTCGGGAAAAGCGCAAAATGAAGCGCTTAAAGATGAAGCAGATGAAGAAAGGATCCTGATTTAACGGTTATCGGTTAAAAGATCAGAGGCGGGGGCTTTTATGAAAGCGGGTTGGGACCGGCATAGAGGGGTATTCTTCAAGAATCATGGAGTTGCCTGGGTTGTGGGGATTTTAGTGGTTTTCTTCCTTGCCGGTTCCGCATTTCCCCAGGGCCCGGCTCCCGTCAAGCCCTCCAAAAAGGATAAATGCCCTGTCTGCGGGATGTTTGTCTACAAATACCCTGACTGGGTGGGCGAGATCATTTTCAAGGATGGTGCCGTCGCTTATTTTGACGGCGCCAAAGATCTTTTTAAGTACTATTTCGACCTCAAGAAATATAACCCCGGCAAAACCCGGAAAGACATTTCCGCCATTTATGTCACGGAATATTACGATGTGAAGCTCATGGATGCACACAAAGCGCATTTTGTCATGGGGAGCGATGTGTATGGCCCCATGGGAAGAGAACTGATCCCGTTTTTCACCCAGGAAGATGCGAGGGCATTCAAGAAGGATCACAAAGGGAAGCGGATCCTTCTTTTTCAGCAGGTTACCCCAGGGGTTATCAGGAAGTTGGATGATTGACCGGCCCTCATGCGTAAATCGACCCTATACCTGATCTATATCACCCTCAACAGCCTGGTCTTGTTTTTTTTCCTCCTGGTTCACCCAGTTCTCACCGCAAAGACCCACAACGGTCGCATCACGGAAGAAAAAATGCTGATTACTGCTTTGGGGATAACGGATCTATGTCTCTTCACAGAGGCGCCATACACGCGACATCCCAGTCAATCGGATCTTCATGCGGCTTTTCAGGATCACCCCATGGCGCTGGAACATTTTCCTTCAGGATCGTTGGTTTCCCCTCCTGACGGTTTTAAGGGGTCCGAGCCATGAGCTGGGTTGAGCGTCAGAGATCTTTTCTGGATTTCACCCTTTCCGCCTTCCTCAGGCGGAAAGGGAAAAACATCTCTTTGCTTCTGGTCTACGGCTTTATGGTTTTTCTCATTTCGTCGGTGATGTTTTTTACCGGCGGGCTTCGATATGAAGCAGAGGCCATATTGCAGGATGCACCGGAGATGATTGTGCAACGAACCATGGCGGGCAGGCAGGCCCTTGTCCCTCTCCATTACGCAAAAGAAATACAGAAAATACGGGGTGCCAGGCGGGTCAAACCGCGCTTGTGGGGCTATTACTACCACCCCGCTGCCCAGGCGAATTATACCCTGATGGCCCGGGATGATTATTCCGGTGGAGAGGGCACCGTGACGGTGGGGGCGGGTGTAATCAGAACCTGGGGAACCGTTCGGGGGGACCGGCTCTTTTTCAGGGCATTTGACGGAGAAGTGCTTGAATTGCGTCTCATCAAGACCTTCACGTCATCGAGCGAACTGGTTACATCGGATTTGATTATCATGGACGAGGGGACCTTCAGGCGGTTGACGGGAATCCCCGAAGGGTTTGCCACGGATTTGGCCGTCAGCATCCGAAATCCCCGCGAATCCCCGACCATTGCAGAGAAAGTTTTCCTGTTGCTGCCCGACACCCGATGTATCCTGAAAGAGGAGATCCTTCGGACCTATACCGCCCTGTTCGACTGGCGCGGCGGCTATACCATCGTGCTGCTGGCGGGGGCTTTTCTGGCTTTCCTAATCTTCGCCTGGGACAAAGCCACCGGGTTGAGTGCGGAGGAGCGGCTGGAGATCGGCATCTTAAAAGGCGTGGGATGGGATACTTCGGATATTCTGATGCTCAAATTCTGGGAGGGGTGTGTCATTTCACTGACCGCTTTCTTTCTGGGCGTTTCCGCAGCCTACATCCACACCTTCATGGCCTCAGCACCGCTTTTCGAACACGCCTTGAAGGGATGGGCTACCCTGTACCCGGCCTTTCAACTCAAGCCGAATGTGGACGCGTATCAGCTGGCAGTGCTGTTTGCCCTGACGGTTCTGCCCTATTCATTCGTCTGTCTTATCCCCGCCTGGAAATGGGCGTCCAGTGACCCCGCCGCGGTTATGAAGCAAGGATAATCTTGACCCATCTTCGGGTTTTGCCTATAGTGAATCCCAAGAGGCCTATTTGTATGCTGAGCGAGGACTGTATTTTGAAGGACATTTACGAACGGATCTGGGACCTGGCGCGACCTTACCTCAATACCCGGAAAAATGATATTCACACGGAGATTTCAACAGGCCTGGCGCAGCTTCTGCTGGGGCAGGAGGGGGGTGACGAAGATATTGTGGTCCCGGCCATTATCCTCCATGATGTGGGATGGAAGAAAGTCCCTGAGGATATTCAGATGAAGGCATTCGGTCCCACGGCCACCATGCCGGAATGGAACCGTGTGCACGAAGTTGAAGGGGCCAGGATTGCCGGGGATATTCTTCGAAAGGTTGGCTACCACGAAGATAAGATTCTGGAAATCCAGGAGATTATCAAAGGGCACGACTCAAGAAAAGATCCCATTTCGAAAAATGACAGCATTGTGAAAGATGCCGATAAGCTGTGGCGGTATTCTAAAATTGCAGTTCAAATCAATGAAAAGAGGTTCGGGCTAACGGTTGAACAGGGCATTGAAAGGCTGCGCAGGAACCTTGAGCCATGGTTCTTGACGGAATCCGGGAAGCGGATGGCGAAAGAGGAGATCGAAAAACGTGCGAAGGAATCTATGGTTTAAGGGCCTCTCAGACGCCTGATGGGAATAGCCCCTTATTATGCATTTCTCAGGAACGCAATGGCTTTGTCTTTATCTTCAATGGAAAACCCTCTCATGTCTATATTCTTAAATAATTTTCCCTCAAAATCGGCAAGATGATGGATCCATTTTTTATGGGTGACCACGGCGATCTTGCTGAAATGTGAGAGCCCAACATCAAATAAGAACTTCAGTTTCTCAACCATGGCATCGAACTCGGCCCCACCGATACTTTCAATCTCTTGATATACAACCAGTTTTTCGCCTTTATCGATTTTGTCTTTGAATATGGAAAGAACGGATGTCATTTCTTCTTCCGTGATCTTTCCGCCTACACGATAAGCAACCGCGTCTTCAACCCCTATGTCTGTCATTTCCAGCATGTTGTCCCCCTTTCTGATTGTTAATGTGTCCTCAGTATGTACGTCCATATGCTCAAAGTCAACCGGGGAAAAAGCCTGCAACATTTTGTGCCGGTCTGAAAATCCCTTCTTCTACAGTTGCTTCACGGAAATGAATATGAGATAATCCCGCGTTGTGGGGAATATGAAAATGGAGATTCTTGAAATTTTGGTCCCACAGGGAACCTGGGGTATGAAAATATTGAAAACAGCCAACCTGACAAAAAATCTGATAATACTATGGATACTCCTTCTTTCCCTGGCATTGGGTCTTTCAATGGTTTCAGCTGAAAATAAAACCCCGCCTTATACCGGATGGAAGCCCCCGGGATCGTTTCAACCCCCTAAGAAATCACCGCGGCAGCCGGAGAAGATGCCTTTGAAGGAGGCCGTTACCCTGGAAAAGCCGGTGGCAGCGCAACCTGTTGAAATGGAGCGGGATACGGGGGAGTACCAGACCGAGGAGTATGTGGTCAAAGAAGGGGATTGGATTGCAAAGATTTTGCGGGAGAAGGGGGTACTCAAAGAAAATAATCTCCAGCAACTCATAGAAATGCTGCGAAAATTCAACCAATCCATGAAGGATTTCAACCTCATACGGCCGGGGGAGAAGATCGTGATCCTGGTGAAAGTGGCGCCCGGGACGAAAGTTGAAAAGCCGCGGACAATGGAAAAGCAACCCCCTTTACAGATCAGCACACCCACCCAGTCCCCAAGGGAAACCATTTCCAAACCCTCGGGATTGAAATTTGAACCCTATCGCATAAAGCGGGGAGACATCTTGAGCCGGGTCGCCATGAATCGGTACGATTTGACCGGGCGAACTTTTGTGGCGGAGTATCTTGATCTGTTCAAAAAGTGCAATCCTTCCATTGAGAATCCCAATCGAATCTTTCCGGGACAGACTGTAAACCTGCCCCTTTACCCGCCACAGTGGCATGAAACGCTTGCCTCAACGCCCCCGGAAGAGCCCCCCATCATGAGAGACCTGGCCCTTTCCAAAAAGGTGTGGTTGCCGAATCCTAAAACGGTCCCTGAACCCATGGCACCTGTAGCGGCCGTAGAA
>JAERTK010000305.1 GCA_016844935.1 Desulfobacteraceae bacterium | reverse complement strand
AAAGTAGTTGTTTTCCATGAGCGACATGGATTGAAAAAGGGACCGGGTCAGGAGGGCACTTTCTTTTCCGGTTACGGGCCCGGCGGCGGTCTTTTTGAGTAGGCCGTAAGCATCCAGAAGGGCCAGAACCGTTTTCCTCTCTTCATCGGTCAGGTCTTTGTTTTTCAACATATTTTCAAGGAACCGGATCCGACCGTCCACATGGGAAACATCGATGCTGAGGATCGCGCTTTCCGCGCTTTCCCTTTCGGCGGGTTTATGGGCGGGGGACGGCTGTTTCGGGGGTATGGATGCACACCCGGCGGCAACAATCAATATGATGAACAGAAAAATGCGTGTTAGTTTCATTTCGGTTGTCCTTCTGAATCCATTTCAAACTCTCTTTTCAGTTGCCAGGTTTTACTCCCCTCGTCAGCCTGTGTCAACACTTCCGGGCCCGGGGAAGGGTGAATGGGCTTTTGACCATGTTTTAGCGGAAGGCCGGTGATGGGTGAAACAGGGACCGGATGGAGCCCGGATTTCCCCGGGATGGCAGGGCGCAGCAATGGGTTAAAGGCCAGGTCCGCGGGTTGAAGTATGTCTTTGAAACCTTCTGATTTCGAAATGGCCCAGGCCGTGTCCATCCACAGGGGAAGCGCTCCCGAGGATCCGTACAGGGCCATGTGGTCGCCTTTCATGGGTTGATTGTCGTCAAAGCCCACGTAACTGGCGATGGTGTAACCATTGTCAATGCCAAGCTGGCCCGTGGTATCATCGGGCCCGGGGATGAGGCCCACAAAGCTGGAATTGGTGAACCGGTTGGCGGTGCCGGTTTTACCGAAGGAGGGGAGGGGGATATCAAAAATGCGAATCACATCCCTGGCTTTTTTGCCGGTGCCCCGTTCCATGACTTTTCTGAGAATTTCAGCGGTGAGAATCGTGATCCTTTCGGGGAGAACCACTTTCGGTTCAGGAACATATTCCCAGAGTATTTTCCCTTCCCTGTCAACCATTTTTTTGATGATGGGAACCATTTGCGGGCTGCCGCCTGCGCCCAGCAGAAAGGTCTTTCCGGTCAAGAGCGTTTCGTAAGCCAGGGCCGCCTCCATGATGCTGATGGCGTTAGGTCCCAGGGGAAAGGAGAGCACCGGGTCCAGATGAGTGGATATCCCGATTTTCTTTGAAAGGTAAATGACGAAGTAAAGATTCACCAGGGTCCGGAAATCTCTGATTTTGGAAAGGGTTTCGAGGCTGTATTTCTCCTGCCCCATGAGTTTCTTGAGCAGTTCCAAGGTGTGGTGCTCAAGCAATTCCAGGACTTCCGGCGGCATCAGGCCGTCAACCCAATCCTTGTGGTTAGCATGGTTCTTGAGGGCCATCAGCCTTTGAAAATCGTATGACAGAAGATCCCGGTCGGCTTCGGTAACGGCTGAATCGGCGCCTGAAAGATCGAAATGAAGGTGTTTGACATCCTCCAGCATGTTTTCATGACCCGCAAAGATGATGTCTGTTTCAGCTTGCTTTTTTGCTGTTTCAAAAGCGGCTTCCGCAAGGGCTTTCTCATCAACAACGACGCCCAGCTGGTCCCGGATGCGCGTTTTGTAGGCTTCGTAGGCTTCGTCCGGTTTTCTGCCAAGCCCCACAAGATTCACCACCTGTCTGAATTCGCTCATGTTAAGCCGGTCCGTGAGGTGATAGAGCAACCATACGGTTGCCAGGTTTTCCGAGTTGGCGCCGGCCCATGCCATGGAGACGGTTTTACTTTTGGGCTTATGGTCGGGTCTGGGCACATAGGTGGTGCCCTCAAATTGATAGATGTCTCTGGTATTCTTGAGCGGGTCCAGGTTGTTCCATTTGAGCTGAAGTGCGGAAGCGTAGACAATCGGCTTGAATATGGAGCCCAACTGCCGTTTGGCATCTACTGCGCGGTTAAAATGGATGTTGGAAAATCCGCCCACCATGGCGCTTATCATGCCTTCATGAAGGGTTACAACGCCCCCTTCCAGCTCCGGGATGGCTGAGAGCATCAACTTCTCCACCCGGTTCCCCCCTTTGGAATCCTCATCCACGGCGACAATCTGAACCGGCACCAGGTCACCGACTGTAAGGGTATTCAAAAGGAACGGCACATGTTCCTTCTTGAAAGTGGCCCATGGGCCTGTTTTGCCTTTTCGCCAGGCATCCCCCATGGATTTTAACCCGTCGTAGCCAATGCACCCTTCTCCATTTTCCCAGGCAATACAAAGACCGGGATCTTCTGTGTCGTGTTGTAAGGCAGTCACGCGGGCCAGGAAGGGGAGGGCGCGGTTGTTGCTCTCGGCGCTCTCTTTAAGCGCCCCCTGCCATCGGGAAAGGGTTTTGGAGGGGGCCTGTCCGGTCAATGTTACATCCATGCGGGGCAGGTGTTTCCGCAAACTCAAAAGGGCCGCACTTTGAACGTCCCGGTCCACGGACGTATAGATGCTGATGCCGGATGTGGCGATGTTGTCCACCCCCTGTTCTTGAAGGATTTTCTGGAAGTAGTCCGATTCCAACTGGTTTCGAACATAATCCAGGATGACATTCAAACGATAGGTGATGCGGCCTTCTTTGAAAGGGATGGGCTCTTCCCTGGCTGCTGCGTATTCGTTTCTGGAGATGTAGTTCTGCTGGAGCATTTTGTCCAGCACGTAGTCCTTACGCTCCTTGGCCAGCCGTCTTGCCTTCTCCTTTTCGGTGTGGGTTTTTTTGATAAAGGGATTGTATTTATTGGGCCCTTTGACGGAACCAACGATAAAGGCCACTTCAACCAGATTGAGATCTTGAGGATCTTTGTCGAAGAAGTATTGGGCGGCAATTTTAAGCCCCTTGCCGTAGCCATTTACAAAGAACTGGTTGGTGTACATTTCCAGTATCTCTTCTTTAGAATACTCCCTTTCCAGAAGGAAGGCCTGGAACATTTCGTGGATTTTGGCCTGGTAGGACCTTTTTTCCCGTTTGAAAACGTTCTTGGCCGTCTGCTGGGTCAGGGTGCTGCCCCCCTGAACCACCCGACCCGATTTAATGTTGGCCACAAAGGCCCGGACGATGGATTTGGGATCAAACCCCCAATGGTCGAAGAAATTCTTGTCTTCCGAGGCAACCAGAGCTTTGATAAACGTTTTCGGGATATGGTCGTAGTGGATGTATTGGCTGTGGGTTTTTTCGAAAAAGACACCGATGGGCGTCTGACCATCCGAATAATATACCGGGCTTTCCGAATTGATCACCTGGTCGATGGCGCCCCGGTCGATCCGTTCGGATGTCTCCCTTGTGATCTCGTAATAGACATACCCCAGAAAGACAAGGGGGGCCAGGATCAGGAGGCAAATTGTCCACAGCAGTATTCGTTTCATTTTCCGAGCTCCAAAGTGTCAGGCTTTTCTCTAAGGAAATCCAAAATCTAAAACCAACACCCGTTTTTTCAACTGCGACCGATCACTTTCAACTGTGAACAGTTACGAATGACCCCATAAAAAGATTGTGACCGTTATGGCGTATCCCACGGATTATTAATTTTCACCCCGCTGTTTTCCATGTCAGCGGCATTTCTGGTGACTACCGTGAAGTCATAGGCAATGGCTGTTGCAGCAATCAAACTGTCAATTGCCGGCATTCTTTCACCTTTTTTTTCGGCCTTACCCTGGATCTCCCCCCAGATTCGGGCAATCTTGATGGAAACCGGTATTATTCGGTTATCAAATCTTTCGTAGAGGTCGCTGGAAACCCACTCCTGCAAGGTCCTTTTTTTCCTGGAAGCACGTAGCTTTTGGATACCTTTATGGATTTCTCCAAGAGTCAATACGCTTATGAACATGGCACGTTCATCGATACTTTCAACCCATTTCACAATGTTTTTGGCGGGGCGGGCTTTTATCAGTTCTGAAATCACACAGGTATCTAACAAATAATTCAAAACTCAACCTCCCGGGACAAATCTTTACTCCTTGTCAGGTCGATCTCTACACCGTGCAAAGGGGAAGACCTAAAGAAATCCACCAAATTCTGATCTGGTTTGCTCATCTTTTTATAATCCTTAATAGAAAGAACAACGACCGTTTCCAGACCCCTGCGTGTAATAATTTGCGGACCATGGTGTAAGGCTTCCTCAACAACTGCGCTCAGGCGGTTTTTTGCCTCCTGTAGTTGCCACATGTTTCTCACTTTGAATCACCTCCCTTTAATAAGTGTCTAGACTGGCTAGGAAGATAACAATTTTCTTTCCTGAAAGCAACTCTTTTCCAATGACCCCTTGACAGAAAAGGGACTCATTATGATCCATTTCCGAATTGCTTTTTCTATTTGGTCCATTCTTCTGCCATAGTGTGAGGATACTGGAGTGGTGTTTGAATGCGATTTGAATTGACAAAGGCTATCTCCTGGGTATTAATAGCATTGAGCGTTAATCTTTTCTAATAATCCAAATTTTATCCGTTCATATCACTTTTTACACTTTAAGGTGTAACCCCTTGAGCGCCGAACGTTTTAGAAGAAAACTCAGAGCCATCCTCAGCGCCGATGTAAAAGGCTACAGCCGCCTCATGGGCGTGGATGAAGACTCGACGATCCGCACCTTAGAGAACTACCGGCAGGTCATGGCCGGGCTGATTGAGCAGTTCCGGGGCCGGGTGGTTGACGCCATCGGAGACAACCTCTTAGCTGAATTCTCTAGTGCGGCTGACGCGGTCCAGTGTGCAGTAGAGATCCAGAAAGAACTCAGAGCCCGGAATTCTGTTCTTCTTGCGAGTCACAGGATGGAATTTCGGATTGGTGTCAATCTCGGCGATGTGGTCGAAGAAGGAGACCGGATCTACGGTGACGGAATCAATATCGCCGCACGCATAGAGGCCCTCGCCGACGCAGGTGGTATCGCTATTTCAGGGACCGTATATGACAGCATAGGCGACAGGCTGCGATTAGAGTGCGAGTACTCAGGGGAACAAGCCGTCAAAAACATCACCAAGCCGATTCGCGTCTATAAGGTGGTGCTTTCTCCTAGGCCTCCGGAGCAAACCGTTGCCACACCAAAAAAACGGATTCACCGGTCATGGCTCAAAACCGCCCTGATCGTAAGCGCTGTCCTGGTACTGGGATTGGCGGCTATGGCGATCTGGAAATTCTACCTGCACCCCTCGCCTTCGGAGACCAAACCTAAGCTGCCCGATAAACCTTCTATTGCAGTCCTCCCATTTGACAACATGAGCGCCGACCCGCAGCAGGAATATTTCAGCGACGGGCTGACCGAGGACATCATCACCGGTCTTTCGAAAATCCCGAGGCTGTTTGTGATTGCCCGCAATTCGAGCTTTACCTACAAAGGGAAGGCGGTGAAGGTCCAGCAGGTGGGACGGGACCTGGGGGTGCGGTATGTGCTCGAAGGGAGCGTTCGCAAGTCCGGGGAGCGTATACGGATTACGGCCCAGTTGATAGATGCCGGGACCGGACACCACCTCTGGGCAGAGCGTTATGACCGGGACCTCAAAGACATCTTTACCCTTCAGGATGAAATCACGGAACAAATTCTAACCTCCATGGAGGTGAATCTAACCACAGGGCAGCAGGCCCGCCTGTGGCGCAAGGGTACAACCAACCGAAAGGCCTACGAAAAAGTCCTGAAAGCGCACGAGTATTACGGGCGAATGACCAAAGAAGACAATGCCCAGGCCCGTCAGGCGTACAGGGAGGCCGTGACCCTGGACCCGGCATATGCCGTTCCCCTGGTGGGTCTCTCTTACACTTACTGGATGGATGTGATCAATGGCTGGAGCCGGGCTCCTCGCAGGTCAATGAAACAAGCCGCTGCGTTGGCTCAAAAGGCGCTCGATCTGGACGATTCTCTGGCAGACACTCATGTCTTGTTAGGCAACATATATTTGATGAAAGGGCGGTACCAGGAGGCCATGGATGCGGGAGAAAAGGCCCTCATCCTCGAGCCGAACGGGGCCGATGTCAACGCCCTCCTGGGGCTTATGCTCAGATATCTGGGCAGGCCGGAAGAGGCTATTTCGGTGCTTGAAAAGGCCATTCGTCTCAACCCTATTCCGCCTGCCTGGTATTTATATAATATGGGTGATGCATATCGGCTGGCCGGGCTGCATGAAAAGGCGATTGCGGCATTCAAGAAGGCGCTTGAGCAGAATCCGGATCACTTTCTTGTCAAAGTTTATTTGGCAGCCACTTATGGCGAAACAGGACGTGAAGAAGAGGGGCGAAGAGTTGCGGAGGAAGTGATTCGAATAAATCCCAAATTTTCGGTAGAACTCTATGCCAAAAGACTCCCTTACAAAAATCGGGATGACATCAAGCAAATAATCGAGGGGTTGCACAAGGCAGGGTTGGAGTGAAGAAATGAATCGGAACCATTCAATTCGGCAACTAAATGCCGGCTTTCCGGCAGCAGACAGGACGGGCTGGGTTTTAAGCAGTCTGGTATTGGGTGCGTTAATTGTCTTTGTTCTACTGCTCACCTGCCGATCGGAGGCAGTGGCGGAAGTACAAAACAAGGGCCGAAACGCTTCGGCAAACGTCATCGCCTTTGATGGCCGCTTTATCGCCTATGACAACGGGACCGTGAAAGACAGGAAAACGGGCCTCATGTGGGCGGCCGAAGACGGTGGAAAGGCCATTGACGAAGCAGATCTCAAAATGTATTTCGAAAATTACCGGGCCGGGGGGTACGATGACTGGCGTATGCCCACCATTGACGAACTGGAAGAAATCTATGATGAGGGCACAGAGAATAAACAGGGGTATCACCTTACGAAATTGATCGATCTTTCCGGTGAGTGGGTTTGGGGATTGGACGACCGGGATTTGGCCATTAGTTTCGGTTTTATGGAGGGTTCACCGGCCGTTGCTTTCTTTGACGGCCCTGGATCAGGGACCTGGTACCAGGCAAAAAAAGCCGAGGGAGGCGGCGCCAGACCTTTACCGGTACGGGCGACGGAAAAATCCCAAACGAAAAAACAGGAAGCGGGGGACGGCCGTTTTATTGCCCATGACAACGGGACCGTGTCAGATAAAAAAACGGGCCTCATGTGGGCCGCGAGAGATGACGGTAAAGGGATCAATAAGCGTGATTTAAAAACATATTACGCGAATTACCGGGCCGGCGGGTACGATGACTGGCGTGTTCCGACGGTTGACGAGCTCAAGACAATCTACGACCCCGCAGGAAAGAAGCACATTTCGTGCGTTACCGACCTTATTCGCGTGAGCGATGAATGGGTCTGGGCCTTGGGTGATAAGGACTTTTTTCTTGGGTATAGTTTCTTCCACGGCGGCAGTGAAGGATACGCCGGGAAAGATGATCCCGGTAGTCTCGGAAGATTGGACTATTTGCTCGTTTGCCGAGCCTTGCCGGTACGTGGTGGTCGATAGCAACGGTTGGATGAGTAGGTTTTTTCCGGTTTGTTGTACTGGAACCAGGGGCGAAGTCACGGTATCAACTGATTCTCTCAGCGGTCCATTTGCCATACCTTGTGCTTCCCCCACCACGTACTTGAACGGTCCCTGAAGCCCGCCTCTTTGAAAAGGTTCCTTTTGCTGTTCCGCGGACATGGGATACCCAGTCATCGGAACCTTGAAGACTACTCGCAGTACCCACAATATTACATATCATCGCACTATTTCTTATTTCTCCCTTCCATTCCACAAAAACGAGGAATTTTCCTCATATCTCAGACTCTGTTTCCGTGTCAATGGCTACTGTCACGTGGAAGACGTCCTTTTCTGTTTCTGAAGGTTTTAGTACTAATGTCTGGTTTTTGGGCCCAAACCCATCGTCATAAACAATATTCAACTTCCAGATTTGTACACCAGGCCCAGCAAATGTAATCGGTTTTGGTTTTTCCGCACAACCGTAAATCGACCCGATGGCAAAGGCAAGAAACATCGTTAGCACTGGATATTCGACATAAGCTCGGGCGCAAATAGCAAGTCCCATTTTGAAGTGTGTCATAGGTACCCAGAAGCTTTTTGGATCGTTTTTCGCAGTAGGTTGAAGGGGTAATAGGCTTGGACTTAACGATCACCGATCTC
>JAERTK010000304.1 GCA_016844935.1 Desulfobacteraceae bacterium | reverse complement strand
CTTCAAAATAATAAATCTCCGCCAATATTCTTTGTCCCAGGGCCATTTGTACCGAAATTCATCCTTAACCTTGTCATGAGGGAATAGAGGCAGTTCCAAAAATTTCAAAACCTCAAAAGCCGTCCGTCACGGACAAGGGGTTCTGTTTTCAAAATTTATCCCGAAAAGCAATCCAACCCGTTCTTGACTCATTTCGCTGCAGCTTTCCCCCAATTCCAACTCTCGCCGTCATTATACCCCGCCTGAAATATCCACCCAGCCAAGAATTTAGCCCTGCCGAGCGCCCTCTTAAATTGGCTCGGAGTTTCTCATTACGACGGTGTCCTTCTCACTGAAAAAGGAGAGACCCGTTTTCTGTGCTCAAAATGTTACAATGAACAAATTTCCGAACTTTGGGGGTTGGATTTTGAGCACATATCATTTCACCCCATTTCATTGACCGATGTGAATGGGGAGGATCATACTTTTCATTTCCGAACGTTTTTTCTGGGGGATCGTGTGACCATTACAGCACTTGAAATAAAAGATGGAGAACCCGAAGGCTATGAATTTTCCGAACATGGTCATGCTGAGGTAGACTTGTTTGAACTTTTTGCGAAGCTTGTTGAAGGCATGAAACTGGAACTGGGTCGCAAACATATCGAACCGGGTGAATTGTTGCCATACCAGATTACAGATCAAGATACGGTTCGCGGGCGTATAACCTGGGATGATGAAACGGATGGAGAGACCCCCTGTCTTGTCATCGACGGAAAAGCGTTGACATGGCATGAATTCGGCAGAATGTTAATGTCATATGAGGGATTCCACTTCAAATGTGAAATATTTGAAGGATTTGAACGACGATAGCGGGTCTGGAAATCGACCGGAATTCCGGGCTTTTCAAATGTTTTCTGGTTCTTGCTTTTATATTTTCGTGGCGGATGCGTAAAACTGCCACCGGCGCCTGGTCGCGGAATATTTTACGCGGCATTTTGACAGGCTGAACATATATCATTTGTGAGGGGTGTAAATGTAAAGATATAAAGGACGTCCCCATTCCCCGTCCCCATTCCCGTCCCCATTCCTATGAACATAACCTGCTTAAATTAGCAACCGACAAAATGATATTTGCCTATCAAACGGCAATGTTTGTTGAAGGTAAAGCATTATAATCTTTCCGAATAGCGAAATTGCTAGACTGACGTGGGCGGGGATCAAGCCTGCCGTGAGACTCATGAGCAGGTTATTTTTCCTTTTTTTGTTTAGCCCCTTTTCTCTGAGGATTTATGACAACCAAGAACACCAGAGTTGATGATACTGGTCGGGCCTTTGCCGGCAGTCAACTCCAGATTCAGATTTATGTAAACCGGCGATCAGAGGATCTGACTCGAGAGGTATTTGCGGGATTGCCTGATCTCGCTTTATTACACCCTCACCTCAATTGGGCCTCTCCTCTGGAAAAAGACAGATTCTCCGAATATCAGGACACTGCATTCTTGAAAGCGTGTGGTTTGGAACACCTCTCTGCTGAACTGAAAGCCTTCTGGCCCCGTGGTGGCCCTGTGTGGGATGCCCTTGCCTCTATTGAGTTGCAAAAGGATAAGGACAAGAAAGGCATTCTGCTCGTAGAGGCCAAGAGCTACCCGGGGGAGATATATGGCATAGGGTGCAAAGCAACACCGAAATCCAGAAAGAAAATTGAAGATGCCCTCGATAGAACCAAAAAGTGGTGTGGGGTTCCAGCGAATACTGACTGGACCGGGCCGCTTTATCAATCAGCTAATCGCATGGCGCATCTCTATTTCTTTCGCAAGATTGCAGGCGTGCCCGCCTGGCTCGCCAACATCAATTTTCTCAATGATCAGCATTCACCAACTGACTGCGATGCATGGCATAAGCAACTGAAAAAAGTCAAAGCAGAATTGGGGATTTCCGGTAAAAGGATACCTTACACGGCTGATATTTTCCTCAAAGCCCGGAATAGAAGCGAATTATCTGTGTAATCATGTCGAGGCCACACAATCATGGCACCAGACAGTTCAACATTGACAAGACCAGGCCTCTGGCCCAGTGAAATTCCGAGGCATACGGAATAAGCCAGAACGGCTGCCGTGTTCACTATCTACGAAAGCTTTTTTCCAAAGAGCCTGATTTCAACGTGACCAGGGTGAATTATAATCTTGACGAGATGATGGCAAGTACGGAGGTTCCGTCTTGAATTCAAATGAGTGACAAATCATCATTAATAGGGGTTTTTCAGATCCCGGCGTTCAAGACGCTCGACATTTCACAGTAAAGAGTGTATCTTTTTTTTGACACGAATACATATATAAAATCGGGTCAAAAATATTATGGGAAAACACATACAAAGCATTGATAATAAAATTAGAAATCGTATCTATGGCCACGGAAAGGGTTGGGCTTTTACCCCAGGTCATTTTTCCGATCTTGGGAGCCGAGATGCTGTGGCTTCCGCTCTGAAGCGATATCGACAATCGGGGCTCATTCGTCAACTGGCTCGGGGGTTGTACGATTATCCCGCTACAGACCCGGAGTTAGGGATCCTGGCCCCACCTACCGATGTCTTGGCCAGGGCCCTTGCGGGACGCGATGCGGTTCGCCTCCAACCTTCAGGGGCCTATGCAGCAAATCTACTCGGGCTTTCCACCCAGATGCCCATGAAGATTGTTTATCTCACGGATGGCCGTTCCCGCACGGTGGAAATTGGAAAAAAACAGATCATCCTGAAGCAGACCACACCCCGAAACATGGCGACGGCAGGCAAAATTAGCGGGTTGATTATTCAAGCCCTGCGACACTTGGGGCGCCCCCACGTGGATGATGAGGTTATTGCACGGCTTGACCGACGGTTGAATGCTGATGACAGAAAGCAATTACTGAAAGATGTTCGTTTTGCACCCGCCTGGATTTCTGATATCATGAGACTGCTGGGCAATAAAAAGGAAACGAAACAAAGTGAATAAATTCTTGTCTTTCTCCGAGGCGCGTAGACGAACCATCTGTGAACAGGCTCAAGACAAGCTTGGCTTGCCGCCGTCAACCATCGAAAAGGACTTCTGGGTCTGTTGGACCTTGAAAAAGTTGTTTACATTGCCGGAATGGGGTTCCAGGCTCACGTTCAAGGGTGGAACCTCGCTTTCAAAAGGATGGGCACTGATAGAACGATTTTCAGAAGATATTGATATCGTCATTAGTCGCGGGGCTCTCGGCTTTGGTGGCGATATGGCCCCTGATCGTGCTCCCAGTAAAAAACAGATGCGCAACCGGCTGAAAGCGTTGAAAGCAGCCAGTCAGCAATGTATAATTAAAAGTCTGTTGCCGTTACTCGAAAATGCCATATCTCGGGAGATGCCCTCAGAACTGTCATGGCGACTCCATCCGGACCCTGATGATCCTGATGGACAGACCCTTCTTTTGGCCTATCCAACCGCCTTTACCGACCGGACAACCTATCTCGACCAGGTGGTTAAAATTGAACTGGGCGCCCGCTCCGATACGGAACCAACTCAGGATATTGATATCCACCCCTATCTTGAAGATGCCTTCCCCAATCTGTTTCCCAAATCACACTTTGCCGTAAAGACGGTATCTCCCCATCGCACTTTTTGGGAGAAAGCCCTGTTGCTTCATGAAGAGACGTTTCGACCACCGGAAAAGAAACGGAAAGCGCGGATGGCCAGACATTATTATGATTTATACCGTCTGATTGAGGCCGGCATCGGCGGTGAAGCCGCTGGTGATCTCGAACTTTTTGAGCGGATTACCGCCCATCGCCAGGTCTATTTTCGATTTACCTGGGTAGATTACGACACCATGCGCCCGGGTGATTTGAGGCTTGTACCGCTAGGAGAACAGCTTGCGCTTTGGAAATCGGATTATACGTCAATGAAGGACGAGATGTTTTTTGGAAAACCTCCGGAATTTGAGGAGATGATGCAAACTGTCCGGGTTTTTCAGGACGAGTTCAATACTACCGTTTGATGGCCATTGAAAAAAACAGGATAAGCGAGGGGTCAAATTTTCCGTTGACTCTTGAGCAGGGTATTTTTCCTTTTTTGTTTAGCTCTTTTCTCTGAGGATTCATGACTACCAAAGCCACCGATGTTTGGCTGGGGTATGTGTTGAAGTTGCGGGAGTGAGGGGCGCCGGAGCGCCCACTGTGCGTTCCCACGCAGAGCATGGGAAGGAGGGGAAAAACGGATTGCCGCTGATTCAAAGGTAGTGGGTACGCACTTAAAACGCATAAAATCATAGACGTCCCCCTTTTCTACACGCGGAGCATGGGAACGAGGGGGGAGAGATGGCACCGGGAAAATGCAATAACGACAATAAGGAAAGCCTGACCCCGCACCTGCTGCTAACGCCCTGCGGTCAGTTGAATCTTCGGAGAAGTTTCAGCGGCCGGTCCCATGGAAGAAGTTGAAGTTCCAAGCCATGCTGTGGGAAGTAGTCTCCTTAAAATCTTCTGACCATACCCACCAACCATTCGTCTTCAAAAGCGATGTCATATTCCGTTCCCCTGATCCTTCCTTATAGAGACCCTCCAATTCACCCATTTTAGGCATTCGCCAGCCCTTCCCAGTATTGAGGCTTCCCACCATGATTTGGCTTCCAAGTGGTGTCTTTGTCCGGCCCTACGACCCACCCAAGACCTGTGCTGGTGTCCCTGACAATCCCATTGTCATAGGCTACATACACTCCGTCCCGGCCAATTTCATTGGAAGCGGCAAAGCAAAGGCCTCCTCCCAACAGAAATCCTGGGCTTGGTTCTAACTTCGCCCAATATCTGCGACAGAGATACGCAACTGAATGGTTGCCACTCTCTGATTCAGCCCTGAAAGGGCAACACATATTAGCCCAGGGCAACGCCCTGGGTGAGGATTTAACAACAATCTCAGCC
>JAERTK010000303.1 GCA_016844935.1 Desulfobacteraceae bacterium | reverse complement strand
AAGGAGAGGCGGGTTACCGTCAGCAGTGATATGGCGAATATGGATGCCAGAAGCACATAGGACCCGAAATTATTGAGAACACTGATTGATAACCCCGCAATATGAAGGCCCACGAGACCTCCTGCGGCCATAATGGTTCCTTTGTAGAAAAGTCCCCTCTCAAACTGGAGGTTCAAGAGTGCTGAAAATGAGACCAGCATTATCAACACGGTGATCATGCCTTTGACAGGTGATGTGAGGGATCGGCCTTTGAAAGTGATAAAGGACAATACGAACAGGATCAATGGCACCCAGAACGCGCCCATCCCCAATAGATCAAAGAGGCCACCGGATAAATGAGCGCCCACGGTGCCGAAAAGGTTGTGCGCTTTGCCTAAATTGCCCGCAACGTTCCAGATTAACTTATCCAGGGGGGAAAATGAGAGGAGGCTGCCACCCACCACCACCGCCAGCAGGAGAAGCACGAGCCCCCTGATTTCTTTTTTGAGCGGGTGTCCCGGTTTTGCGGGTTCAACGGATTTGGATTGAAGCGCTTTCTTGTCGGATTTAGGGGGTGACAATTTCTTTCTTTTCATCTTTTTATTATGCTCACAAAGTGATGATGGTCGGTATGATAAGGGGGCTTCTCTCTATCACGTTGTAAAAAAAGCGCTTCAGCCTTTTCCGGATTTCCATTTCCAGTTTTTCACTATCCACAGGTAAAGGCTTTTCCAGTTCGTCGATTACCTCTAACACGATACATTGGGCATCCTCAAGAATAAACTGCCCATGATCTTCGAATACGAAGCCGCGGGATATCATTTCCGGGCCGAAGAGAATGTTGCCTGTCTGTTCGTCCAAAACCATTTGAACCACCACCATGCCGTGATTCCGGAGCTTTCGCCGATCCCTCAGGACCGTTTCTTCAATATCCCCCACACCTTTTCCGTCCACAAACGTCCGCCCCGCCGCGGCGGTACCCTTTATCTTTCCCGAACCCCCGTGAAAAGAGAGGATGTCGCCGTCCCGGGCGATGAGCACATGGCTTTCGTCCATCCCCATGTCAAGAGCGATTTGGGCGTGTTTCACCAGATGCCGGTATTCACCGTGGATGGGTGTGAAATATCGAGGTCTTATGAGACTCAGCATGACCTTTAATTCCGCCTGCCTGGCATGTCCGGAGGTGTGAATGTCTGACACGTTTTCGTAGATCACATCCGCTCCCAGACCATAAAGTTTGTTGATGACCGAGGTAATGGCTTTTTCATTGCCGGGAATGAATCTGGAGGAAAGAATGATGGTGTCGCCCCGGTGTACCGAAATGCCTTTGTGCTGGCCCCGGGCCATTCGGCTCAGGGCGCTCATGGGTTCTCCCTGGCTGCCGGTGGTAACGATTACCACCTGGTGGTCCGGAAGAGACTTCATTTTCTTTTCGGTTACTTCAAGATCAGGGGGGAAATGGATGAACCCGTGGGTTTTGGCAATCCCCACGTTGGTGATCATGCTTCTTCCGTTGAAAACCACCTTTCGGTCAAACTCTTCCGCCAGAGAAATGATTTCCTGGATTCTGGTGATGTTTGAGGCAAAACTGGCAACGATCAGCCTTCCCCGGGAGGCCAGAAAGTAATCCCTGAGCGTTTTTTTGACGTCTCGTTCACTGAGGGTATATCCTTCTTTTTCAGCATTGGTGGAATCGGAAAAAAAGGCTAAGACGCCCTTCTGACCGAAATGCGCGAAGCGGATGAGGTCCGTCAGCTGTTCATCCACCGGTGTTGGGTCTATCCTGAAATCTCCGGAATGGAGGATGAGGCCTTCAGGGGTTTCAATGGCCAGGCCCACCCCGTCCACAATGCTGTGGTTGACCCGGATGCCTTCCACCGTGAAAGGGCCGATTTTGTAAGTTTCTCCCGGAATGATGGTCTTAAGATCGGCATTTTGCGGCAGGGTGTGCTCTTTGAGTTTTTCCCTGAGCAGATCCAGTGTAAAACCGGTGCCGAATACAGGCACCGGAAATTCCTTCAGCAAGAAGGGGACGGCCCCGATATGGTCTTCATGGCCGTGGGTCAGAATAACGGCTTCGATTTTTTCCCGGTTTTCCCTGAGGTAGCTGAAATCGGGGATGACCAGGTCCACGCCGAGCATGTAGTCATCCGGGAACATTAACCCCGCGTCAACCACCACCATGTGGGAGCCGTATTGGATGACCATCATGTTGAGGCCGATTTCGCCCAACCCCCCCAGTGGTATCATTTTTAACATGGGTTGTACCTCAAGAGATTTTATTCATATAATCAAATGGTTGTTCTATCTATTGACTGAAAAACACCTTAAACGGTTTCATCATTTCAGTCAACAGGGAATTGTCTTTTTTTCACTATCCCGGGAGATTATGAATGCCTTTGACTTGTTTCCACGGCATATGGTAGTAAAGAGAGGAAAGAATTCTCTATTGATCCTTTGACGAGATGAGAAGGGAGGATGATTAAGGATGGCAGGCGTAAATAAGGTTATATTGATTGGAAGATTAGGGTCGGATCCTGAGGTGCGGTACACGCCCAGCGGTGTTGCAGTGGCCAATTTCTCTATTGCCACGTCAGAAGAATGGAAAGACAAGAATACGGGGGAGAAAAAAGAGCAGACGGAATGGCATAAAATCGTTGCTTGGCGGCGATTGGGAGAGATTTGCGGGGAATACCTGCATAAAGGTCGTCAGGTTTATATTGAGGGCAGACTTCAAACTAAATCTTGGGAAGACAAGGAAGGGAATAAGCGTTGGACAACTGAGGTCCTCGCTCTAAATATGCAGATGCTGGGATCTCCGGGTGACAGTATGGGTGGTGATAGCCAAGAAAAAAGAAAATACCCAGAGGAACCACAAAATCTCCCCGAAGAAGACGACATCCCCTTCTAGAAAAAACGCCCCCGCCGTCTTTCTGGAGTCGGCAGGGGCGGGTCTGTTTGATCCGGTTTAAGCTTTATCTTCTTGTTTTTCCTCGCCTTCTTCGGGTTCTTCAATTTCATTTTTCGCTTCATGGGTCGCTTTTTTGAAATTTTTGATCCCTTTTCCGATCCCACTTCCAATTTCAGGCAATTTCCCAGCCCCGAAAATAACCAGGATAATGATTAAAATAATGATCAATTCCGGCATGCCTATTCCAAACATCGGGTTACCTCCATCACATCAATTACTTCGAGTTGATCACAAAACAGCCTGAGCGCGAGTGGAATATGCCAGGAGCGGGTTCGCGATTCTGAAAATCCGGTGCACGGCCGTTGTTTGGTGTCCGTACACGAATGAGAAAATTTGTTAGAGTTCAAGGAAGGCGAAAATTATAACCGCAGGAATACCTTGAAGTATTTCGAAGATTATAATTTGAGCCTGACGCCGAAATCTGGCAAATTAGCCATTTGTGGATGGACACTATCTACAGTCGTTACCAGGCAGTTGCTTGACGTTAAAAGACTGCCTGAATCTGTTAAGAGACCGCTGATATTCTACCCAGCAGGACCACATTTCAAGCCATTCTCTGTTGTGCCAGAAAACGTCGTGCGGCTGCCCCTTTTTTCCGGAAATTTTTGTGTAATCTTCAAATTCGGCGCCGCAGCTTTCACATAAACTGAACTCGGGGTGGGACTTTCCAAGTGAATTGGAAGATTCGGGTTTTTCCGCGCTGGTCCCGCACATGGCACATTTGAAACGACATGATCCGCATTGAAGCAACCGTTGAACAGCATCAAACTTGTCCCGATTGGACTCTATCTGTTTCTGCCGTTTCTTGTTTTCGATTCGACCGGTAATGCTGAGAACCTTATCCATGAAAAACCCACCCGAAGAAAAATTTTCCCGCAGTTCATTAAACCCTTCTTGGCAGCGGGATGATATCATTAAAAGCCTTTGAGAGTCAAGACAGGCGTTTTAGGCTTATTGCCATAGCCCCTTCAACAATCCCGCAACGCTGGACCCTGCATCCGATTGTACAAAGTCAACCACGACGGGTATGAACTGGGTCATGGTTTCGGTGTTCATGCCTAGTTTTGAAAAGGAATCCGCAAGTCCGGCCATGCCCCCGATCTTGGATGCACTCCCCCCCAGCGAGGAGAGTCCGCTGCTTTTCAAAAGCCCGCTGGCGCCGCTGCCTGAATCGGTGGAAGGGGCTTCGGCCATATATTCTTCCACGCCTGGGACAGCGTCTGATGCTTTGTTGAAGTCTTCTGCGCTCAGGTTTTCCTTGGCATTGTTAAACAGCGCACCGACGCCACCTTCCGCCTGTTTTTCGGTGATTCCCAGTGCATCTACCAATTTGGAGATCAAGTCCATGGTGCCGGCATTCCCCAAAACGGGGGTAATCCCTCCCACCAGCAAAACAGAAAAACAAAGTGTTATGGTCCAGATTCTAAATGCTTTCATTTTTTTCCCTCCGGGTATTCGCGGTAGCTTTTTATCCAACTTTATCACATACGCCATAAGAGTTCAATAAGATCCATTGTCGTCCAATATTTTCAGGGTGATATCCATATAAATAAAAAAATCACGATATGGCCATTCCCATTTGACGTCGTATGCGCTTTATATCCTCCCCATTCGGTGGGAAAGGGAAATTTCGAATGTGGGGCCCGGGCCGGGAGTTGGCATAGGGGCGGTTGCACGCCACCTGCCCATCGTACCCCGCACAACCACTGGTGCGAAAGGGTTCTCCCGTGTCGATTATTCGGCTGAGCTCCTCCGGCGGGAGACCAAAGTCAAGAATACGGCCCGAAGGGTCAAATGCCATTTCTTCCTCACGACTGAACCCCTCATCCATGAGGTATCTGGCCAGTTGAATGCGGCGGTATTGATCCATTTCGGGCATGGGGTGATCTTTCATCTGAGAATCGGCTTCGGGAAAAAAAGAAAACAGGTGGGTCCACCCGCCTGAATCCTGAATCTTCTGGATCGCCGCCACCATCTCTTTTTCGGTTTCACCCATTCCGGTGACAAAGTGGCTTCCGGCATTGCGTTTTCCGAAAATGGCAATGGCATCGGACAAACACTGCCGGTAGGTTTCCCATTTGTGGGGGCCGCCAACCCCTTTGCCGCGGTATTTATCAAAAAGCTCAGGGGTTGCCAGGTCCATGGCCACACCAATTTTGTCGGCCCCCGCATCCTTGTAGTCCAGAAGATCCTCTTTTGTCAGAATGGTGGGGGATATGAGCAGGGAGACGGGGATATCAAAACTGGACCGTAGTCGGGCGCAAATGTCCTTGGTATCCCGGGCGGAGCGCCTGTGGGTGACTTGAGAGATACAGATCCGTTTGACCTTGTGCGGACGGGCCGATATCTGTTCAATGATCTGGTCCAGTGAATGGGAGGGCCAGGTCACCCGGATGAAACTTTTTTCGTTATAATGCCCCTCACGTTTGTTTGAAAGACCACAATAGGCGCATCTTGCGGCACAGCCGGCGCCATAGGTGAGCAGCAGGTTGATACAATAGAGCTTGGCGTTTCGATAAAATCGACCGGGTTTTAGCCCCAGGGTCATGGCGGCCGCAAGGCTCATGCGGAGGTACTCGGGGCTCTCCGGGATTTTTTTCCGTTCGGTCTGGATCATCATTTTCCTCTTTCGTGTGCTCACCCTTAAAGCTAGTAATCCCAGCTGCCACCTGCAAAGTTTTTCGTAACAGAGCAGCAGGTTTTCTGGTAGCGGATTTCAAGGCCATGGAATTTTGCCCGCAAAATGGCCTCTTCCGACGGCAGGGCCATGCGGTTTACGCCCGCATCAATGGCCAATGTTTCCATCAGGGTATTGCCCCGCTGCCTTGCGCATCCCAGGTTGATGCAGGTTCCGGGCATGAGGGTGCGTGCTTTTGCGATAATCCGGGCCACAAGGTGTGCATCCGGGGGGATAACCTTTTCCATGATGGTGCCGGAGACATTCATGAGGGACACGATTACCACCTGGTCCACCGCAAATCTGGAAATCATCTCCAACGCCTGTTCTTCTCCGGTGATCCGTCCATAATCCAGGCCGCACACCACATGGGGGACGGTTGCAAGGTTTGCTTTTTGAAGTGCTTCCATGGATTTTTCAATTTCAGCCACACCAAAAGGCACATGGTAGACCTTCCGGTAGGTTTCGTTGTCGCCGATGACGTCTAGAAGGGCCTGGTCCACACCGGCAGCTTTAAGGGCGAGCGCCTCTCCGTAGTCAACCAGTCCGCTGTGGATGGAAACGAAAAGACCGGTTTTCTGTTTTATTTCAGCAATGACCGGGACAAATTCCCGCCACGGTAGCTTTCCATTCCGTGTGCACCCGCCGCTCAGAAGAACCCCGTAATTCCCCCTTTTTTCAAGTCGAATGCATTTTTCCAGCAATTCATGGGGGTTTGTGGCCGGGATCATGGTCGTGAGGATTTTTCCGCTGCAGTGATCGCACGAAAGGGCGCATTCATCGCCGGTAATGCTGATGCCGGGGTATCTCCCTTTGACCCCGTTACAGTAAAACATCCCCGGGACGTAAAAGGTGATCTGTTTCCCGAGATTTTCCCAGGAAATGCGTCTGGCCTCTTCCAACGCTGTTCTATCGGTCATAATGGTGAACCGCCTTTATAATATTCTCGAAAACCGATCCAGCAGGACTTTATGATCTGGTGAAACCGATCCCACTCTTCCTCCATGAGCTGGCGTTTTTTATGGGCGCGCGTGAGCGCATGCCCGAATAGATCCCGCCATTCACGGTCGTATTTCATTAATGTGTCCAAGTTTCCTGTTTCCACGGCTTTCGCAGCCCAGGTCCCGGCCATTCGCCCGCAGGATACGGCCGTAAATATGCCGGCACCCGTAATGGGGTGGGTATGCCCCGCAGCGTCCCCTGCCAGGAGGATGTTGCCATAGACCGCTTTTTCAAGCGGTCTGGCGGGGATCCAGCCCGCAGTGGAACCGAAAGGGTCTCCTTTGATTTTCCCTTCCTTTTTGAGCTGTTCCGTGAATTCGCTGAGCAAATTGTAAATCCTGCCGGGGTGCGTGTCATTCCGCTTCATGCCCAGGCCCACGTTGGCGGTGCCCCCTTTTGGGAAAAGCCATCCGTATCCCCCATAAATATGGGGGGAGAGGTGTACCTCGGTGTGATTCATGGGCGCGCATAATGCCATCTTAAACTGGGCTGCGGGCAGAAGGTTCCGATCCGGGGCGCCGCACCACAAGGCGGTTCTTGACCGGGGGCCGTCTGCACCGATGATGACGCGGGGGGCGATGGTGCCTGTTTTTCCGGTGCGTTCTCTTATGACCGCGTGTCCATCTTCCGTCAGTTCCATGGCTCTGGTGGAAAGAAGAAATTTCGCGCCCAGTTTCCGGGCCTCCCCGGCCAGGGTCTGATCAAATCGGTCACGCTCAATCATAAACCCCGGCGCGGCCATATCCGATGTTGATCCGTCCGGCAGGATGGTCCGCATCTTGGAAACTTTCTGGACCACGAAACCGGTTCCCAGATTGAGTTGCCCCACCATGGGGACTGGTATGTATTCAGCGCACTGCACCGGTACGCCGATCTGAGCTCGCCGCTCCAACACGAGTACATCCATGCCCTTTTCGGCAGCGGCAATGGCGGCAGAGGACCCGGCCGGTCCGGCGCCGATAATCAGAATGTCGCAGGTGATGGTCTTCACGTGGGCATTCCCAAAAGAGCCTCCTGAGTGGGTCAAAGATGAAAAGAGATCATCCGTTGCAAGCGGCGTTCAGAACCGTTTCAAGGAGATCCAGGTCCACGCGGGTCTGGCTCTCGAATTTTCCCGCGTAGGCTTCCCTGGCCTGGTCCAGTTCGTAGCAGGTGGTGTTGTCGATATCAAGGAGTATGCCGGGCATGCCTGATTTCCTGAAATCATCCACATGCTTCGCAAAAAATGGCTGGCAGCAGCAGCCGATGAAGGCGCTTACCCCGTTTTTATTCATTGTCTGCAGCTCCGCCCAGAGGTCTTCAAAACTGGTGATGCTGACCACCTTCATGTGATTTTTTCGGCCCAGGGTCCAGGCGGGACCGATGGTGCAGCCATCCTCTCCGCAAGTCCTGCACGCTTTTAGGTAGCGGAGATCGCAGTCTGTGCGTTTGGCGCAGTAGGGGAGCAGGATGACCGATGGTTTTTTCCCGATCACCGATTTAAAGGAACCGTTGGCCACGGAAATGAGATTGCAGTGTTTCAGGGAAAGCCCGAACTCGGTGATTTTGATTTTTTCTAAGGCCTGATCCAGTGGAATCATGAAATCACGGAAATCCATGCCCGGAATCATGATTTTTTTTTCTTCAAAAAATGAGCGGATAATGTTCTCTAGATGCCTTCGGTCCAGAGATGCGCCACGCAGTTCCGTTTCCAGGTCGTACAGGGCCCGGGATGGGAAGGATAAAAAATCCCCGGTGATGTAGATATCCTTGAGCCTTTTCTGGGGCAGGTTCACCACCAGGGTAAAGCGGATCATGCCCGCTTCGGACTTGTAGGCGGATTGGATCGAATCCCGTTTTTGAAACCGCGGCTCCACAAGATTTATCCACTGGTTGGATTGGTAATAGGGCAGTTTTTCTTCAAATAGGGCGTGCTCTTCGGGCGTCATGCCATCAGAAACGAGTTGTATCCCCAGGCCCGTTTCAAAGCCGTGTTGAATGGAACGCTTGATCGCTCCCAGGGAAGGGGTGTACCCCAGTTCCCAGTTTAAACAGGTCACGCGATCCTTGACCGAATCAATTTCCTTGGCCTTCAGCTTTTCCACCGGAATGCGAAGGGCCCGCAGCATGGTATCCACGTCGAAGTCCACCAGCATGGTGCCCTGGAAAAGAAAAGCGTTTTTTGAATCCGTCCCGCCGGTGCCGGAAATTTTCCGCCCGTCAATTTCAATGTCGTTCCGAGGACGAAAACAGGCTTCAATGCCGAAGGTGGAAAGGGCTGTTGATATGGGGTTGCAAAGGGTTTCGAACAGGTGCTGGGTGGGAATGCTCACGTTAAAAAAAGATTTGTCGCAGATGATTTCCCAGCCCAGCTGGTTTTCATCAAAGAAAATGGCGCCGCCGCCCGTAATTCTTCGGTTAATTTCGATCCCATATTTTTGACAGTATCCTTTTCGGATTTCCTCTGATACCGACTGATGATATCCCACCAGAACACTTTTGGGGGAAAACTGAAGGAAGCGGATGGTATTGGGGGTGTGCCCATGGTTTTTCACCGCCAGCAGGGCTTCGTCAAGGGCCATGTTTTCAGCTGCCGTCATGGGCGGCGTATCAAGGAGTCTCCAGATTTCCATTGCTCCAGGGTTTCTATTGCTCCAGGGTTTCCATTGTGATCTTGCCATATGGGTTTCAATAATCTATTTTTAAATGTCTCGTTGTTTGAAACGGTTGGTGAAACTATCACATACGTGATCGGGAGGGAAGGTATAAGGTGAAATTTCTTTTTCTGGAGCCCTTTTTCGGTGGGTCCCATCGGTATTTTGCCGAGGGGTGGGCTGCGCATTCGAGATATGGCATTGATCTGGTGACTTTGCCCGCCCGCTTCTGGAAATGGCGCATGCGGGGGGCGGCGCTCCATTTTCTGAAAAATATTCCTGTACTTGATGATTATGATGGCCTGATCACCAGTGACATGATGAGCTTGTCTGATTTTCGGGCCCTTACGGGAGCAGGTTGCCCTCCGGCCCTGGTATATTTTCATGAAAGCCAGATCACTTATCCCCTGGCACCCGGGGAGGCCATGGATGTCCATTTTGGATTCACCGACCTGACCACGGCACTTGCCGCAAAACGTATCCTGTTTAACTCGCAAACCCATTTTGACGCCTTTTTTTCAAAGCTTCCCGAGTTCTTGAAAATGATGCCCGATTTTCGGCCCAACTGGGTGGTGGAAGAGATCCGTTCCCGGGCTGGTGCGCTCTATCCCGGGTGCCGTGTTGCCCATTTGAACGATGGCCCGCCCCCGGCTCGCCCAGGCCCCCCGTTAATCATCTGGAATCACCGCTGGGAGTTTGACAAGAACCCCAAGGACTTCTTCCTGGCCCTGGATGAGATGGTAGCACGGGATCTCGATTTCCGGTTGGCACTGCTGGGAGAGAATTTTCAGAACTGCCCCAAGGAGTTCACCGCCGCAAGGGAAAGGTACGGAAAAAGGATTGTCCATTACGGATATGAACCCAAAAGAGCTGCCTACGAAGCGTGGTTGAAAGAAGGGGCGGTTGTCATCAGTACCGCCTGGCAGGAGAATTTCGGCATTTCCATGGTGGAGGCAATCAGTGCCGGTTGCATCCCGTTGTTACCACACCGACTATCCTACCCCGAGATTATTCCCGAATCCTTCCACGGCGAGTTTCTCTATAAGAATCAGGAAGAACTGGTTGAGAAGCTTGCACGCGTGCTTTCAGGGAGTCCCGGTTTGAGGAAAAAAGCTGAAACGCTTTCTCGTGAAATGAAACGCTTCTCCTGGCATCATATGATCCGGCAGTATGACCGTGAACTGGAAAACCTGGCGCTGCCACAGTCAAAAAAAACCACACTTTATAGAAAAAGACCTTCTTTTCCTTGACATGTCCAATAATTCCATGAATATATAGAACTTTTTGACGCTGTGGAATATTATGGACTTACAAGACAAAAAAGTGGGATGACAATGGCTCGCATCTATGCCATCGGTGGGGGAAAAGGCGGAAGCGGCAAGACTTTTCTGGCGGCCAATCTGGGTGCCCTTGCTGCCAGGCAGGGGCATAATACCGTCCTGGTGGACCTGGATCTGGGCGGTTCCAATCTCCACTCTCTCCTGGGGTTTCGTCAGGTAGAGAAGGGACTTAACAGCTACCTGAACAGGACCGTCAACGACCTTTCAGAGGCCGCGGTTCCCACGGAGATACCCAACCTTCACATCATCAGTTCCATGGACTGTTCCCTGGAGATCGGGAACCTTTTCTACGCTCAGAAAATGAAGATCATCAACGCCATCCGAAGGCTGCCCTTCGACATCGTGTTCATAGATCTCGGTGCGGGTTCCACCTATAATGTGCTGGATTTTTTTCTCTTGGCCCATGAAGGCATCTTTGTTTTTACGCCGGAGCCCACTTCCATCCAGAATACCGTTCAATTCATCAAGGCGGTCTATCTGAGACGGGTGAAGCAGATCCTGAAACAGTATGATTTCAATAAGGTGGTCAAAGAACTTGCCTGGGAAACCGAGACCGGGGTGGTCAGGTCTCCAGTGGATATCGTTGATCGCATTATGACCAAAGACCCTGTGCGGGGGGTATTGCTTGAAAGGGAATTACGCAAACTGGTTTTTAAGCTCGTTCTGAACCAGCACCGAAAACATATTGATGTGGCCCTTGGCCATAAGATTGAAAAGGTCTGTAACCGGCATTTTTATGCGGGGTTTCAATTCATGGGCAATATCGCCTATGACGAACGGGTGCACAACTCTGTGCTGGCCAAGACCATTTTTGCCAATAAATATCCCTATACCCCCACTTCCACCGACCTGAAACAGGCGGCGGATTTGGTGATGAAGAAACACGATATGGCGCCGAGCCCCATTGGAAAATATGGATAGGTTTGAAAATCTCAATTTTTACGACCTCCTGGAAATCCCTGTCAATGCTTCGTCCTTCGAAATCAGGCAGGCCTATCGGGATGCCCTTTCCATCTATGAAGAAGAGTCAATGATTTCCGATTCCTTTTTCACCGATGGGGAAAGGAACGCTATATTGCAGAGGATCGAAGAGGCTTTTTCCACATTGATTGACAGGGAGCAAAGGGGGGCATACAACCGGGAGATGGTGGATGCCGGCGCCATTGACGCATCCTTACTGGAAAATGGAAAGCCCAAATCGAAGGGCCCCATACCCTTGTTTTCCCTTAAGAAAAAGACAGGGCAAGAAACGTTGTCCACCAGGGTAAGGGATCGAATCCGGAGAAGGGATTTCAGCGGGGTTTCCGAAGAAATTCTGTCAAAAGAGTTCATTTCCGGTAAGGATTTAAAAAGGCTTCGAAAACACGTGGGCATCGCCATTGAAGAGATTTTTGAAGTGACCAGGATCAGTTTGAAAGTATTGAAGGCCGTGGAAAGTGATGATGTGCCGTCCCTGCCACAGGGATTTTATCTGAGGAATTTTCTCAAGGCTTATTCGGAACTTTTCCAGTTGGATTTCAACAAAGTCATTGATGGCTACCTCGGGAACATTGCCCGTCTCAATAATCAAAAATGAATGAAAAAATCAGGACCTTTTTGAGGGAGCAGGCCAGGGAACGTTTTCTCAGGTACGTGCGGATTAACACGCAATCCGACCCCGGCTCAAAAATGCATCCTTCTTCGGAAGGGCAATGGATCCTGGGCCGGCTGTTGAAGGAAGAGCTCATTGAACTGGGGGTGTCGAATGTTGAACTCGATGCCCGCTGTTATGTGTATGGAAAAGTGCCGGCCTCCGCAGGTTTTGTGGGACCCGCCATTACATTTTGTTCCCACCTGGACACCTCTCCGGCCGAATCAGGCGCCCATGTGACACCCGTGGTGATCGAGAATTATGACGGATGTGATATCCGGGTTCCCGGTTCCGGGAAAGTGCTGCTGACCACCGCCCAGTCGCCCGAGCTGCTGTTGTTCATTGGCGAAACCATTATCATCAGCGACGGGCGGACCCTCCTGGGTGCCGATGACAAGGCGGGTATTGCCGAGATTATGACAGCCCTTTCCGCGTTTAAGGCCTTTCCGGAGCTGCGCCATCCGGAACTGCGGATCGTTTTCACCCCTGATGAAGAGCTTGGCGCCGGTACGGATGCCATCCGCATGAAACGGATGGGAGAATTCGGATACACCATGGATGGTGGCATGATGGGGGAAATTGAACAGGAGTGCTTTGACGCCTGGGAATTGTCCCTGGTTTTCAACGGCCGGAATATCCACCCCGGCTATGCCAAGAACCGGATGGTCAACGCTGCGGCCACGGCCGCCCGTTTTGTTGGGGCACTGCCCGAATGGGAAAGCCCTGAACACACAGAAAATCGTGAAGGGTTTTACCATGTGACCCGCATGGAAGGGGATGAGAGTTTGGCAACGGTCAAATTGATCATTCGGGATTTTGACCGAGTTGAAAATTCTCGTCGGATGGATTACATAAAACATCTGGCCCGGACATTCGAGCTGCGTTACGACGGGCTGGAAATAAACGTGAAGGCCAAAAATCAATACAAAAACATGAACGAAGTGCTGCGCCGGTATCCGGATGTGGCGGATGTGGCCAAAAGAGCCATTACCGCCTCGGGTATTGCTGTCAGAGAGAATCCCATCCGCGGCGGGACGGATGGCGCGCGACTTTGTTTCTTAGGAGTGCCCACCCCCAATATCTTCACCGGCGCCATGATGGTTCACTCGAAAACCGAATGGATTCCAGAGGTTGCGCTCGAAAAAGCATCGGAAGTAATCGTGCGACTATGTGGACTGTGGGGTAACCAATGAAGGGGATTTACGAAAAAATGCAGTATATGTTATAAATTGATGAAAAAAAGCTTGATTTTTTCTTAAATCATGTTAGTTTCCATTCCATTATTAATTTTCCTCCCCTAGCTCGTGGGCTGGCTTCGTTATCAGACGAAATTCCATTTTCAAAGTGGCAGCCGCAAGTATGGTAGTGTGGATTTATTTGGAAAGAGAAAAGGAGATGTCACTATGGCGAATGGAACGGTGAAGTGGTTCAGCGATCAAAAGGGTTTTGGTTTTATCGAACAAGAAGATGGTCCGGATGTGTTTGTCCATCATTCTGCGATTCTTATGGAAGGTTTCAAGTCCCTGAACGAGGGAGACCAGGTTACGTTTGATATTGAGCAGGGACAGAAAGGTCCCTCCGCCGCAAATGTTAAGGTAAGCTAGTCTGAACCATATTTTTTGAGGTTCAGGGGCGCTCTTTCGTGGTTTCGGGAGAGCGCCCTTTTTTTATTTTTGGAGCGGTCACATTATGAGGATTTTAGTGGTTGAAGATGATCATAAAATCGCTTCCTTTATTTCAAATGGGTTGAAAGAGGCCGGTTTTGCCGTGGATGTGGCCCATGACGGTGTGGATGGTCTTCACCTGGGGCAGACCGAGCCCTACGATGCGGCCGTTGTGGATATTATGCTGCCGGGGCTTGACGGTTTGTCTCTCATTGAAAGGCTTCGCCAGAAAAAGATCACCGTTCCCGTGATTATTCTCAGTGCCAGGCGATCGGTGGGCGATCGGGTCAAAGGGCTTCAAACCGGCGGTGATGACTACATGACCAAGCCGTTTTCATTCTCCGAGCTTCTGGCCCGCATTCACGCGCTCATCCGAAGATCGAACCGGGTCGCTGAGCCCTCCACCCTTCATGCCGGGGACCTCACGCTGGATCTCCTGACCCGGGATGTGCAACGGGGGAAAGAGGAGATCGGCCTCCCTTCCCGTGAATTTGCTCTCCTGGAACATCTGGTTCGAAACAAGGGCCGCATTGTTTCCAAAACATCCATCCTGGAGCATGTCTACGATTACAGCTTCGACCCTCAGACCAATGTGGTGGACGTTCTCGTCTGTCGTCTGCGAAACAAAATCGATAGGAACTTTGACAAAAAGCTGATCCAAACGGTGCGCGGTATGGGTTATGTCCTCAAAGAGCAGTAGCAAGGTCGGGCTGACCTTCAGCCTGAAACTGAGCCTGCTGTACGCGCTCTTTTTTGTTATCGCTTCGGGCGGACTCTTCCTGGTGGCCTATTATCTCATCGGCAATCTGGTTGAACAGCGTGAAAAGGAGATTGTAAAGGATCGAATTCTGGAATACCGGGCGTGGTATGAGGAAGGGGGGATTCGAGCTCTCAAAGCCCGCTTTGATGAACAGACAAACCCCGCCGGTGATATCTTTTTCGTTCGTATGGTGGGGCCCCGGAACCAGGTCCTGTTTGTGAAATTTCCTCCCGGGTTTGAAGGTCCTGATCCGCGACGTTTGAGGGCTGTTCAGCCGGGCAAGAAGGATTTCTGGCTTTCTTTTGAAGGGTCCGTTGAAAAGGGTGCCTGGACCGTCGGCATGGTATCGCTCCCGGGCGGCATTACCCTTCAGGTGGGCAAGAGTTCGGCCAGGAGCCGGGAATTGCTGTCCTACTTCAGAACTGTTTTCCTGATTTTCATGATCCCCATCCTTCTATTGGGTATCATTGGTGGGGGCATGGTCACCTTTCGAGCCATCAAGCCCATCCGGAATTTGATCGAGACCGTCAAAAATATTCTGAAAACCGGGGAAATGAGCCTTCGTGTGCCGGTTCGCCGGGAAAGAGGGGAGATGGATGAACTGGTGGGCCTGTTCAATCGGATGCTGGACAAAAACGACCTGCTGATCCAAGGCATGCACAACTCCCTGGACAATGTAGCCCACGATTTGCGGACCCCCATGACGCGACTCAGGGGGGTGGCGGAGTTTGCCCTTCAGGACCCCGAAAACCTTGAAGCCTGCCGTGAAGCGCTGGGCGACTGCATGGAAGAATCGGAACGGGTATTGACCATGCTCAACACCCTGATGGATGTGGCGGAAGCTGAAACCGGTGCCATGCGGCTGGACAAAACCCTTGTTTCCGTTTCTGACATGATCCGCGATGTGGTGGACCTCTACGAAATTGTGGCGGAAGAGCAGGACACGGAAGTGGTCATGAATTTAAATGAAACACTCATGATACTTGCGGACCGAACCCGGCTGCAGCAAGTCCTGGCCAACCTGCTGGACAATGCTTTGAAATACGGGGAAAAGGGCGGCAAAGTCAGGATCGAGGCCGCAGCTGAGGGCCCGAACATCGTGATATCCGTGTCCGATGAAGGGATGGGCATCGCTGAAAACGAGATTCCCAGGATCTGGGAACGTCTTTATCGTGGCGATCTCAGTCGTTCCAGGCGTGGCCTGGGGCTGGGGCTCAGTTTCGTAAAGGCCATTGTCCAGGCCCATGGGGGAACGGTTTATGTGGAGAGCCGATTGAAGGAAGGATCCATCTTTATTGTCAAACTGCCGCGGTCAGAGGAAGAAACGTAGATTTTTCGATGCTTCCATCGAAACCTTTAACTGGTTTTCCCTTGAATATCTGCTAGATTTTTTTGAGCGGGACATCGGCTGTGTTGACAATATTGCACTGTAACCTAATATTGTCTTGACAATATTAGGTTACGCCTTTATATTGTCCAACATGGAAATAAGAAGAACATTATACGAAAATATCTGGGATAAGCTTTCAGCTCATAAGCAGATGATTTTTATTGCCGGGCCGAGGCAGGGGGGCAAAACTACTTTCACGCGGATTCTGGCCGAAGATTTCAGGAATTCGCTATATTTCAACTGGGATATCATTGACGATAAGCGGAATCTGATTGAAAACCCCTCCTTTTATGAAGAAGTTCATCGCAGGGACAATTCCGTTCCGCTCATTATATTTGATGAGCTGCATAAGTACTCAAACTGGAAAAATTATCTCAAGAGTGTCTACGACCGTGATAAGAGTAACTATAAATTTGTTGTATCCGGTAGCGGCAGGCTGGATATGTATCAAAAAGGAGGGGATTCATTAGCTGGACGGTATTTTATTTTTTATCTGTGGCCGTTTACCCTTGCCGAGCTTGCAGGAAACAATCTCGCGTTTGAACAATTCCTGGCCGATCCCATTGAAGTTCGCGCTTCTCCAAATGAAACAAGAACAATCTGGAATAAATTAATTCGGTTTTCCGGATTTCCAGACCCGTACCTTGATGGAACAGAAGAATTTTACCGGATCTGGTCAAATACCTATAAGAAGCAGCTCCTGCGGGAAGATATTCGCGATCTGGCATCACTTCGCAACATTGAGGATGTGGAAACTCTATTTTCGCTGCTGCCTTCTAAAATCGGTAGCCCACTTTCAATGGCAAGCCTTTCCAGAGACATTCACGTGTCATTTGACAGCGTTCGGAGCTGGATCGAGATCTTTGAGAATTTTTTTCTGGTTTTCAGGATAGCGCCATGGACCGGGAAAATATCAAGGGCCATAACCAAAGAAAAAAAACTGTATCTCCTTGATTACGCGGGGATTGATTCCCCGGCGGCAAAATTCGAGAATATGGTTGCTCTGGAACTGTTTCGGGCAGTTTCAAACTGGAATGATCTCGGGCTGGGGAATTTCGCTTTGCATTATATCAGAAATCGGGAGAAGGAAGAGGTCGATTTCCTGATTTCCAACAACCACAATCCTCTCCTTCTCATTGAAACAAAACTATCCGATGATCATGCATCCAAAAGCCTGAAGAAATTTCAAAAGGTTCTCAATATTCCGGCGGTTCAACTTGTCAATAAAAGCGATGTCTGTAAAATAGTCTCTAACAATCATATGAGAATAATGATCATCAGTGCGGATCACTGGCTCTCATTGCTGCCGTAATTGTTTTCTGATTTGTTGTCAAAACGATGAAATTGCCGCTCGGACACATAAAGGCCTACCAGGGAAGCCATAAAGAAGATCAGATAGAACTGCCCGATGAGTCCTTCCAGGATGGTCAGGGTCTGCGCCATGCTCGAAAGTGCCACCACCTCGCCGTAGCCGATGGTCAACAGCGTCACATAGCTGTAAAAAATCATGAGTTTGTACAAAGATTCCAGATCTTCGGGTTTCCCGTGCACCCCGAAGTTGAAGGAACCGGGATGGAGGACCTCAATGTTTACATATAAAATGGTCCAGAATATCCCCAGCAGGATGTAAACGCACAGGCCCCCCATGACACTGTCCGCGCTGACCGCACGTTGTCGGCTAACAGCCCGGGCGATCAAAAACGTCACCAGGCCGAGATAGGTGCATGATATGAAATTGGTGGCTACGAGCGCATTCTTGTTGTCGGTGAAATAGCTGCTGGTTTCTCCCAGAATGGCACAGGCGCCGAGGACGATGGTCAGCTTGAAAAAAGGGCCCTTCCGAACGGTATAAGCGGCGGCTGCCAGAAAAAGGTAGAAAATGGTATCCCCCACAACGCCGGCGGCGATGCTCCTTTCAAAAAGGGGGGTGGTAATCAGCTGGAGGATGAAAAGCACCAGCAAAAGCCCGAAACGGTTGTTGACCACGTGGTAGCGGGGGTGATCCGGTTTCATTTCTGATGATCCATTTGATGAACGCCTGATTCAAGGGAAACGTCAGTTCCGCGGCCCTTTTTCGATGCCGGAATGCGAAAAAATATCACGTAAAGGGTTGGGATGAATACCAGCGTCAGAACGGTTGCAAACAGCAGCCCTCCCATGATGGTAACGGCCATGGATCCGAACAGTTCGTCGGTGACCAGGGGACTCATGCCCAGAGTGGTGGTGCAGGCGGTGATCAGGACGGGCCGGACGCGGGTTAGGGAAGCCTGTACCACCGCCTGGTAGCGATCGGTCCCGCGGGCGATCCATTGATCAATTTCCCCGATCAGAATGACGGCATTTCGAATCATCATGCCGATGAGGCTCAGCATGCCCAGCATTGCCATGAAGCCGAACCCTTTACCGGTCAAAAGGAGCCCGGCGGTGATGCCGATAATAGAAAGCGGGAGGGTCAGGATGATGATCAGGGGCTGCCGGACGCCATTAAAAAGGAGCACCACGAAGGCCAGCATCAGGGCCAGGGCCAGGGGCACCTGGACGTAAACGCTCTGGTTGCTTTCGTTGGCGAATTCGTATGTTCCGCCCCAGGAAAGGGTATAGCCCGGGGGCAGGGGAATGGCTTCAATCAACGGTGCCAGCTGGTTTCGAAGTTTTACGGTGGTAAAACCGGCCTTGGGGTTACACTGTACGGTAATGGTACGGATCCGGTCGTAATGCCAGATGGTGGATTCTTGCATTTGCACGTCATGCCCCGTGATTAAGGAAGCCAGGGGGCGGCTTTCATGCCCGTCCCCCCAGACCGGCACGTTGTCCAGATCAGGGGTGATGAATCTTTCGTTTTTAGGCGCCCGCACCACAATGGGGATCAGTCGATTCTGTTCGCGGAAATAACCGATGGGTATGCCGTGGGTCAGGCGGAGCAGGGACTGGGCCACCTGGGGACGGGTGATGCTCTGGGCGTGTCCGTCCACCTGGGAAAACTCAGGTGCCCAGACGGAAATGCGGTTGCGCCAGTTATCCCTGACATTCTTGGATTGGGGATGGTCGGCCATAATGCTCCTGGCTTTTTCCGAAAGGGCGCGCAGGACGGACGGGTCGTCGCCGGAAAAGCGGACTTCCACTTCGTATTCAGGCCCGCCGGACTCGTTGAAGGGGATCGCCAGGGGGTCGGCGTCCGGATAGTGGGCCGCAATATGAGCCCGGGTACGCTGAACCAGGCCGTTCACGTCATCGGGAGAACGGGTGTTTACGATGATGATGCCGTAACAGGTGTGCTCCTGCTCGGGGGTGAACGTCAGTAAAAAACGAAGGGGGCCCCTCCCCACCGTTGTGGTTACACTCTTGACTCCCGGCCAGGAACGGATCTCCTTTGCGAGCTTCTGAAGGTCTGCGGACGTCCGTTCAATTCGTGTTCCTTCGGGAAGCCAGTAGTTGATCTGATACTGGGGCCGGTCGGCGGGTTGCATGAAAATCTGTTTCATGAATTCAGACCCCCATGCTGCCAGAAAAAGAAGTCCGGCCATAGCCCCGACGGTCAACCACCGGTGGCGCAGGGAACCTTGCAGCAGGAACCGGTAAATCCTGTAGAATCGGTTCTGGTAGGGCTCTTTGGCTTTTTTCTGCTTTGGGGCTTTAAGAATCCTGGCGCTCAACACGGGTACGACGGTCATGGCCTGAACCCAGCTGATGGCAAGGGCGATGGCCACCACGTCGAAGAGGGTCTTGCAGAATTCGCCGGTGCTGCTTCGGGCCAGGTCAATGGGCAGGAAACTGGCGCAGGCAATAGCGGTGGCCACGATCTGGGGCCATCCCGTTGCCCGGGCTGCATCCACACAGGCCGTGTCCGTGGCGGGATTTCCATCCCGGAGCCGCACCATCACATTGTCCGTCACCACCACCGAGTCATCCACCAGCATTCCCAGCGCCAGGACAAGGGAGGAAACGGAAACCACCTGCAGGTCGATGCCCAGCCAGTACATGACCAGAAAGCTTCCGCCGATGTTGACCAGGAGCCCATTGGTGATCACAATGGCACTCCTGAATCCCAGTGACAACAGGAGTACCACCAGCACGATACCGATGGCTTGAAGAAGGGACGTAATAAAACCTTGTATCGATTCCAGGACCTCCCTGGATTGGTAGTTGATGATGTCCAGAGTCAGCCCGGCCGGCATGTGGGCGGTCATCTCCCCCAGTTTCTTCTCGACGGCGTTTCCCATGGCCACCGCATTGCCGTGGGTCACCGTGGAGATGCCGATGCCGATGGCCGGTTTGCCATTGTGCCGAAAAAGAACCCGGGGGGGATCTTGATAACGCCTTTCAATGAGAGCCATATCCCCCAGAAAGACGGATTGTCGTCCGTTATCTCCGGAAATGACAAGCTTCCGGATGTCATCCACTGTCTGGAAGTTACCCGTGGGGCGCAGGGTCACTTTTCGGTGGTGGGTGTCCAGACTGCCGGAATCGGTGAGGAGGTTCTGGGCCTTAAGTGAGCTGATGATGTTGTCTGGATGAATGCCCAGTGTTGCCATGCGCGGCCGCGACAGTTCCACCACGATCTGCTGGGGTTGTATGCCGAAGAGTTTCACTTCGGAAACATCGTCACACCCCTTAAGGCGTTTCTGCATGTATTCCGCGTAACGGCGCAGTTCTTCATACGAAAAGCCGGCGCCGCTGAGTGCCAGAAACACGCCGTAGGTTTCCCCGAAATGATCGATCACCTCCGGGGGGCCGGCGCCCTCGGGAAGAAGCCCCTGGGTGTTGTGAATCCTCTCCCTCAGGTTGTTCCAGATCTGGGGCATGGCCTCCGGCGGGTAGGAATCCTGAATATCCACGAACACGGTTGAAACACTGGGCTGGCTCATGGAGCGCACATGCTTGAGGCTCCCCAATTTCTGGGCCGCCTTTTCAATCACTTCCGTGACCTGGAGTTCCACTTCCCTGGCCGATGCGCCCGGGTACGGGGTGATCACCACTGCTGTCTGTATGGCGAAGGTGGGGTTTTTGAGCTTGCCCATGTTGAAATAAGCGGAGGTGCCCCCCAGCACGATAAAGAGCGAGAAGATCATTACCGTTGTTTTATTTCGAATGGCCCACTCTGTGATATTCATAGGTTGATTAGGTAAAAGGTTTTAGGTGTAAGGTATAAGATAACGTTTTAATAACTCTTGTATTATCAGGGATTCTTTTTCAGGATGAGGACCCGCTGGCCGGGCCTGAGCTCTCGAATACCGGCCGTCACCACCCATTCGCCGGCATCAAGGCCTTTTTTCACTTCAATACCCTGTGCCGTGAGGTTTCCCAGTTCCACCCGCCGGTCCTGCACGATCCCTTTCTGTTTATCAACAACCCACACCCGGCTGCTGCCCTTGGGATCGGCGGAAACGGCACTCAGGGGGATTTCCATATAACGATCCGTCATGTGCCGCTTTACCGTGATTTCCAGCAGCCCGTTCATGCCGGGGCGAAGCTTTGTTTCGGGGCCTGTCTGAAAGATCACCGTGATGGGGTACGTATTGGCTTGGGGCAGGGCGCTGGGGCCGATGCCTTCCAGTGTTGCCGGTAGCCTCAGATCGTCCAGCGCGGGGATAACGAGGGTATATTTTTCAAAACGGCTGCATTCGGGTACAAGGGACGGTGAGAGCTGGGCCCTCGCTTTCATGTGCTTGAGGTCCACTAAGAGGACGACGGCCTGACCTGCTGAAACCGTGTCGAACAGGTTGACCCTTTTTTGTGCCACGATGCCGGTGTAGGGTGCCCGGAGGTGCGTGTATGAAAGCCTGCGCGCGGCCTCATTCAATTCCCTTTTCTGAATCTTCACCTGGTCTTCGGCGGATCTTGCATCCGCCCGCGCTCTGTCCAGCTGGCTGATGTCCACATCCTGGTTCGCCCAGAGTTTCTGCATCCGGGTCAGGTGAATTCCCGACTCTTTCTGTCGCGCCACGGCCTGTGACAGGGCGGCACGGGCTTCACCCGCCGTATCCTTGAGGTCTTTCGGGTCCAGCAACGCAATCAATTCACCTTCTTTGACCACCTGGCCCACCGCCACGGGAAATTCAGAGATGCGCCCGGAAACCCTGAACGCCAGACGGGTTTCCACCTTTGTCATGAGGGTGGCGGGCAGTCGTCGAACAAACCTCTCGGAAACGGGCGCTACCCGCACGGCTTTGACCGGGATGACCGCTTCCTTCCCATGGGGCACCGCCGGTTTGCCCTTATCGGCAGCGGTGCCCATGGCGCACGGCATCGCCGTGAATACCGAGAGCAGCATAAACAGGAAAAAGGATTTTTTCATTTCGTAACCTCTCTTTAAGGGTCTATCCTTTTCTTCCCAGGCGGTCTTTCAGTTCATTCCACCAGGCCTCCTGTTCCTCAGCGGGGACCAGGGCCGCAATCCGATTCATGGATCGCTGTACTTCCACAACCGCCTTCAGGAACCGGTATTCACTGAGAATGGCCTGCCGCTCCTGGACCAGGGCCTGCCGCTGCGCATCCAGCAGATCCAGGATAGTGGAAACCCCCTGGGCGTACCCGTCCCGGACAACCTTGTAATTTTTCCGGGCCGCTTCCGCCGCGATCCGTGAAAGGCCCATGTCGGACCGGGCCGCAGAAGCCTTGATGAGGGCGTTTCGCGCCCTTTCTTCAACGATCTGGCTAGCTTCCCTGTGGAGGGATTCCAGCTTGCGGAGCGTGGCCCTGTTTTTCCGCACATCCACCACTTTGCCGCCGCCTTCAAAGAGAGACCAGACCAGTTTGACCTGGAGCGCCCAGTGATTGTCCGCATCTTCCGGTACCAGGCTGGTGAAATCCCTAACGGCCGGCACATTGTTAAAGGTTTGACTGAGCGTATGGCTGTATCCGAATTCCATGGAGGCTTCGGGGACCACAAAGCGCCTCTTGTAATATCCCTTCAGGATTCGGGTGGCATCAATCAGGCTGTCAATAGACTTCAGTTCCGGAGAGGTGTTGAGCGCTGTATCAAGCACGTGGGTGGTGAGCGCCTGGAAATCGACGGGGTTCAGGACCAGTGACATGAAGGTCTTTTCGTTGAAAGCCCCCTGCATGTGGGATGCACGGCTGTTCTTAAAACTCCAGATCCGATTCTGCTCCTCTCCCATGACCCGGTTCAGCGCCACCACGGCGCTTTGAAGGATGGCTTGAGATTTGACCACCTGGCTTCGATTCTGCGCTTCCTGGGTCTCCCATCGGTAGACTTCCTGGGGACCGGCAGTGCCGGCCGCTTTTCGCTGCCGTGCGGTCTCAAGGTTCTGTTGTGTCAGCTTCAGGTTGTATTCCCGGATCCAGTACAGAGCGGCCGCCGCGAGGCAATCCATATAGAGTTTCTGGGTGCGCGCGCCCACGTCCAGACGGTGGGATTTCTGCCTGAAAAGCGCACTGTCCACGCCTTTGTTTGCGGCACGGAGCTGGGTGATGACCGGGTCACTGAAAATGAGTTGCCGGAGGGCAATGCCGGCCGAAGACCGGTCCTCAGGAAACATGCCGAAAGAACGCTGGGCAATGTTCTGGTCCACCTGCAGGTACCCCACCTGCCCCCGAACCTGGGGGAAGAGTTCCGTCAGCACACGGTCCCGGTCCTGGCGGTCTTCATCTACTCTGGCCTGTTTTACTGAGATACTGGCGTTTTTTTTGAGCGCCCGCTCGACCGCCTGTGCCAGGGTCAGTTCAGGCGTGCTGTCATTCTTGAGGTAATTGTCAAGGGGAAGCCGATCCACTTCGGGAAGGGCTGCGGCAACGTTTTTTTTGGCCGGTTCCGGTGCCACTTCCCGGGCCTTTTTGGCCACGGTTTCGGACACATGATACTTTACCAGAACGGCGGTGGTTTCATTGATCTCAAGATTTCGTTTCGGGTTGAGTGCCTCAAAGGGATTTCGAGATACCACCCCGGAAAAAAACCGCATGGCATTCAGGGCCGCATGGCGGGCCAGCCGTTCGTTCATGGAAGGGAGCTGACCGGCCAGTGCGCCTTTTTGAACATCCGTTACGCCGGTCCCTGAGAAAACAAAACATCCTTTCCCGTTGAGCTTACGGATGAGGTTTTTTCGCTTGGATGCCGGCATTACAAGCGTCGGTGTCAGATAAACGGCTTTCACTCCTCTTCCCAGGGAATCAAGGGTCTGACCCGTGGTTTCCAAGGTCGGTTTAACGGTTGCGGAAAACCCCTGTTGCCGGGCGGCATCCAGAAGTTGCTGCTTCAGGTTATGCACCTGTGCCAGCAAAAAGCCGTCCGCCAGGATCGTCAGTTCCCGGGTTTTGAACAACTGGGCCATGGTCTTGAGATCCGTTCGGATTTGTCCCGGGATGATGGTCAGGGCCAGGGGTTGTCTTTCGGCAGATCGTTTTGGCAGGACAAAACCCGGATCAAAGTTTAGAAGACCCACCATGGGTTTTTTGTTTTTCCCGGCTGTTTTCAAGGCTTCGCGGGCCAGCAGTGGGCCGTTGATAAACACAAGGTCCACGGCGGGATCCCCAAGAGCCGTTTTCAGGGCGGCCGCCACATTTTCTTTCTGCCAGCGGGCGCCGTCGCTCTCTTTGAAAACAGGTGTTATTTCCCCTTCGGCCAATGTTTCCAGCGCCTTTTTAAATCGGAGGGTGAGATGGTTCAAGGGTTCGCTTTGTCCGTCTGAGAGCAGGGCGATGGTCTTTTGGGGGGGGAATGTTGTTTGCCCGAAAACCGGATGGCATAGCCACAAAACCAGCATGACTACCGTGAAGAAGTGATTGGGTCGTATAAATCGGTGGGTTGTGGTATGATCGGATTCGATCATACGATCCGCTTTCGTCTCAAGGGCATGGACCATATTGCGATTGCCTCACATGGGCTATCTGCGAATGACGATGGGGACAGTTCAGCAGAAAATATATCCCTTTGAAAAAGGCGTGTCAAGGATAGTGTAATTCAAAAAAATGGGGACGATCGTATCAAAAGCGATCAACGAATACTTGGGGAATGATAAATTAACGACATGGAGGTTAAAATGGGTACACTGGAAAAAGAGCAGCTTAGAGAGGCCGTTCGCGACACCTATGGGAAAGTGGCAAGGGCCGGAGTCAGTGCCCCTGGAATAGGTCTGAGCACATCCTGTTGCAGTCCGCCGGACAAATCCCTTGAAACCACCCCTGCTTCATCCTGTGGCTGTGGGGAGCCCGGGTTATCAGCAAAGCAAATGTCCACAACCATGGGGTATTCCAAGAAAGATCTGGAGAACGTACCGGAGGGTGCGAACATGGGGCTTGGCTGCGGAAATCCCGTGGCCCTTGCTTCGCTCAAGCCCGGCGAGACGGTGGTGGACCTGGGCAGCGGGGGCGGATTCGACTGCTTTCTTGCAGCCAGAGAAGTGGGCAATTCAGGCCGGGTAATCGGGGTAGATATGACGCCGGAAATGTTAGGCAAAGCAAGAAAAAATGCTGAGGCCGCGAAGACAGGGAATGTTGAATTCCGCCTGGGAGAAATCGAACACCTGCCGGTGGCTGATAATTCAGCGGACATTGTCATGTCCAATTGCGTGATCAATCTTTCCCCCGATAAACGAGGTGTCTACCGGGATGTCTTTCGGGTCTTGAAACCGGGAGGCCGGTTGTCCATCTCAGATGTTTTGGCGACCGCCCCGCTCCCGGAGAAGATCCAGAATGATCTGGGCTTGGTGGGTGCCTGTATTGGTGGCGCTGCCACAATGGAGGACACGGAAGAGATGCTGGAACAGGCCGGGTTCACGGACATCAGAATTGTACCGAAAGATTATAGCAGGGAGCTGATTCGACAATGGGATCCCGACAAAAGCAAAGAGATACTGGATTACGTGGTTTCAGCTACCATTGAAGCTGTAAAACCTGCTGCAGCGTGAACGGTGAACGGGATCAGCCCTTTCGAAAACGCCTTTAAGGGGTTGAATCCCGGGTTTGAGCTTGACTATCCTGAAAAAAGTGATAGATTCCACTCTAATGAAACAATTTCCTCTGGGATCTGGCATGAAACGCGCTTTTAAAACAGGATTTGCAATTTTACTGGTGATGAGTGTTGTCATAGGGAACATCCCCTTTGGCACCATATTGGTCTGCGTTCACGCCGATGACATTCATGGCGAAAAGGCGGTTCATCTTCACTACGACCAGATTCCAGGGCAGCCGTGCAATGATGCACCCCATGGTGTGCGCCATGAAAATAGCGGGGAAGGGCGGCGTCATTTCTTCCTGGCACCCGAAATCCCCATTCGTACACCGTCCAGTTCAACACGGGTTTTGAGTCCCCTGTTGCATTGCGCCATAGAGCCCCTGGAAACGGAAGCGGATTCCATCAGAAATTCCAGGGGAAGCTTCATTTTTGACAACCCGTCTTTTGCAGCCCTTGACACATCTTTTACCCACATCATTGTTTTGATCATCTGATTATCTCTTATCCGGTACCACCCTGTTTTTATTTCGGAAATGCCGAATTTTCCGCGGGATGACACCTGCGGAATATGGAGAGATGATCCATGCGATTCAACAAAAACAGATTCTTAGGAATGTTTTGTCTTCAGTTGCTGTTCCTTTTTTCTGCTGGGTTCCATTGGAACAGCGGGGCTGAATCCCCCTCGCGGGTTTTCGATTTTGACGGGAATCCCGTTACCCTTCAAAGGGCCATTGAACTGGCCATTGAACACAACCCTGAATTGAATGTCTCGCGCTGGGAAACCCGCGCCATGGAAGGTCGCGTGGTTCAAGCCGGGCTCCTTCCAAACCCTGAAATTGAGGCTGAAACGGAAAACTTTGGCGGTTCAGGGGCATTCAATGGGTTTGATGGAACTGAGACCAAGGTCGAGTTGAGCCAGTTGATCGAATTGGGCGGAAAACGCGCCAAAAGAAGTTCCCATGCGGCCCTCGGTCGGGACCTGGCCCATTGGGATTACCAGGTGGAACAGGCGGACGCGGTTGCAGAGGTGACGCTGGCATTCATGAACGTGCTTTTTGCCCAGGAGCGTCTGTCCCTCATGCGAAAACTGCTGCACCTGGCGGATGAAGTCCTTCAAACCACATCTGAACGGGTGAAAGCGGGAAAAATTTCTCCTGTGGAAGCGGTCAGAGCGGAGGTGGACCGTTCCACATCCCGCATCGATGTAAAACACGCTCAGTATGATCTTAAGGTCGCTCGAAGAAAGCTTTCAGGGGCCTGGGGGGGGACAACCCCCACCTTCGGTGAGGCCAGAGGACGTCTGGGTCGATTGCTTCCGCTGCCCTCGCTGGAGACCCTTGAAGGCCTGGTGTCTCGAAATCCGGATGTTGCCCGCTGGGCCCTGGCCATAGAGCAGCACCGTGCCGGAGTGGACCTGGAAGAGGCCCAGGGGATTCCCGATTTGACGGTGAAGTTTGGTGCTAAACATTTTAACGAAGTGAACGATACGGCCCTCATCGTGGGGATATCCATCCCTATCCCGATTTTCGATCGCAACCAGGGGGCAACACTTGAGGCCCGGGAGCGGCTGAGCAAGACAAAAGAGGAATCAAGGGCGGTCTGGTTAAGGGTGGTCAACACCCTGGCCGAAACACACCAGCGGCTCTCCAGGGCCCATATGGAGGCCACCGATCTGGCCCAGCATGTGCTGCCCGGGGCCAAAGCGGCTTTCAAGGCGTCTGAAGAAGGGTTTCGGCATGGAAAATTTGATTACCTGAATTTGCTGGATGCCCAGAGGACTCTGGTCTCGGTGAATCTGCGTCATATCAATGCGCTGTTCGCCTACCAGGCCGCCCGGACGCGGGTGGAGCGGCTGACCGGTCTGGATATGAAAAATATGGTTTCGGCGGTTGAAAAATCGAAAAAAGGAGTTGCCCCGTGAAAATAGGAAAAATGGTTCTTATCTGTTTGGCTGTGGCGGTTCCGGTTGCCCTGGGCGCGTTTTATTACGGGCGTACGCTGAATCCCCGTCCCCATGCGGGAGATGTTCATGAAGAGACGGCCCACGGTACCGGGGAACACCCGGAACGGGGGGAAGAAGAGGCCCACGAAGCGGAACATGAACCCCATGGATCACCTGAACCCGAAACAGATCACCCGGAGGAAGAACGGATTCGTTTAAGCGAAGAACAGATTCAGGCGCTGGGGATTGTTACGGCAAAAGCGGGCCCGGGAACCCTTGAAACAGTTTTAACCCTGCCCGGAGAAATTATCCTCAATGATGATCGCGTGGCCCTGGTAACCCCGTATGTTTCGGGTCATGTGAAGGAGATCAGAAAACGTCAGGGGGACCCGGTTCGAAAGGGGGAGGTGATGGCGGTCCTGGAGAGCCGTGAGCTGGCGGATGCCGGCTCGGCTTATCTTGCGGCTCGGGAACGGCTGTTGCTGGCTGAAAAGAATTTTGACAGGGAAGAATCCCTCTGGCGAAAAAAGATAACGCCTGAACAGGACTATCTGGAATCAAGAATGGCGCTCTCGGCTGCCCGGATAGCCGTTCGGTCCGCCCGGCAGAAGCTCATGGTTCTGGGGTTGTCAAAGGGTGCCATTGAGCGGTTGCCCCGAAAGGGGGGAACCTCCCTCACGCGCTATGAGATCGTCTCACCCATAAACGGACAGGTTCTGGAAAAAAACCTCACCCTCGGGGAGATGGTGGAAATGACCGATTCCGTATACCGGGTTGCGGATATGAGCACGGTCTGGGTGAAGATGAACCTGCTCCAGACGCAACTGCCCCACTTGAAGAAGGGCATGGACGTCCTCATCCGCGGGGTCGGACCGGTAGGTGATGCCACGGGAAATCTGACGTTCATCGGCCCCCTTGTGGGAAAAGAAACCCGCACGGCCACCGGGCGTGCCACCCTGTCCAATCCGGATGGCCGGTGGCGACCCGGATTGTTTGTGGAAGCGGGGGTAACGGCCGGAGAAAAGCACATTCCCCTTCTGGTTCCCAAAAGAGCGGTTCAGCGCATCGGGGGGGAATCAGTGGTGTTCGTTCCGGGTGAAGGGGGCTTTGAGGAGAGGGTTGTGGCCACGGGACGCTCTGATGAAAACCATGTGGAAATTACCTCTGGCCTCTCTCCGGAAGACCGTTATGTGATTGATGGCGCCTTTGAACTGAAGGCCACCCTTATGACGGATTCAATGGACAGCCATGCGGGGCATGGGCACTAAGAACCACCGCCCTCAAGAGGAATAAATCATGATCAACAAATTGGTTGAAAGGGCCCTTAAAGCACGCGCCCTGGTGATCTTAGCCGTCATGGGAGTCTTGGGTTTCGGCATTTATGAATACAATCAAATGCCGGTGGAGGCCTTTCCCGACATATCGCCCATTATGGTGCCCGTCTTTGCCGAGGCCCATGGCATGGCCCCCGAAGAGATGGAGCGTCTGATTGCCTATCCCATCGAGTCGGCCATGAACGGCCTGCCCGGTGTGACGCAGATCAAGAGCACCTCCGCCTTCGGTCTGGCTGTGGTGTACGTCTATTTCAAGGACGATGTGGATATCTATTTTGCCAGGCAGCTTGTGGGTGAAAGGCTTTCCGCGGCAATGGCGGAATTGCCGGAAATGGATGAACCGCCCTCTTTGGGCCCCATATCTACGGGGCTCGGGCAGATTTTCATATACTATCTGACCCTGGATGAGGGCGTAAACACCTACGGGAAAGATCCCGGCACCTATTTGCGGGAAATCAACGACTGGGTGGTCAAATTCCAGCTTCGGACGGTTGCAGGCGTTACGGATATTCTCTCCATGGGGGGACACGTGCTTCAATTCCAGATTCGTGTGGACCCTTACGCCTTGCGCAAATACGACATCGGTCTCGAAGATTTGGTCAGTGCTGTCCGGGAAAACAATCGAAATGCCGGCGGACAGTTTCTCGTGCTGGGGGCCGAAGAGCATCTGGTCCGGGGAATAGGGCTTTTGAAAGATCTGGATGAAATCAAGGCCATTCCCATCAAGGTGGTTCAAGGGGTTCCCATCCGCATCGGGGATGTGGCGCGGGTGGGTTACGGAAACGCCATTCGCCGGGGGGTGGTGACCCGAAACGGGGAAGAGGAAGTGGTTTACGGCATTGTCCTTAAACTGTTCGGGGCAAACAGTTCCCGGGTTATTGAAGATCTTTACCGGAAGGTGGACGAGGTCAAAAAATCCCTGCCCCCGGGCGTAACCCTGCATCCCTATTACGAGCAGGCGGAATTGGTGCGGCAGGCCACGGGGACCATCAAAAAGGCCCTGGTCCTGGGGGCCGTTCTGGTGATGGCGACCCTTCTGTTTTTTCTGGGCAACCTGCGTTCCGCCTTCATTGTGGCCCTGTCCCTTCCCCTCTGCGCTTTCATATCCATCATCTTTATGCGCATATACGGCATTTCCGCCAATCTCATGAGCCTGGGCGGGATTGCCATCGGCATCGGCATGCTGGCGGACGGGGCCATTGTGATGGTGGAAAACATCTACCGCCACCTGAACCAAAAACAGTTTACCCACGCGAATCGAATCAACACGATCCTGCAGGCGGCCAGGGAAGTGAGCCGGCCCATCGTCTTCTCCATCGCCATTATCATCATCGTGTTTCTTCCCATTTTTTCCCTTCAGGATGTGGAAGGCAAAATGTTTACCCCCATGGCGTTCACCATCTGTTTCGCCCTGTTCGGATCTATCCTGAGCGCACTTTTTGTGGCACCGGCATTGTCGTCTTACCTGCTCAAGAAGGGCACCCAAAAGGAATTCTGGCTTACGAGAACCTTCAAGCGGGCGTACCGCCCCATGCTTCTTCAGGCCCTTCGAAAGAAATATCTGGTCATGGGCCTGAGCCTGGCCGTGTTTCTTTCAAGCCTTGCCGCGCTGCCCTTAATCGGAACGGAATTCATTCCCACCCTGGAGGAAGGGTCCATCATGATCGGGGTCACCATGGCCCCTTCCATTTCTCTTGAAAAGGCCACCGAAACCGTTATGAAAATGGAGCGCATTATCATGCGGCATAAAGAGGTGGCGGAGACCGTCTCCCGCATCGGACGTCCAGAGGCCGGCAGTCACCCCCATCCCGTGAACTACGCGGAAATCCATGTGGAGTTGAAACCCATGGAGGAGTGGCCCTCCTACCAAAGCAAGAAAGACCTTATCCAGGACCTCAATGGAGATCTCTCCGCATACAAAGGGGTGAAACTGAATTTCACCCAGCCCATCCAGAATGTCTTTGACGAACTCCTGTCAGGGGTCAAGGCCCAGCTGGCCATCAAGGTGTTTGGGGAGGATCTGGCGGTGCTGAAAGAAAAGGCCTTTGAAATCAGGGAGGCCATTGAAGATGTCCCCGGCCTGGTGGATTTGAACGCGGAGCAGGCGCTGGGGCAACCCCAGGTTCAGGTGATTGCGGACCGGGCCGCCTGCGCACGCTACGGGGTCACTGTGGGCCAGATCCTTGAGATTGTGGAACTGGCCGTGGGGGGAGAAGCGGTGGACAGTATTTACCTCAACACGCGGCGATTCGACATCCATATTCGCTACCAGGAACCCTACCGGGCGGACCCGAAGGCGCTTGGGGAATTGCTGATTCACACGGCCGACGGGTCAATGATCCCCCTTTCCCGGGTGGCGGCGATTCAGCAGATCACGGGGCCCATGCAGATCAGCCGGGAAGACAACCAGCGTCGGTGGATCGTGTACGGGAATATCCGGGGAAGGGATCTGGGAGGCGTGTTTAAAGAGATCCGTGAACGGATTGCACAAAAGGTGGTATTGCCCCCGGGATACACGATTCAATACGGCGGACAGTTTGAAAATCAGCAGCGGGCCATGATGCGTCTGATGGTGATTGTGCCCATTGTGATTTTCACGGTATTTGTCATGCTCTGGATGACTTTCGGGGCCTTTAAGCACGCGTTCGTCATCATCCTCAATGTCCCATTGGCGCTTACCGGCGGCATCATTGGCCTGTTTGTGATGGGTGAATACCTTTCCGTTCCCGCAGCAGTAGGGTTTATCGCGCTCTTTGGCATTGCGGTTCAAAATGGTGTGGTCCTTATCAGTACCATTGACCAGTTGATGGTTGAAAACCGAAACCCGCTCGAAGCCATTGTAGAAGGGGCAATGCTCAGGCTGCGGCCGGTGCTCATGACGGCCGCCACCACCATCCTCGGCCTTCTGCCGCTCCTTCTTTCCCGGGGGATCGGATCCGAGGTACAGAGACCACTGGCCATCGTTGTTGTTTTTGGACTTGCAACGTCGACTTTTCTCACTTTAGTTGTAATTCCTGCTGTTTATGGATGGGTGGAAGGATTAAGGAAAGATCGTATTGAACCCGGGGGGCAAGAGAGCGACATCCTGGAAAACAGTCTTTTGTTGCCGTAAAACGGCAACAGGAACAAGCTGCATTTCCAATTGGACTTTCCGGTGGGGTTACAAATATAATGCCATTCTGATCTAATGCGGCAAAGCCGCAACCATCAATCTCTTCGCGCTCTTCGCGCCTTCGCGGTTCAAAAAGATGGAACCGCAAAGACGCCAAGGCCGCAAAGATTTTCTTGTGTTTTGTGACAGAAAACCAGGTGATAAGGTGCTAAATATTAACGCATACGTAGGCTGTTGTTATGGGAGGTCTGAAATCAATGGAATATCACAAGGATCGGCAAATCGGAAAAGTTGCCATTCTTTATCCTGGAGATCATGAGACGAGACAAAACGCCACTCCGGAGAACAACCGTTTGGCACCGGTGTTTCAGGCGTTGGCCAACCTGGGGGTCTATGCCGAGCCGGCTGTATACAACGATGGGTTCTGTGAGGAAGTTCGGCAGCAACTCATGGGCGTGGATGTGGTGTTGGTGTGGATGAATCCTATCCAAGATGGGCGTGATCGGTCAGTCCTGGATTCAATGCTTCGTGAGATCGCCGACGCGGGTGTTTATATCAGTACCCATCCTGATGTCATTCTTAAGATGGGCACCAAAGAAGTCCTATATCAAACACGTGATATGGGCTGGGGGTGCGAAACTTATCTGTATCGCAGCATGGAACAGATGCGTCTGGAATTACCAAAAAGGTTGGCTTCAGGTGAGGTCCGCGTTCTCAAACAATACCGTGGCAACGGCGGAACCGGTGTCTGGAGAATCGGATTGGTGGAAAGTGTTTCTTCACCGCAACCGAAGACGATTGTCCGGGTTCGGCATGCAACGAAAGGAAGTATCGAAGAGGATATCCCACTGGATGAATTTTTCAAAAGGTGTGAGCCGTATTTTGCAGGGAATGGCAGAATGATTGACCAAGCCTTTCAGGAACGCCTCCCTGAAGGTATGGTACGCTGTTATATGGTCCATGATAAAGTCGCCGGGTTCGGACATCAGGCGGTTAATGCGCTCTGCCCCCCGCCTCCCGGAAAACCGCCGACCGCAGCGCCTCAACCCGGCCCCCGCCTGTATCATCCACCGAGCATGCCGGAATTTCAGCCACTGAAGCGCAAAGTGGAAGGGGAATGGGTGCCGGCTATGCAGAGATTACTCCACATCAACACTGAGGGCCTGCCCATACTCTGGGATTGTGATTTCCTGTTGGGGCCGAAGACCGCATCGGGTGAGGATACCTATGTCCTATGCGAGATAAACGTCAGCAGTGTGGCACCATTTCCAGATTCAGCGCCGTCGTACGTTGCTGAAGCGACCCTTGCCAAGGTACGGGCGCCAGGAGAATAAAAATATCCAGAGTTGTCGGGCTTTTACGACCTCTGTTTTTGCGCCTCACTATACGGAATACGTAAGAAAGAAGAACGACAGAGGCGAGCGAAAGAGTTGCTGAAATCATTCGGCTTATGCTATACTATATCAAGACTGGTTAGAGATGTTTACTACGCCAATGTCAGCGCCAAAATTAGAATCGCTGAGCAGCTTTTCACTGATTGACATGAGGTGGCTCTTTGTGTACAATTTTTGTGCTTGTTGTTCTTTTATGCGTCATTTCTGCAGGCAGCGGAGCCTTTCAATCTTCGCCACTACGGCAACTTCAAAAAAGTGGTGCACATGAAAAGGGTGGATGGGGTCGTGGATCTGAAGACGGTTTTAGCCGGCCCTCATGTTTATGCTGTGGGCGCCCTAAAAGGCGGAAAAGGGGCGGTTCTAAAACTACCGGAAATTTGAGAAATCCTTCAACACACTTCTACCAATCCCCCCTTTCGGCCTTAGTCAATACAACCATTATAGACATCACTCCAAAATGGTACTAACCCTGTTGACCGAAGCGGCGTTTTTCTATACACTTTCTTAAACAAAACCGTTTGCACCCCAGATGCCATCTCTGAAAGGAGAACGGAAGGCATGGCGATCTACCGATGTGAAGTCTGTTACTACGAGTATAACGAAGACGAGCAGGGATTTATGTGGACGGGTCTGCATGATGGCTGGGTGTGTCCGGTCTGCGATTCTTCCAAAAAACTGTTCGAATGCGTGGACGAACCCTCAAAGACAGAGGCTGTTAGCCCCACTTCAGATGATGATACCGAACGCACCATATCGGATATCATGGTCGAGACAATGGTCAACTGGGGCGTGAAACATGTATTCGGAATGGTCGGGCACTCCAATCTCGGGCTTGCCGAGGCAATACGAAAGCAAGACAAAGCCGGCTCGCTGTCTTTTGTCGGTATTCGCCACGAGGGTGCCGCAGCATTTGCCGCTTCCGCCTACGGTAAGCTCACGGGCAGACCGGCTGCCTGTCTTGCCATTGCCGGACCTGGTGCCACCAACCTGCTGACCGGACTGTGGGATGCCAAACTGGACCGTGTGCCTGTTCTGGCATTGACCGGCCAGGTGGACCTTCAGTTCCTGGGACCGGGTTCCTTTCAGGAAGTGGATCTGCCCGCTACCTTTCAATCGGTGGCCTGCTGGAGCCAGACGGTATTTGAAGGCAGCGATCACAGCGAGCTGATGTCGCTGGCACTGAAGCATGCATGGCTCAAGCGTGGCGTATCGCACCTGATTTTCCCGAATCAGATTCAGGACCTACCCGCCAATGCGGACGAAAAACCTGCTGGTCCAGCCGGCAGGCTTCCGGAACAGGCCATCCAGCCGCCCGAAAAAGCGCTCGCAGAGGCGGTTCGAATGATCCGGAAATCTCGAAAACCGGTTTTGATCATCGGGCACGGCTCCCGATTGTGCATGCCGCAGATTCTTCAGTTTGCCGAGCATTTGAAGCTGCCGGTGATCACCACCTTTAAAGGGAAGGGCCTGATATCGGACAGCCATCCGCTTTCATGCGGTGTGCTGGGCTTGAGCGGTACTCCCATTGCCAGCCATTTCATGAGTGATTCGGACTTTCTGATCGTCCTGGGAGCCTCATTTTCAAAGCATACCGGCATTATGAAGGCGAAACCAACCGTTCAGGTCGATTTCGATCCCATGGCGCTTGGGAAATTCCACCCGGTAACCTGCCCGGTCTGGGGCGAAATCAAGACAACAGTGACACTTATGCTGAAAGCACTCGTTGATGAAGCCCCAAAGGTGGACCGCAGACAGGAGCTGTCAACACAATGGCAGCTGTGGCGCGAAGAAAAGAAAGTGCGTGCCACCGTATCTCGAGGGCACGGCATCAGTTCAGCTGCTCTGTTTGAGACGATGGGCCGCCATGTTCCTTCTGATGCTGTTATCGTAGTGGATGTGGGGAACAACACCTATTCATTCGGCCGGTACTTTGAGTGCCGGAGTCAGTCCATCCTGATGTCCGGGTATCTCGGATCTATCGGATATGGATATCCGGCCGCCATTGGTGCCAGTGCTGCTGCTCCTGACCGACCGGTTTTGGCGGTCACGGGAGACGGCGGATTTGCACAGTACATGGCGGAGTTGACGACTGCCGTCAAATACCGCATGCCCATCAAGCACATTCTTCTGAACAACCGGGAACTGGGCAAAATAAGTAAAGAACAGCGCACAGACGGTAAGACCGTCTGGTCGACCAAGCTGCACAACCCGGATTTTTCTAAGTTTGCCGAGAATTGTGGTGCGCTGGGTGTACGCGTCGACAGTGTGGAGGCATTGGACAGCGGGCTGGAGACGATATTCGCTCACGATGGACCGGCCATGCTGGAAGTGATGACCGACGCCGAACTGATTTAGCTACGGAAGCTTTTCAGTCCTTTCGCAAATAGATATTTGCTTTCCAACCATACGAATCACTGGGGGTAAGATGATGAGCAAAACCGAAGAGAACCTGATGGCTGCATTTACCGGTGAATCCAAAGCCCGCAACCGCTACGCCTTTTATGCGGATATCGCAAGGCGGGAGGGCTACCGCTATATTGCGAAGATCCTGGAAGAAACGGCGGAAAACGAAAAATATCACGCCCTTGAGGAGATGAAGCTACTGCTTGCCAAGCGCACAACTGCTGAAAACCTGAGGGAGGCCATCGAGAACGAGCGTTATGAGTCGGAGGAAATGTATCCCCGTTTCGCTCTGGAAGCGGAGGTTGAGGGCCACACCCAGGCCGAAATTCTCTTTTCTCAGATCTCAAAGATTGAAAATGAGCACAAGAAGCGTTTTCAACATCTTCTGAAAATGATTGAAAACGGTACGGTTTTTAAACGCGAACGACCGATCAAATGGAAATGCAGCATCTGCGGCTACACCTATGAGGGGTTGGAGCCGCCCAACCGCTGCCCATACTGCAAGCACAAAAAAGAGTATTACGAACCAGCCAATCTGGATGTTTGAATCGCATCCAGCGAAGTGAAAAAAATCTCATCAAGGGGATAAACGATGGCAAAGTATGTGTGCGAGGTGTGCGAGTTCGTATATGATGAAAAACAGGAAGGGACCACTTGGGAAGCGTTGCCGGATGATTGGGTATGTCCGGTTTGTCAGTCTCCCAAGAAATTCTTCGAGCGCTTAAAAGACGCCAGCCCGCCTGTGAAGCCGGAAACAAAAATCGTCGAATCGTTGCCCGCAGTTTCCAGTGACTTACCGGTTGATCTCAAAAAGACAACATCCGAAACCGAAAGTTATTTCAGAGACATTCAGGAAATGGCCGAAACCGGCAGACCCGTTTATGAACCCATGAGAACCAAACAGGCCACCATATCCTGGGATGAGATACTGATTAAGGGGGCTCAGCTTGCCCGACTGCCCCTGAACAGCGATGAAAGCGTCCTAACCGAGACCGTCATCGGACCCCGGGCTAAAACGCCCCTGGTTATCGCAACACCGATCTACATTTCGCACATGTCCTTTGGGGCGCTTTCAAAAGAAGCCAAAACCGCTCTTGCCAAAGGCAGCGCCGCAATAAAGACTGCTGTCTGCTCTGGGGAAGGCGGTATCCTGCCGGATGAAATCGATCATGCCCATAAGTTCATATTTGAATTTGTTCCAAACCAGTACAGCGTGACGGAAGAAAACCTGCGTCGCGTAGACGCCATCGAAATCAAGATCGGTCAGTCCGCCAAGCCTGGCATGGGCGGTCACCTGCCTGGTAACAAAGTTACAGAGGATATCGCACGCATTCGGGGTTTTGAGTCGGGAAAGGATATCACCAGCCCGTCCCGCTTCGCCGATATCGCGGGCAGAGAAGACCTCAAAGAGAAGGTTGCCTGGCTTCGGGCTGCTTCCAATGGAAGGCCCATCGGGATCAAGATAGCCGCCGGGCATCTCGAGGAGGATCTGGAAATTGCAGTCTATGCTGATCCCGATTTCATTACGGTGGACGGCCGCACCGGTGCAACCGGGTCCGCACCGAAATTTGTTAAAGCCTCGGCTTCGATTCCCACTGTTTTTGCCCTTCATCGCGCAAGAAAGCTCCTGGGAAGCACTCGGGATATTTCTCTCATCATCACCGGGGGACTCAGAGTATCTAGCGATTTTGCCAAAGCCCTGGCGATGGGTGCGGATGCCGTCGCAGTTTCAACTGCCGCTTTAATTGCCCTGGGTTGCCAGCAGTACCGTGTGTGCAATACCGGAAGATGTCCGATCGGCATAGCGACTCAGGACCCGGTGCTACGTTCCCGGTTGGATATTACATCATCTGCAAAGAGATTAGAAAACTTCCTGCGGGTATCGACACAAGAGCTTCAGGACTTTGCACGTCTGACCGGTAATGATGACGTCCATGGTTTTTCAATAAAGGATTTGTGTACCACTAATTCCGAGGTGTCTGGCTACACCCACATTGAGCATGTTTAGTGGGAATCGAACGACCCTGTCCCCTTTTACCAACTATTTCAAGTCTTGGTTCGGGCACTCAATTCACGCCTAGCCAATCTCTTCAGCAATCGAGTATCACAACGATTTTAACCCATCAATATCATTGAAGTTTGTCAAGATATCAAAAACAGCGTTGCCAGGCAGGTAACGGCAAGACCGGAAAAAAGGCCCACGAATCGTTCGATTCGAATGGTCCATTTATCGGAAAAGAACCTCATCGAATAGGAATTGAGGATCGTACCAACATAAAACAAGTATATCGCATGAACGTAGAAAGTTCAAGCTAGAAGCTGTTTTGTCAATAGTTAGGGAGTACAGGACTTTCATGGCATTTTCTCCTCCTCATAGAATTTGGGTTTCATCATATTTTTCCATGCCTCACTTCTTCAAAGGATCCAGCGTTTCCCGATATTGTAGAGACTGATTAGGAACAGGATCACACAGAAGAAGGAAAGGGCTGTAAAATCGACTGCAAATGGCATCAAATGATTACCGTGAAAGGTCCCGTGGAGGATGTCGACGCCATAAAGGCCGGGCATTTTTTTTAACTGGTGTCCATCTGGTCTATAGGTAGACATAATTCGCGATTGACAAAAATATTCACAAGTATTACTATTACCAGTATTACGTTTGCTGGAGGCGCAATCATGAGAGTTACCACAAAGGGCCAGGTTACAATTCCACAAGAAATTCGGGAAAAATTTGGAATAACCCCTGCAGTTGAAGTTGATTTTGTAGAAGAAAAAGACCGGATTTATTTGGTGAAAAGGGAAGGTGAACCTAAAAAAACATATAAATTCAGGGAATTGAGGGGAATAGCTAACGTTAAAATGACAACTGATGAAATAATGGCCCTGACAAGAGGAAACAAATGAAAGGGGTTCTCGTTGATTCGAATGTCGTTTTGGATGTTTTCCTGAATGATCCGAAATGGGCAGATTGGTCTGAATCAAAACTGGACGAGTATGATCAATTGGGGGTCTTGTATATCAACTCGATCGTTTATTCTGAAATCTCCATTGGCTTTGACCGGATAGAGGATCTGGAATCTGCAATAGTTAGAGCTGGTTTCCAGATGTTGGAAATCCCCAAAGAGGCATTGTTTTTGGCCGGAAAAGCTTACCTTAAATACAAGAAAAGAAAGGGCACAAAAAGAACTCCGCTCCCGGATTTTTTTATTGGCGCACAGGCCGCCGTCCAAAATTTGGATTTAATTACGAGAGATGTCTCCAGATATCAATCGTATTTTCCAACTGTAAAATTGATATCTCCACAGAATTAGCCACAGACTCACACAGACAAAGTCATTCACAAAAAAAGCTTGACACTAAATCCTTCTGGTGTTAGTAGACTCTAAAAGTTTTTACCTCCCCTAACTTATGGTGGGTTTTGTGGATAAGACGAAAAGTAAAATTTCGGCCGAAAAGCCCCTGACTTCCGTCATGGAAGATTATCTGGAAGCTATTTTCGATCTGGATAAAGAAAAGAGAGTGGTCCGGGTTAAGGATATCGCTAAGCGGCTGAACGTCAAGATGCCCACGGTGACCAGCATGCTCAAGACTTTGAGCAAGCGGGGGCTCGTTCACTACGAGAAATACGAGTACGTTGAGTTGAGCCATAAGGGTTCGGAAGTGGGCAGTGAGGTGCACCGAAAGCACGTGGTTCTACGCAGGTTTTTGACCGATATCCTGAATATCAAGTTGAATACCGCCGATGAAGAGGCTTGCAAAATGGAACACGCTCTCAGTGCCGGGACTCTCGACAGCATAACGGACTTTATGGCGTTTATTCAGGCTTGCCCCCGGGTGGGTGAGGATTGGCTCGAACGCTTCGAGGAATATCGGCGTGAGCCGTGGAGCCCGGACAAGTGCGTTAAACAATCCGAACGATTTGTCTGTGGGTTCATGGAACGGACAGCATCCCTGAAACAAGATACTTCTTCACAGGATGCAGGGTTTGAAAATGCCCCGTAACGCTGTCAGACCGGGATATAACGTTGGATCATCGACAAAACAGGTCTTGCCTTTCTGTTAGGGGTGGGGCATTTTTTTTGGGGATAGAGTTAGAGCCATCTAATATACAAATAAACATAAAACATCAGGAGGGGTTCTTAATTGATGCGAGATCAAACACCAAATGGGAGACTTAAGACATGTTAAAAATGAACATGCGTCAGATGGCGGTAGATCAGGCCGGCACGATCATTAGTGTAAAGGCCCATGGAGAACTCGGCCGAAGAATCCGCGATATGGGACTGGTTCCCGGGACTGAAATCAAAATTCAAGGTCGGGCGCCGCTTTATGACCCTGTTTCCTTGAGGATTATGGGATTTACCCTGACACTTAGAAACAGCGAAGCGGACTTTGTTGAAGTGGGGGTAAAATAATCGATGGAAACTGTAATTGCCCTGGCCGGAAATCCAAATTCGGGAAAAACAACACTTTTCAACGCCCTTACCGGCGCCAGACAGCACGTTGGCAATTATCCCGGGGTTACGGTGGAAAAAAAAGAGGGCGCCTATGTTGAAAATGGAAACAGGTTCAATATTGTTGATCTGCCGGGAACTTACTCTCTTACCGCCTATTCGCTGGAAGAGGTGGTGGCAAGGGATTTTCTGGTAAATGAAAAGCCCCGCATGGTGATCAATATCGTGGATGCATCCAGCCTTGAGAGAAATCTCTACCTGACAGTCCAGTTCATGGAAATGGGTGTTCCGATCTGCCTCGCCCTGAACATGATGGATGTGGCGAAAACACGGGGGATTGAGATCAACATCAACAAGCTTTCCAAATTGTTGGGTCTTCCGGTGATTCCCACCGTCGCCCGAAGCGGCAAGGGCAAAAAGGAACTGATGGCAACGGTCGCCAGAAGGCTGAAAGATTCGGATATTGCCCCCTTTATGATATCCTACGGTGACGATATCGATAAAGCGCTTGATACTCTAGAAGAAAAAATCAGGAACAACAATTTCCTGACGGATACGTATCAAGCGCGGTGGACGGCACTGAAGTATCTCGAAAACGACAGCCAGGTGCTGGAGCTGGGACAAAAAACGGATCCTTCCTTTTCAAAAGAGATCGAAGGGATTGTTCAGGGCGTATCGGACCATCTCAGTGAAACCCTCGATACCTACCCCGAAGCCATGATCGCCGACTATCGGTACGGATACATCAAAGCCATTTTAAAGCAAGGGGTCGTGCGTCACGCTCAGGATCGAAACAGACTCCAAACCTCGGACCGCATAGACAAGGTTGTAACGAACCGATTTCTGGGGCCCATTATTATGATTGCTGTTCTGATGGGTCTTTACCATTTCACATTTTCATATAGTGAAATGCCGGTGGGCTGGCTTGAAGGTTTCTTTGAGTGGCTGGGAGGATTCGCCGATGCCCATCTTCCCGAAGGACTGCTGAAGTCGCTTATTGTTTCCGGCATCATCGACGGCGTGGGGGGGGTTCTCGGGTTTGTCCCGTTGATTATGTTCATGTTCTTCGGAATTTCGATCCTGGAAGATTCCGGTTACCTGGCCAGGGTAGCCTATATGCTGGACAGGATCTTCAGGTTTTTTGGACTTCACGGCGGTTCCGTCATGGCCTTTATTGTCTCCGGCGGCATCGCGGGGGGCTGCGCGGTTCCGGGCGTCATGGCAACCCGGACCCTCAGGTCGCCCAGGGAACGGTTGGCGACACTGCTTACGGTACCGTTCATGAATTGCGGTGCAAAACTTCCGGTATTTGCCCTTCTCGTTGCGGCGTTTTTTGCTCATAACGAAGCGACCGTTATGCTCGTCATTACACTGATCGCCTGGTTGGGCGCTCTGTTAACGGCAAAACTGCTCCGCATGACCATCATTAAAGGTGAAGCCACGCCATTTGTCATGGAGCTTCCGCCCTACCGGTTGCCGACTTTCCGGGGCCTGTTCATTCATACATGGGAAAGAACGTGGCAATATATCAAAAAGGCGGGAACCATTATCCTGGGTATCTCGATTATCCTCTGGGCCATGATGACGTTTCCGGGCCTGCCGGAGAAGGAAACAAAACGCTTTGAACAAAAAAGAGAGGTTCTAATGGCTTCAACTGACAGCGCTGCTGTCGGAGAACTTGAAGCCAGCGACGATGCTTCGGAGCTCTCTTCGGCGGCAGCGGAACTGAAGAGCCAGCTCTTGGCCGTTGATTCGGGAGAAGCCCAAGTCGCATTAAGGCACTCAATTGCGGGCCGGATCGGCACCACACTGGAGGGTATAACAAAGTTTGCGGGTTTTGACTGGCGGACCAATATTGCCTTGGTGGGCGGCTTTGCGGCCAAGGAAGTGGTTGTATCAACCCTCGGCACCGCATATTCCCTTGGAGAAGTCGACCCTGAAGACACCGGTTCGCTATCGGAAAAACTCGCCAAATCGCCCGGATGGGGTCCGTTAACGGCCATGAGTTTGATCATATTTACAATTTTCTATGCCCCGTGTTTTGTAACCGTAGCATGCATTTCAAAGGAAGCAGGGTCATGGAAATGGGGTGCTTTTTCAATAATCTTTAATACCGCGCTGGCATTTGGTTTATCCCTGGCGGTCTTTCAAATCGGTTCATTGATGGTAAATTGATCCGTTCACAAGGAGATGGAAGAAATGGAAACGATCATTGTGATTCTGATAGTGGCGGCTGCTTTACTATACTTTATCGGGTCTTTTGCAAAAAAAGCCAAAGGAGATAGCGGTTGCGGCTGCGGGTGTTCATGCGGTTCGACAGGTACTGAATGCGAAATTCAGGAAAAGGAATGAACGTTAGATGGATTTTCTCATGATCAGCACAAATCAATTGAAAAATGGTTATGGAGGATAGAGTTTAATGAGCGTAATGAAAAAAACAGGGCTGGGTTGCTTGATGGCAATCTTTGGGATTTTTCTGATGGCAACCAATGGATTGGGTTATGAGATCAACGATAAATTCAACATCGGAGGCATTATAGCGGGGATATATCAATACCAGAGCATCGGCGATGCGCCCGAGGAGTATGA
>JAERTK010000302.1 GCA_016844935.1 Desulfobacteraceae bacterium | reverse complement strand
CCGGTGGGGTCAACGCCCCTGACCGAGGCCACCAGGAGGACATCATCTGTAAGGGCGTTGTAGGAACCTAAGACCTGGTTTTCAAGGGCCGTCCGTTCGCTGACCACATTGACATCCACCTTGGCCAGGGTACAGCCCGTTGAGGCCAACAGGGCCACCGCCAGAAATAATTCCCTTAAAAAGGAGATTTTTCTCATTCTCTGTCCTCCGAAAAATAAATGGCACCGTCCTGTTCCACACGAAGTGTGTCCGCAGAGAGAATTTCCAGGCCTTCTAAAAGGGGAACCAGGCGGCTTGCCAGATTTTGAATCTGTTTTTGAATGGGGAGAGAAGCCATATTCAAACGTTTGATGGCCGGCAGGCGGATATTAGACCCGGCAACCACCACCTCCCCCGTCAAAGACAGGTTGCCACTGCGGACGACTACCTCAATCCATCGGGGTGTCCCTTTTTTCAGGAGGGCCCGTTGCTGAACAATGCTTTCATTGTTCTCATGGGGATCCATGGCATATAGAACCCGCTCAAGGGTGCGGGCACCAATGTGGGTCAACCGAAATACCGCGTTCAGGTTTCCCATTACGCTCCTGGCATCGGCGCTGATGGGGACCTGGAGCGACATTCGCCCTGAAATCCGGGTATCTTCATTTGTGATTTTTTTGTTACCTGCTTTTCCGGCACGCCCCCTTTGAAGCAGCCGGTCCGCGTCCAGACCGGAAAAGTCCCCTCCCATCTTAAGGAGGTAACGGCCATGGCGCTCTAAAATGCGCAGGTCCCCCAGGAGGGTCCCCCCCATGACATCCACCTGGAAATAATCTATGGAAGGAAGGGATTGACTGAACCGCATCTGCACTTGAGCGTTGTTCACCAGGACAGGGAACGGTTTGCTTTCCAGCCGGGCCGAATCAAATGAAAGCGTGGGGCTCCTGGAAAGGCGACCTCGAAGATCCTCAACCAGTCTTTGCGAGAGGGGATTTTTCACAAGAGATTTTGGGCGTGACGATTTTTCCGGCTGCAGCACCGACAATGAGAGGGCTTTTGCGTGTTTTTTGTCTGGGTCAACAGGGGGGCCGAAGGCGAGGCCATAGGTTTTCTCCAATTGAAGGTGGGTCTTTAAATTGTCGATCTTAAATTTTGGCGGCAATGCAGCATTAATACCGTCGCTTTCAAGAGCTGTTTTGATGGAAACCGATTTTCCGCCGCGCAATCGTAACGCCAGGCGCCCTTTCAAAGGACCTTCAAGGGTGAACCCCCGGGTAAATTGGGCCAGGTCAGGCCCTGTGTTCACATGGATGTCTGCTTTGACTCTCGCTTCCAGTGTTTTCAGAAGGGTCGAAAGATCCGGTTTGTCTTTTTGCCTCAAAAGGCGATTCAGCTTGTTAAGGGACAGCTCAAGGGTCTGCGCCACGGCCAGGGGTGTCAGTTGAAGGGTTTCCCGCAGCTCCAGGGAATTGAGATCCCGGCTCACGGCATTAAATGATAGATCGGCTGTAAGGGGCTTCTTCAGTTTCCCAAGATATGGAAGGGCATTGATCTTATCCACCTTGAGTTCCCCCAGAATGGAAATGGATTCCAGGCCATTGGCGGTGCTGATTTTGAAAGGGCCGCTGGAATGGATCCCCTGGGCGGAAATCGCTTCACCGGAATCCAGTGGCAGCGTCACTGCCATATTGGTGAACTCTGTTTTGAGATCCAACTTTTCCAAAAAGCCCGCATGTTGCAGCCGTTTTTCAAGAGAGAGGGTGTCATCAGTCAATCTGGCAATCTCTTTGTGGGTGGGCCGCCGGCCCTGAAGCTGCCAACTGGTTTCCACATGACCGGTAAACCGGCCTTTGGGGGACAGCCCGGCCGGGACCATTTTCAAGGCCTGATCAAGATCTACGCTGATACGCCCCTCGGTCCGAAATGCCTTCATGCCCGAATCGGAAGCCGCACCCTGAACGTGGAGTTCCAGAACCTCTCCCGCGCGCATGTCCGCCGCCAGATGTCCCACATCCAGTCTGAGGGGCTTGTTTCGGGTCATCAGCACATCTTTTACATGGGCCTTGAGTGTCAGCTCCCCTTTCAGTGGCTGCGGCAGAATCGCCGACATTTTCAAAGGGGCCGCGGAGAAGTCGGCTTCTGCAGAAATTACCCTGACCCTGGGGGCCGGAAGCAGTTCAATATGGGTTTTAAACCTGTGGGTCAAACGGTCTGCGCCATCATTGTGGGGCGGCAAGCGGATGCCCCTCAAAAAGCCCGACTCCTCAAGGGTGATCCGGCCGGCCATGCCCCACAGGGCTTCAGGTGAAGGGAGTAGATCTTTGATGTCCACATTCAGGGACGATATTCGGCATTCATCCAGTTGAACAGGCTGTTTCCCTCTTATGCGAATATTTTTTGCGCCCAGGCTCAGGCGCGTTTCCAGGGCTTTGGGAAACCAGTTTTTCAGCTGAACCGCCGTATGGGGTACCACAAGAGCCAGGTCGTCTGCCTCAAGATGGTCTTCCGAATAGGCCAGATCCAGTTTGGACAGGTTCAAAGCCATATCCTGCACGGAGAAATGCGCCGCGCCATCAGGAAGGATGCCGCTCAATTGAACTTTGTTTATTTTAAAATCAGGGTTTTGGGCGCTGTTCATCCCTTTCCACCCAATCCCCCCGGGGACAAAGTTTTTGGCCAGTGCCTGGATTTCATCCAGATGGAGGGTTATTTTGTTCAGGCCCAGGTTGACATTCACCCTGTTTTTTTCTTCCACCTTCACTCGGCCTTTGAAGGATAGGCCACTTTTTTCCATGAGGCGGATTTCACCGCTGTCCAGGTTCACAATTTTGTCGGGAAGTTCGGCGCTGCCCTTTTGGGTGATGGTAATGGAAAAGGGGCCGATCTCCTTTTCCTTCAGTGGCCCTCCCGAAGCCAGGATATTTTCACAAACCAAGTGCAGATCAAAAATGATCATTTCGTTTGTTTGGAGTTGTACATTTGTTTGAAGCAGCATCTCACCGGACAATTCAGGAACGGCAGCGGGCATGAACGGTTGAACGGCTTCCGCCAGGGGGGCAAGATCAATTTTCACTTGTCCTTCCAGCCCTTTTTGCGCCAGGGAGCCTTTTAATGCCACATGGAGCCCGGGCAGTTCACCGCTGATTTTGAGTATGGCGGCTTGCGGATTCAGGGCACCGGCCTTATCCACCAGGCGATCCGCATGGAGGGCAAGGTTCAGGGGCGGCAGAATCTCTCCATCCATGGTCTGGCGGGAGCTGATCTTAAGGTTTACAGGTTTAGAAAAGAGAGAGGGCATATCCAGGCCGAAAGTCCCGTCACGGATTTCGAGTAAACGGTTATCCATCCGGTCTTCAACCCGCAGTCGGGCATGGGTTAATTTAATTTGTGCTGTTAGGTCTCCTGGCAGGATAAAGGAGGTTACGGGTTCCTTTTCCTCTGGCGCTTGTTGGGTGGGTTCGGTGGGCTTGGCGGGTTCCCGCTGGGGTTTCAGCTGAGCGACCCATGCCTCCAGATTGGTGCGACCGTCCTTTTCACGGATCAGGTTCGCTTTGAGCCCATCCACTTCCAGATCGACAGATAGGCGTTTGGGGCCCAGTTCAAAATCAAAGGAAAACAGGAGTTGATCGACTGACAGAATGGGTCCTTTGGCATATTCGGGGTCATCGGCTGCCTCAAGCCCCTCTATTCTGATCCCCTCTTTCCAGGTCCATTGAAGATCCTGGACGGTAATGGACCGGTGAAGGGATTTGGAGGCTCGGGTTTCAAACTGGTGGCGAAACCAGTCGGTGGAAACCATGTTCGGCGTGAAGAACAGCCCGGCCGCCACAAGGATCAGCATTGCCAGCAGGAGGCCTGTTATCCACAACACCCATTTAAGGATTCGACGAAACATTATCATTACGACCCAGCGGAAGGAACCCTGATTGATACGGTTTTCCAGAGTATTGTAGCACAGTGCGTCGAAACGTCACAAGAACTACCATGGAACATGGGGGCAATTCCCTTGAACCCCTCTCTTGCCGCGTGCTATATTTGATGCGGTCTAATTCAGGCGACCGTTGGCCTGAATTCCAAGGAGAACTCCTGAAGAGGTGTTAAAATGAAAGAGATCCCATTCACCGCAATTGGAGGTCTGGAGGTGGGCCATGCCCATAACCTGGCGGGGCCCACCGGCGTCACCGTCATCATC
>JAERTK010000301.1 GCA_016844935.1 Desulfobacteraceae bacterium | reverse complement strand
TTTTTCAAATCCGCAATGGACGTGCTGACGCCCTTGATATCGTCCATATCGTACTTCGGGGTGAGTAAATCGCTGGCGGCTCTCTTAAAGGTTTTAACCTTTGTCTCAAGGATATCAAGTTTTCGGGCCATTTCCCGCAGTTCAGAAATATCCTGGAAAATACACTGGGTCATGGCGCCAATCAATTTGTCGCCCTTGGTGATGGGAATCCGGTTTATCACCAGCGTCCCTTTTCCCTGATAGTTATACCGCCAGCCCAAATCCGCCTGCCGCGTTCGAATCACATGCGGAAGCCGGGAATCCGGAAAGTACTCCGTGATATGTTTACCATAGGCCTCCCTGCGATCCACACCGATCAGCTCTTCATATTGCTGATTCATGAACCGGATGAAACAGTCGGGGTCAACGAAAATAATGCCGAGATACGCCTGGTCCAGCATCAGTTCCAGCACAGGCAACAATTTTTCTGCATTGTCCAAATCCAGGACATGTTTTTCTGAAGCAACTTCTTTTAAGCGACTAGCGCCCATATTTCCCATCACTCAGTTCCCTGTTCAATTGATTGTCCAACATGAATACACCATTTTCCGGTTACCTGTCAAACCATCCTGTTTTCCCCGGCCCATGGGAGGCCATAAGCATGGGGCAAAGAACCTGAAAACACGCGATACGGGAAAATGTCCAAATTTCAGACACAACAACCTTGAAAAGTGCCCAAACAGAGGACATTTAAACGCCTCACCTGAACAAAATATTCATAAGCAATTGCAATCACACATAATTTTTCCATGGCACGCTCCTTGCTTTAAAGCTATATTCAGTCTATTTAGATGCACAGGCGCTCGGAAATTTATTCCAGGCATTTCGGCGAAAACTTAAAATTCAAGGTGGATAAATTATGGAATTAACACAGGAAGATGTTCTGCAGATTTTAAGAATCATGGATGAATCCGACTATGGAGAGCTTCACCTCAGGATGGGGGAACTCAAGCTTGATATCAACAAAAACGGTCATCCCGGTGCGATTCATCAGGAACAGGCACTGCAAATATCGGAACCCGGAAATGTGCCGGAACCCGTTCAAGAACCGGTTCCACCCCCCCCTCTGGATTCCGCCTCCCCTAAGGCTTCCGAAACACAGGAAGAAGCAGATACGGCGGGGCTCGTTCCCATAAAATCCCCCATGATGGGAACTTTTTACAGATCTCCCAAACCGGGCGATCCCGCTTTCGTGGAAGAGGGCCAGGTTGTGGATGAGGAGACGACAATCTGCATCATCGAAGTCATGAAGCTTTTCAGCACCATTCATGCGGAGATGAAGGGCCGTATCGTAAAGATCTGTGCAAACGACAGCGAATTGGTGGAATTCGATCAGGTACTATTTCTCATTGAACCGGAAACAGACCGGAAAGAGGGTTAAAAACCATGGCGACCCTATCACGCGTTCTGGTAGCCAACCGGGGCGAAATTGCCGTTCGCATCATCAAGGCCTGCCAAAAGCTGGGTATCGAAACGGTCCTCGCCATGTCTGATGCGGACCGTGACACCCTGGCGGCAAAAATGGCAGACCGAGCTGTCTGCATCGGCCCCGCACCACCTTTAGAGAGCTACCTCAAAGTAAACACGATCATCACGGCGGCCCTCGGCACCGGTGCCGATGCCATTCATCCGGGATATGGATTTCTGGCGGAGCAGCCCAAACTGGGAGAAGTCTGCCATCAAAACGGTGTCATTTTTATTGGTCCCAAACCCCATACCATTCGAGAAATGGGTGACAAACTGGTGGCTCGAAAAACCGCCATAGAACTGGGGGTTCCCGTGATCCCAGGATCCGCGCTGATTACGGACCTTAAGCAGGCCTGGCAGGAGGCGGAAAAAATCGGATTTCCCATTCTGTTGAAGGCTGCAGCTGGGGGTGGCGGAAAGGGAATGAAAGCGGTTTACAAACCTGAAGAGATGGAGACGGTTTTCACTGAAGCCTCAGCCGAGGCCAGGGCCGCTTTTGGTGACGACCGGCTCTTTGCGGAACGCTTCATTCCCAACGCCCGCCACATTGAAGTGCAGATCCTTTCAGATAGCGCGGGCAATTGTGTCCATCTTTTTGAACGGGACTGCTCTCTTCAGCGCCGATATCAGAAAGTGATCGAAGAAGCCCCGTCCATGGCCCTTTCAAATGACTTGAGAAAACAGATGTGTGAGGCCGCCATTAACCTCACCAAGTCCATCGGTTATGAAAACGCCGGAACCATTGAATTCGTGCTGGACCAGGACCAGGGACGCTTCTACTTTCTTGAAATGAACACGCGAATCCAGGTGGAACACCCGGTCACGGAAATGGTGTCCCACGTGGACCTGGTGGTGGAACAGCTCCGAGTGGCCTCCGGTGAAAAGCTCAAGCTCAGTCAGGAAGAGATTCACGTAACAGGGCATGCCATCGAGTGCCGCATCAATGCGGAAAGCCCGGATAATGATTTTCGACCCTCACCGGGCAGGATCGTAAAATGGGAAGCGCCCCGGGGAGACGGCATCCGCGTCGACACCCACTGTTTTGAAGGGTATTTTGTCCCTCCCTATTACGATTCACTTCTGGCAAAGCTCATTGTGATCGGAAAAGACCGCGAAGAAGCCACTTCAAAAATGGCTGATGCCCTTTCAAATTTTCATGTGACAGGCATTGAAACCAACATCGAATTTCTTTCGGCCATCGTTGCCCATCCCGATTTTAAAGCTGGGAAAACCAACACGCGCTGGCTGGAATCAATTCTCTCAAACGAGGAGAAGAACACCCATGAATAATATCACCTTTGTGGACACGACACTGCGTGACGCACACCAGAGCATGTGGAACGGACAAATGACCACCGCCATGATGCTCCCCATCGCTCCCACCGTAGACAAGGTGGGGTTTGAAGCCCTTGATTTCATGGCCCTTATCAGCATGGACTGGTGCATTCGAAACCTTAAGGAAAACCCCTGGGATCGATTGAAGCTCATGAGCAAGGCCATGCCCAATACACCCCTGATCGTAGGGGGCGTCCTCAGGAATTTTGGAAATATCCCCGATTCCATAACGGAATTCTGGTGTAAAGCAATAGCGAAAGCAGGGGCCGGCATTAACCGCATCAACGATCCGTGCCATGATATGCCGGAGATCAAAAAGGCCATCAAATGGTCCAAATCCGCCGGATTGACCTCACTGGTGGCCTTGATCTACTCCTACAGCCCCGTCCACACCGATGAGTATTATGCTGAAAAAGCAAAACAGATGGCACTGGAGGGGGCTGAACGGATTTTCATCAAGGATGTTGACGGCCTTCTGACACCGGAGCGTACCCGCACACTGATTCCGGCGATCCTGAAAAAAATTGACGGGGTTCCCCTGGAGCTCCATGGCCACTGCACCACCGGCCTTGAGCCCATCTGTTATCTGGAAGCCATCAAGCTGGGGGTTAAAACCGTACACACAGCGGTTTCTCCTTTGGCCAACGGCCCGTCCCAGCCGTCTATCCAGAACATTTTAATGAACCTCGACCATCTGGGATATTCAAACGATCTCGACCGGGATGCCCTGAAAACCATGACCGAGCATTTTGAGTACGTGGCCAAAAGAGAAGGGCTGCCCACCGGTACACCGGTAGAGTACGATCTTTTTCAATATGAACACCAGGTTCCGGGCGGAATGATGAGCAATTATAAGGCCGAACTGGTTAAAAGAGGTCTAATTGGCCGTCTGAATGAACTGCTCAGGGAAATTGCGCAAATACGAAAAGAGTTGGGATACCCCATCATGGTAACCCCCCTTTCGCAGTACATCGGGGCCCAGGCCATTTTGAACCAGACCGTTGGCGAGCGCTATAAGTTTGTCACCGACGAGGTCATCAAGTATGCGCTGGGCCATTTTGGTGAACAGGCAGCACCCGTAGAGAAACCGATCATGGACAAAATCCTCAAAATGCCACGCACAAAAGAACTGGAAAACTGGGAACCGCCTGAAAAATCCATTGAAGACCTGCGCAAAGAATTTGGAGAGGACCTTTCAGACGAGGAATTCCTTCTTCGGGTATTGGCTTCGAACCAGGCGGCCTTAGATGAGGTATTGGACGCCGGCCCCCAAAAATACGACTACCCCAGGGGCGACAAGCCGGTCCTTTCGTTGATAAAGGAACTGGCCAGTAGTAAACACGGCGCTTCCGTTCAGATCACAAAAGGAGATTTTTCCCTTGAAATGCGGTAAGATGAAGGCATCAATAACTTAAACAACAAATAGGATCAGATAATGGAAAAATTAATCATAAACGCCGCGGTTACCGGTTCTCGGAATCTGCGGGACATTGCCCCTTACATTCCCTACACGCCGGAGGAAATTGTCCAGTCTTCCATAGAATGCTGGAAAGCCGGCGCCGCCATCGTTCATATCCATGTTCGGGATCCCGAAACGGGCCTGGGCGAACAGGATCCGGAACTTTTCAGGCAGGTTGTGGAACCGTTGCGCGAACAGACCGATGTAATCGTGAATCTCACCACAAGCGGCATTGCCGGCAGGAATCTTCCCATGGCAGACCGGCTGAAATCCCTGGAGTTGAAGCCTGACATGGCTTCCTTTGACGCCGGTTCCATTAATCTTGGGGGGGGTGTATTTATCAATCCACCGGATTTTCTAGACCTGGCCGCCGGCCAAATGAAGCGCCTTAAGGTGAAACCCGAGATAGAAGTCTTTGACTCCGGCATGATTACAACCGCCCTTGCCATGAAGAAAAAAGGGCAGTTGGAAGACCCCATGTATTTCCAGTTCGTCCTGGGCACACCGTCCGGCGCCGTGGCAACACCCCAATCGCTGTTGCACCTGACCGAGTTGATACCGGAAGGAAGCATCTGGTCGGTGACCGGCATGGGCAAAGCCCATTTGCCCATGTCCATGATGGCCCTTGCCATGGGCGGACACATCCGGCTCGGCATGGAAGACAACCTCTATTACGAACGGGGAGTTCTGGCCAAAACCAATGCTCAGTTCGTTGAGCGAATTGTTCGAATCTCAGAAGAATATGGCCGGGGAATCGCTTCACCGGATGAGGCCAGAAAAATACTAGGTCTTCCAATCTAGAAAGGAAATAAATAAGAGGGAGAATTGCGATGACTGTTCCGGAAATCAGGAAAACAGCGGTTATCGGCACCGGTGTCATGGGTGCTGATATTGCTTTTGGTTTTGCCATGGCGGGGTATGACGTAACGGGGGTCGATGTTGAATCGGCCCAGCTGGACATTGCGGCGAAAAAAATTTCAGTCAATTGTCAACAGTTGATTGATGAGGGGATATTCAGTGAAAAGCAGATCGGAGAAATCAATTCCCGCATCTCACTCTCCCTTGACTGGGATGAAGCGGTGGGAAATGCGGATTATGTGACCGAAGCCGTGGCGGAGTTAATGACACTTAAAAAAGCAGTATTCAAAAAATGTGATGAAATCTGCCGAAAAGATGTGGTCATCGCTTCCAACACATCCTCCATGAGCGTCACTGAGTTTGCCTCGGAAATGAAATATCCCCAAAGAGCCATCAGCACGCACTGGATCATACCCGCCCACCTGAGCCCCATAGTGGAAGTGGTCTGCGGGGAAGAAACATCCACCGCAACAAAAAAACTTGTGTTCGACCTTTTAACAAAAATTGGAAAGAAGCCGGTCTCTTGCAAGGATTCACCCGGTTTCATACACAATTATGTTCAATTTGCCATGGTAAAAGCCGCACTCGACCTGGTGGAACGGAAAATCGCAAGACCCGAAGATATCGATGCCGTCATCAGGAACGGTTTCGGTCTTCGCCTGTCAAGCGTGGGCCCGATCCAGTTCGTGGATATGTGCGGATTGGACACCATCCTGAACATTCAGAAATATATGTATGGCATCACCAATGACCCGGTGTATCAGCCTTCCAGGAGTATCGAAAAACGGGTGGATAACGGTGATTTGGGCGTAAAAACAGGGCAGGGATTCTATGATTATTCAGAAAATGCTTCTGAAGCGTTCGGGGAACAAACGAATCGGGGCATTATAAAGATGAGAAAAGCGTTAAAACAGATTTAGGCGACTATGAAATTGAACGCTTATAGAGCGAAGGATGATCCCAATGAGTGATAAAACGTTCAATTTAAATCAGTTGCACGGTCTGCTGGTGGAAGCCCTGTGCGCCCATGGAACCAAAGCCCGAAATGCAGAGCCGGTTGCACGCGCGCTGGTGGCAGCTGAAGCGGATGGCCTTCCCGGCCACGGTTTATCCAGATTGCCGTCCTATTGCGCCCAGGTTGCCAGCGGTAAAGTCGACGGGCACGCCGAGCCCGAGCTGAACCAGGTTGCCGATGCCGTTGTGGTTGTTGATGCAAAGGGTGGCTTTGCCTATCCTGCGTTGGGTCTGGCCATAGAAAGACTGGTGGCCCTGACACCCAAAACCGGGGTTGCACTGGCCGCCATCACCCGTTCGCACCATTGCGGTGCCGCCGGCTATCATGTGGAGGCACTGGCAAAAGAGGGCCTGGTGGCGTTAATGTTCGCAAACACACCCAAAGCCATTGCCCCTTGGGGCGGGACACAGGCGGTGTTCGGCACGAACCCCATCGCTTTTGCCGCACCGCGCAAGGGCAAGAATCCCCTGGTGATCGACCTGTCGCTGAGTAAGGTTGCCCGGGGAAAGGTATTGGTTGCCAGCCAGCAGGGCAATCCGATTCCCGAGGGGTGGGCCCTGGATGACCGTGGAAACCCCACAACCGATCCCCATGCGGCCCTGTCCGGCACCATGCTGCCTATCGGCGATGCCAAAGGCACCGCATTGGCATTTATGGTGGAAGTCCTTGCCGCCGCTTTAACCGCTTCCATGTTCGGGTTTGAAGCCAGTTCCTTTTTTTCCGCTGAAGGTTCTCCCCCGGGAGTAGGCCAACTGCTCATGGCCATGGCGCCGGGCCCCGTATCCAACGGTCAGTTCCAGACAAGACTTGAAGATCTTATTGAAGAGATTCTGCACCAGGACGGGGATGTCCGTCTGCCCGGTGATCGTCGACTCGAAATGCGCGAGAAAGCATCTCAGAATGGAATAAGCCTAACGGATAAACAGTATCAGGAAATCGTATCCTTTAGCAGGAGTAAAAAAGTGAATCAGTGAACAGGCTCTCAGGTTATGGTCATCCATTCATCCAATCATCCCATTCGCCATTTCATCCCCTCGTCAACTGCACTGTGCCATCGCCATGGGCATGGGCATGGGCAAATTGGCCGGCGTCATCCCATCGATAGCAGAACCATTGTGGGAATTACCCATTCCTACAAACTTAAAACCCGATATCACACGGATTGTAAACTTCAAAAAGCTTGAGAGAGATAGCAGTTAGCACAACCCCCCTTTTGCTCATATTAATTCAGCACCGGGTGGCCCCGTATAGCATATATCCAAAGTAATTATCCTAACGAAATCCTGCTAAAGGCTTGCATTTTCTACGGCAATGCCGTATGATACCCAATATGACATTTATTGAGACATCATTATTTACTAAACTCCTTCCAGGCTACCTTTCTGATGATGAGTACAGATCCCTGCAGTGGTACCTGTTTGAACACCCTCAAGCCGGTAGTATTATCCGCGGTAGTAGCGGGGTCAGAAAGATAAGATGGTCTTAAGAGGGCAAGGGAAAAAGAAGCGGAGTGAGGGTCATATATTATTGGAAGAAATCCGCCTCTATAATCTGGTTGCTTACCATTTATGCCAAAAGCGAAAGGGCAACTATACCTGCCCATACCCTAAGAAAAATTTCCGAGGAGATCAAAAATGAGCAATCGTAATATTGGTCAGGAAATCCTGGATGGTGTCAAAGAGATCAAAAGTTTTCACAAAGGTGAGAAAAAGCTAAAGACGCACACAATAAGTGACGTCTCTCCACCAAAAATCATCAGGGAAAAACTAAAGCTATCTCAGGCTGCATTTGCAAGCCTACTCGGTGTGAGTTCACGGACCATACAAGACTGGGAGCAGGGACGAAGACAACCGCAAGGCCCTGCCAAATCACTCTTGCGCATCGCAGAAAACCGCCCGGAGATTTTGGCCGAGTTACGGTAATGCTCCGAGCATTTCATGGTTCCGCAGTCTGGGATCGTTCCAAGGTAAATTTGGATCGTTGAGAAATTTGCGCGAAGTAAGGTCAGCCCTGGCCATTGCCATATATTCATGTATCTTGACAAAGGTCCAGTATATCGGACGGCCAAAAAGCCTGTAATGTCTTCAAGCCTGAGAAATTTGCAAGACTGAGATATCCACTTGATATTACAACGATTTATTTCGTTTAGAGGGCTGCACTATATAGCAGCTATATCAGATTCGCCAAGGTCAATGTACGTTGGAGGTATAGCCGGTTTCTCCAAAAATATTGGAACCACAATATATGGTATGACCGTCCAATATTGGAAAAGCGTTGTTGCGGGGTTTGAGAACCGCTTAGTGAGCCCAGGACTTATTCTCCCACAACGGAAGGCTGCCAGACGTATTGTTCTGTGGGATGAAAATTTCTTGACGGAACTATAATATAGGAAAGCCAGCATTAGAAATTTGGCAAATATCGCTCATAAAGATTGAATTTTAGGTAAACGTAAAAGTGACAACAGACAGAGGAATCCTCGGAAATATTTCTCCCTCTCCCCAGAACCATCTTACTGTTGTTTTATAT
>JAERTK010000300.1 GCA_016844935.1 Desulfobacteraceae bacterium | reverse complement strand
CCCAGGGATGAAAACGAGCGCATGGCCCTGTCGGCGGAACTGCTGTACGCTGCCAATGAAGCGGGCGTTCCCAATGAGGACATCTTTGTGGACGGTATTGTGACCCCCGTCAATATTCAGCAACCTCAGCTCATGAGCCTCATGGCCTATCAGGAAATGGTAGGGGAGATGTTTCCCGGTGTGAAATCCACCTGCGGCCTTTCCAATATCTCCAACGGTCCTCCGGACAATCTGCGTCCCATCCTGAATCAAACCTATATGGTGATGCTGGAGCGGAAGGGGATGTATTCCGTGATTTCCGATGCCTACGATGATCAGTTGACGGCCATTGCCCGGGGGAAAAGACCCGACGTGGTGGAAGTTATTCATAAGGTGATGGATGAGGAAGCCATTAATATGGGTGATTTGTCAAAAGAATTGCAGGACTATGCCAAAACAGCCAGGGTGATTCTGGGCCAGTCCCTCTATTCCGACTCGTGGCTTGAATTGTAAAACGTTCTGATTTAAACTTAAAAAGAGACGCTTTCACGCATTGTGGAAGGGTCTCTTTTTTTTGGCAGGTGCCCAAAAGGCCCTAAAAGGAAAATTGGTATGGGTGATTTGGAAACAATACAAGATAATATGACGCCCGGAGATTTTGAGCGGAATGAACAGGATAAACTCATTGCTAATCGCCTGGCCCGAGTAGGTCGAAAAATACTGGTCATGAGTGGAAAGGGCGGTGTTGGCAAGAGCACGGTGGCAGGCTATCTGGCCCTATTATTGAGCAAAAAGGGCCATAAGGTGGGATTGATGGATGTTGATCTCCATGGTCCCAGCATCGCCAGACTCATGAAGGTTGAGGGCGGTTTTGATTTGAGCCAGCAAGGGGTTGTGAAGCCCTACGCTTTTTCGGGGCATTTGAGCATCGTCAGCTTGGCGATGATGCTCGGGGAAAAGGACATGGCGGTTATCTGGCGGGGCCCCATGAAGATCAGTGCCATTCGACAGTTCGTATCCGATATTGAGTGGGGCGATCTGGACTTTCTGCTGGTGGATTCGCCCCCGGGAACCGGGGATGAGCCCCTTACGGTGGCCCAGACCATACCCGATGCGGAAGCCCTCATCGTCACCACGCCCCAGGAAATCAGCCTGGCGGACGTGAGAAAGTCCATAAATTTCTGCCGGCAGGTCAATATGAAAATATTGGGGGTGGTGGAAAATATGAGCGGGCAGCTCTGCCCCCACTGCGGTGAACAGGTGCCCCTGTTCGGGCAGGGCGGTGGAGAGAAAATGGCCCGGGAGATGGACGTGCCCTTTCTGGGCCGGATTCCCGCGGATGCAAAGATGGTGACTGCCGGGGACACAGGGGATCTGGAGGGGCTCACGCGCCAGCAGGATCTTGAGATCAATGTTGCCTATGGCGATGTTTTAAAGGCGGTTCTGGCGCAACAGAAACCATAAGCCATGAGAAGGTAAGGGAAACACCCGCTGCTTTTCCCACGAATTCTGGTAGGGAAAACACCAAATCCGTCCATCCCCACTTCAAGTCGAGAACCCCTTTTTTCCTTGACAGAACAGCTGTTTTGCAGCACTGTTTTTTCTGACGGGTCAAAGAACAACCTGGGGAAACTAGGGAAATCATCCATGAGCGAAAAACTGATCCAGGATCCGGCACCGGGGGCATATTACCTGCGGTTCAGGGGAGATACGCTGGTTTTCACCCTTTCTTTGTCAAGAGATTTAAAAGGCACTGCCTGGATTCGCACCAATCTGGGCCATGCAGCGGTCACCCGGCAAGAGATCATTGATGAAGTGCGCCATGGTGAACCCCGTCCACAGAGGGATTGGTTTGACATTCCCATGAAACGGGTTTCAGCAAGGCAGTTTCGGAGCCATATTCCCCTTTGTGAGGTGGGGCATTTTGAAACCAAATGTTATTTCCTGAAAGAAAATCAGACCACGCCCATCTGGCCTGAAGGTGAAAACGTCGTTGTCAATGTGGAACCTAGCGATACGTGCTGCGCCAACATTATCTACAATGCCTTTGTAAGGCAGTTTGGTTCCAATATCGCCGGCAACGCAAAACCGACCGCGGCAATGGCAGACGGGATGAACACGCTGGGCAAGGCCGGTTATACGGTGATACCGCCCTCGGGCACCTTCAGGGATCTTGTGGGCAAACTCGATTTCATTATTTCCGAGTTGGGATGCCGCATCATTCAATTGCTGCCGGTCCATCCTACGCCCACCACCTACGGACGCATGGGGCAGTTCGGCAGTCCATACGCCGCTCTGGGGTTTTTATCCGTTGACCCGGCGCTGGCCCAATTCGATCCCAAAGCCACGCCCCTGGAACAGTTTATTGAACTGGTGGATGCGGTTCATGAGCGGAATTCAAAACTGTTTATCGATATTGCCATAAACCATACGGGATGGGCCGCGCGGCTTCATGAGAAGCATCCGTCATGGCTGGTTCGCGATCAGGAGGGTGTTATACAGGTGCCCGGGGCCTGGGGCGTGAAATGGGAAGATCTCACCAAGCTTGATTACGCCCAAGAAGATCTCTGGCAATACATGGCGGAGGTTTTTCTCACCTGGTGCGGCCGGGGGGTGGACGGGTTTCGCTGTGACGCCGGTTACATGGTACCGGTGCGCGCCTGGCAGTTTATTATCGCGGCTGTCAGGGAACAGTTTCCGGATACGGTTTTTTTGAACGAAGGGTTAGGCGGAAAGATATCCGTGACCCGAAGTCTTTTGAACAAAGGGTGTTTTAACTGGGCTTATTCCGAATTGTTTCAGAACTACACAAGGGAGCAGATCGAAACTTATCTCCCTGAAGCCATGGATATTTCACAGACCAATGGGTTGACGGTTCATTTTGCTGAGACCCACGATAACCTGCGACTGGCGGAAAGGTCCAAAATCTGGGCCCGCATGCGTACAGCCCTGTGCGCCCTTTTTTCGTCCAGCGGGGCCTTCGGCTTTGCCAATGGCGTGGAGTGGTATGCCACGGAAAAAATCAACGTCCACGGGGCCCCTTCGCTCAACTGGGGCGCGGAAAGTAACCAGGTCGGAAACATACAGCGAATCAATGGACTCCTGAAACATCATCCGGCATTTCATGACCGGGTGCGGTTGAAAATGATACAGTGTGGCCAGGGAAATTATGTGGTTATGCTGCGACACCACATTCCTACCGGAAAATGGCTCCTGGTGGCGGCAAACCTGGATGATCATAACGAAGCGCTGGTGTGCTGGGATGATACGGCAGGACCCCATTGGGAGGGGAATGCGTTAGCGGATTTACTGGGCGGTGAAAAAGTGGCCCTTGACCGGTCGGAGGGCCGTTGCCGGGTTTTGTTGGCCCCGGGCCGGGTTTTGTGTCTGACAGCCGATCCCCGTGATGAACTGTTGCTTGACTTGCCACCGGACCGGATGACCCCGGTCCCCGAACGCATTCGGCGCCAGCAATTGCGTGCCAGGGCCCTTGACGTTTGGCGATATTATCATGGTACCGGAGACCTGGGATCCGTTGACCCGGACGAGATGGCATCTCGGTTGTCAAAGGACGCGGTGGCGTTTTGTACTGAAATGAATCCGGACACCGAAGAGTCCCGAGTGGTTCAATGGCGATGGCCGAAAGATGTGAGACGTCAGGTGATGGTGCCACCGGGGCATTTCTTTTTGCTGGTCGCCGACGTGTCTTTTCGTGCCAGCCTCAGGGATGAACAGAATTCCCCGGTGCGGGTCTCGGAGTCGTCCCTTCAGCTGGATAACGGGAAGCATTATATCCTGTTTACGCCCCAGGCCACACCTGAAATGCACACCGCCTGCACCCTGGAACTTTCTGTTTTTGAAACGGGCCGCACAAAACATGCTGAAGCGTCCCTCCTTTTCTTAACCAGCGCCGAAAAAGGTGTCGTGAAAAGGCACCTGGGCCGATTGGATTTGCGTTCAGGACCCCTTTTGCTGCTGGATACAAACCATTCGGGCGCCATGATGCGGGCCCCCATCCAGTGGGGGGAACTTCCCAGCCGCTATGATGCGCTGCTGGCCGCCAACATGGACCCGGACTGCCCTGAAGACCGGTTGATACTTTTTACGCGCTGCCGGGGATGGATCAGGTTTCAGGGATATTCCCGGGAGATGGATGACCATTGTTTCGATGGATTTGATTTCGATTTTCATTCCCGGGGATGCTGGTCTTTTCGAGTCCCCACCGGTCAGGGCGAACATGTGGTTCTCAAAGTATGTCTGGAAATGCTGCCCGGGGAAAACCGGGTCCGCATGGGTTTTTACCGGGAGCCAACCCAGAAGATTGAAGGGGGGGTTGACGGGGGGATGGAAGGGCGGCTGGGCGATTCCAAGCCCGTTGAGATTATTCTGCGCCCCGATGTTGAGTGGCGAAGTTTTCATGGATCCACCAAGGCGTATCTGGGCGCGGAAACCCGTTTTCCCGAAGCTGTAACCCCCATTCGGGAAAATCCGGGCTTCTTGTTTTCACCCCAGGGACCACCGCACACCCTTTGGGTCTGCGGATCCAGGGGTGATTTTCGGCAGGCGCCCGAATGGCAGTACATGGTACACCATTCTAAAGATGAGGAACGGGGGTTTGATGCGGATTCAGATCTGTTCAGCCCGGGCTATTTTTCCGTATTCCTGGAGGGGGGAGCGTCTTTCGAACTGGCGGCCGGTGTTTTGGAAGCTGGCGGGCATCCTCCCCAGGTGACAGACCCTTCGGGCGATGATATTCCTGAATTGTTTCCCAGGGAAGAACCCGTGTCGCTGGGCCGAGCCCTTGATGCCGCTCTCGATCATTATGTGGTCAACCGGGGGGAGCTTAAAACGGTCATTGCCGGATACCCGTGGTTTCTGGACTGGGGCCGGGATTCCCTGATCGTTGCGAGAGGCCTCATTGCCGCCGACAGAATGGCGGATGCCAAAGCGGTTCTCCAGCAGTTCGGGCGATTTGAAATGAATGGGACCCTGCCCAACATGATTCATGGAGAGGACGCGGGAAACAGGGACACATCCGATGCGGCCCTGTGGTTTTTTGCGGCATGCGGTGATGTCATCAGCAAGGAAGGGGATCTGTCTTTTCTCACGGAAAAAGCGGGAACCCGTACCCTTAACGAGGTGCTGCACCAAATAGGCCACTTTATGATAAACGGGACACACCATGGCGTAAAAATGGACCCGGAAACGGGCCTTATTTTCAGCCCGGCGCATTTCACATGGATGGATACGGATTTTCCCGCAGGCACCCCCCGGGAGGGGTATCCCATCGAGATACAGGCCCTCTGGTACCATGCCCTCAAACTCCTCTCCCGTCTGGACGGGAAAAAGGGTGAACATGACTGGAGCGGTCTGGCTGAACGGGCCCGATCGTCCATCATGGATCTGTTCTGGCTGGACGGGACCTGTTCTGGCTGGACGGGTCTGTCGGACTGCCTCCACGCCGAACCCGGCCAATCCGCAAAAGATGCAAGCCCCGATGACGCCTTGAGACCCAACCAGCTGTTGGCCATTACCCTGGGAGCCGTTCGGGATCCACTCATCTGCCGCCAGATTCTAGAATCCTGCAGCGAACTCCTGGTTCCCGGTGCCATCAGGAGCCTTGCGGATCGACCGGTAAAAGAGCCCATTTCAATTGTCCATGAGGGCAGCGTATTAAACGATCCCAAAAAACCGTATTGGGGAAATTATGCGGGCCATGAAGACACCCGTCGAAAACCGGCATACCATAACGGTACGGCATGGACCTGGCCGTTTCCGTCCTATTGCGAGGCATGGGTCCAAACCTATGGTGATACGTCCCGAAAAACAGCCATGTCGTGGCTTTCCGCCGGTGTTGAATTGATGAACAAAGGGTGTCTGGGCCAGATACCCGAAATTCTGGACGGGGATTTCCCCCACATCCAGCGGGGCTGTGATGCCCAGGCGTGGGGGGTCAGTGAGTTGCTTCGCGTGTGGGTAAAACTGGGTGGATAGGCGGTTTTGCGTTGACATGGAATTGACATGAAGCCGCGTGGACGGATAACATTACATACGTGATGATATCCAGATCCGTATAATTACTTGTTGGGCAGGAGAAAAGAATGGCACTCGCATCATCAAACAATCTGGTCGGTACAGCAGGCGAGTACTTCGTCTGCGCCGAGCTCTGTCGCCGTGGCTACCTAGCGTTACTCACTCCTAAGAATAACCCGCTGTTTGATGTGATCGCATCCACACAAGATGGAAGTAAAACTGTCTCTGTCCAAGTGAAGACACGTTCAATCCGCAACAAACAGGGGTGGAAGCTGGGCAAGGACATCACGGTCAAAAGATACGACTCCGGATTGTTCGTCGTGCTTGTCAATCTGGAAGCGGAAGGGCTTCCCGAATTTTACGTTTACGAGTACGATGAAATTGCAGACGTTGTGGACAAGAACTACAAAGCATACATGGCGAAGCCCAAGCGTGACGGAACAAAACGCAAAGATGTCGATTTCAGATGGCACGACACCAAGCTGTTTTCCAACGATGATCACAGTCGCAAGAACAACTGGAAACCCATAGAAAAGAGCCTTGTCCAACCATAGGACCCGTATTTCAAATGGCCGCGGACGGCCATTTGAAAACGGTCACTCATTCGTTATGCCACAAGAACAAGGAATGGTAGTATATAGATGATAGAAAAGCATTTTGATATACCGTTTATCGCGGACTTGGCGCTTCGGGAAAAGCAAATTCAGCAGAACTACCGCCCGATCATTGCAGTGCATAAATGGTTTGCAAGGCGACCGGGCACGTTGTTTCGCGGCTTGCTTCTGGCCGAGTTCTCGGAAAGGCCGCTCCGGGATGTGTTTTACAACTCAAACGACCTTTCGGGTCTCCATATAGCCGACCCATTCATGGGTGGGGGTACGCCGATCATAGAGGCAAACCGTGTTGGATGCGATGTCACGGGCTTTGACATCAACCCCATGTCTTATTGGATCGTTAAGCAGGAAATCGAACATCTGAATCTTGATGCTTATACGAAGGCTGCGGAGGCTCTTCGCAGAACAATGGAAACGGAAATCGGACAATTTTATCGAACACGATGTACCCTATGCAGCGCGAACGATGCTCATGTAAAATACTTCCTTTGGGTTAAAGTAACGCCATGCCATCAATGTGGAAAGGATATAGACCTGTTTCCTGGATATCTCCTTTCCACGGATTCCAGACATCCCAAAAACGTCTTTATTTGCCCCAGCTGCGGAGAATTGACCGAGACAGGCGACCGGAAAGAGCTGGGCCACTGTAATCAATGCGCTACGAAACTATTGTTGAAAGGGCCTGCCAAGCGAAGCCGTTGCAGATGTTCGGCGTGTGGTGCTGACAATCGTTACCCTGATGCCAGTCTTGGCGCACCGCGTCACCGTCTCTTTGCAATGGAATACCACTGTTCAAAATGCAAGCCATCCCATACCGGCAGATTCTTTAAAAAACCGGATGATCACGATTTGGAGCGTATCAATGAGATTGAGAGGCTCTGGTCAAGAATGCATCCGAAGTATGTTCCTGACAATAAGATTCCAAGCGGTGATGAAACAGATCGCTTGCACCGTTGGGGATACACACGTTACCGGGAAATGTTCAATAACCGACAGCTTCTCGGCTTGGAACTTTCTGCCCGCATAATCGCAAAAACAACCAATAAGCGCGTACGCAATGCGTTGGCAACGAATCTTTCCGACTTGCTTCGCTACCAGAACATGCTTTGCCGCTATGACTCGAGGGCGCTAAAGTCATTGGACATTTTCTCTGTTCACGGTTTTCCGGTAGGATTGATTCAATGCGAGTCCAATTTCATCGGGATAATGGTGCCGGGTCGCAACATGTGCGTGGGCAGCGGCGGATGGGCCAATATTATCGAGAAATTCAAAAAAGCGAAATCCTATTGCGATCATCCTTTTGAAGTCAGGTTTCAGGGTCGCTCAAAGAGAATTGTTCCAATCAACGGAGAATGGATCGGCGACCATTTGAACGGTGATGATGCCACTCCTGCACGAGTTGTGGATATCTCATGCCAGGATGCTGCGGCCTGCAGACTGCCGGATGCTTCACTTGATGCTGTTTTTACCGATCCTCCCTATTTTGGCAATGTCCAATACGCGGAGCTCATGGATTTCTGTTATGTCTGGCTCAGAAAGCTTGTGGGTAAAAACGCCAGCGCATTCAAAGCCGATTCTACCCGCACACCCAATGAATTGACCGGCAATGTTAATATGGGGCGCGGGATCGATCATTTCACAAAGGGCCTTTCCTCTGTTTTTCGGCGTATGGCCAAAGCGTTAAAGCCCGGATCGCCTCTGGCATTCACCTACCACCACAATAACATTGAAGCGTACTTTCCCATAGCGGTGGCTATCCTTGATGCTGGATTGACCTGTTCCGCGTCGCTTCCCTGTCCGGCGGAAATGGGCGCATCAATCCACATAAACGGAACAGGCTCATCGATTATCGATACCGTGTTTATCTGCCGAAAAACCGGCGCTATGCAACGGAAGTGGTTGGCGAATTCACCGGATGAAATCGCTCGGATCGTTAACGAAGACTTGGATCAGCTCAGGGCCGGTAATGTTAAGCCGACGTCCGGTGACATCAGGTGCATCACCTATGGACATTTGATTCGATTAGCCATCTGGTCCCTGCGCTTTGAGTGGGGAAAAACGGAACCGGTAGCAACGCGCATCGGAAAAGTGGCTGGTTGGCTTAAAGGCTTCGGTGGATGGGCCGAAGTTGAAAGGTGCATGTCATTCGACGGGGCAGCGATTACGAGTGATATGCCTTTGTTCGCCGTACACGAAAACGCCGCAGAATATGGAGCTGAATATGCCGACATTTCCTTTTGAAGTTTCCCTTGATGTCATTCTCCAGGACCCTGAAAGCTATGTTGATGCTGTCTTCTCATGCCTGGAATCGGAATTCCTTGTCTTACCCAGGGGGGCTGGCTTTGTCGAATATCCGGTCTTCGAGCGCGGGTACGAAGCGTTGAAGGTTGCAACCGCAGGCTTTTCACAATTCGATCCGAATCAGGTGTTTCCCGTTACGGTCTCTGAGCCGATTGCAATTGTGGTTCTGCGCTCGATGCTGGGTTTCACACCACCGGAATGGGGTTACGTCACAACGCAGAAAACCGGCGTATCAGTCACTCAAGGCTTCGTGCGCTCGCTGGACAGAAAAGTGCGAATGACTCCGGAAAAGGGACTTAACACCAACGGTGTCACTAAAGAGCGGCTCAAAGCGATGCTCCAAACAGCGTGTCAATTACTGTCGGCTGGAGCTCCCGATGTGGACATTGACCAATTGCACCGCTTGGACAAAGCTGATACGAAACATGGCGCCGAAAGCATCCGGAACCTGTCTACCATAGGCGTTCCCTACGCCATGCTGCTGTATGAACGTTTCCTCGGAAGGCCGTTCGCCGGACATCGAGATTCCGTAAGCGAAATTATTGGCGACAGCTTGGAATCCGCAATAGAAGATGTTCTTTCCAGGGCAGGGGTAAGTTTCCGAAAAACAAAACGGGCGGAACGAATCGAGGGTTTTGATCAGACGCCGGATTTCATCATCCCCAGCGAATTCAACCCGCAAGTCATTATCGAGGCGAAAATCACCGAAGATGACGGCACGGCCCGCGACAAGGTGACACGAATTCAGCATCTCGGTGAATTGAGCCTTGCCGGCCGCTCCGAGAATATCCCTAAATATGAGGTCATAGCCTGCATCGGGGGCCGGGGCTTTGGGGTCCGCCGGGAAGACATGAAGAAGATGATCCTTGCGACCAGGGGCAAGGTGTTTACAGCTAATACATTGAACCGGCTTGTTGATTGTACCCGAATTGGTGAATTTAGGAGTCGATAGCAGAGAATGGCTGAGAAAAAACGAGGTAACAAAATGATGAATATGATGGAAATTAGTGGCCTGAAAAAAGAGGCTGTAATATCGCTTAAAGCCTTTCTTGGCATGTATAATATCTTTGCCATTTTATAAAGAGGACAAGCAAAATGGAGCATTTTCAAACATTTCAGGTGTTGCCCAATATTCCCGAACCCCTTTCTTTTCTGGAAGAGCTGTCCAGGAATTACTGGTGGAGCTGGGAGCTGGAAGCCAAAGAACTGTTTCGCCGTATTGATTGGGAACTCTGGGAGAATTCAGGCCGAAATCCGGTTCTGCTTTTGGCCAATGTGCCTCAGAAACGGCTTCTGGAGTTGTCAACGGATCCTGGATTTCTGGACCACCAAGCCCGTGTCAAAGCGCTTTTTGACGCCAGGATAAAGGCGCCGTTTCAAGGCGCATATAAAGAGATATACGATCGTGAAGGCGCCGTTGCCTACTTTTCCATGGAGTTCGGCATCCATGAAACCCTTCCCATTTTTGCAGGGGGCCTGGGTATTCTCGCCGGAGACCATCTCAAAGCGGCTTCCACCCTGGGGCTTCCCCTGGTGGGAGTGGGCCTTTTCTACCGCCAGGGGTATTTTCATCAGCGGATCAATAAGGACGGCTGGCAGCAGGAGGAATATCCTGAAACGGATCTTTACCACCTCCCCTTAGAAAAAGTTCATGATGAACAGGGCCATGACGTACGGATCACCATACCCGGGCCTTCGGAAGACATAAAAGCTGTGATCTGGAAGGTTTCCGTGGGGCGCGTGCCGCTTTATCTGCTGGATACCAACCTGCGCGAAAATCCGCCCCATATTCGCGAAATAACCGCGAAGTTGTACGTGTCCGATCAGTCCATACGCCTGGCCCAGGAGATCCTGCTGGGAATCGGTGGGGTACAGGCCCTGAAGGCCATGGGGATGCAACCAAAGGTTTTCCACATGAATGAGGGGCACCCGGTGTTTTCATGCCTGGAACGGCTGGCCCAGACCATGGAGATGCACGGCGTTGATTTTCGCGCGGCCAGGGAAACCATTCCCCGAACGACGGTCTTCACAACCCATACGCCGGTTCCCGCGGGGCATGATGAATTTGCGCCGGAGATGGTGAAACCCTACCTGTACCCGTTCGAGGGCCGACTGAATGTTTCCGCCGATGAAATTCTGTCCTGGGGTCAACACGCAGGTGCCGGCGAGAACAACAACTTCTCCATGTTTGTCCTGGGTTTGAGAATGAGCCAGTACTTAAACGGCGTCAGCGAGCTTCACGGTCAGGTGGCCCGACGCATGTGGCGGAACGTGTGGCCCCATCGGCCGGAAGCGGAGATTCCCATTGGTCATGTGACCAACGGCATCCATATCCCTTCCTTCGCGTCCCGGGATAACGCCATGGTTTTTCAGAATCGATTGGGCGTTAACTGGCATCGCAATGCGTGGAAAAGGGAGAATTTGAAGGAAATTGATGCCATCAATGACATGGATCTGTGGGAAGCCCACAAAAGATGTCGAAACCGCCTGATCAAGAATTGCAGGCACCTGTTGAAAAAGCAGTGCGAGCGAAGAAATGCCCCCAAAAATGTCGTGGATGCAGCGGAGTCGGTCTTGGATGAGGATGTCCTGACCATTGCCTTTGCCCGCCGTTTTGCCACCTACAAACGGGCCAATCTGCTGCTTCGCGACCTGGATCGTTTGAACGAGATTCTGGGCAATGAAGAAAGGCCGGTACAGATTATTTATGCGGGAAAGGCGCATCCCACCGACGAAGAGGGTAAAGGTCTGATCCGACATATCTTCAAGCATGCTTCAGATGAGCGGTTACGCCATAAAATCGTCTTTCTGGAGGATTATGATATTCACATGGCAAGGCTTCTGGTTCAGGGGGCGGATGTGTGGCTCAATACCCCGAGGAGACCCCTGGAGGCCTGCGGCACGTCCGGTATGAAAGCAGCGGTAAACGGTGTTCTCAACGTGAGTATACTTGACGGCTGGTGGTGCGAAGGGTACACAAAGGAAACGGGCTGGGCCATCGGAAAAGGGGAGGATTATGACGCGCATTCCGATTCGGATCTCGTGGACAGCCATGCCCTTTACAATGTTCTTGAAAACCATGTGATCCCCTGCTTTTATGAAAGAGACGGGGGGGCCGTTCCGTTTCAATGGATCAAGATGATGAAAGCATCCATGAAAATGATTCTGTCTGACTTTTCAAGCCTTCGGATGGTGGAAGAGTATGAAAAGAGATTTTATGCTCACGCATGCCGGAGTTATGGTGAAATGCTGGATAACAATGGAGCGGGGGCCCAAAAAATGGCGGACCTTCGTGAGCGGTATCGTTCCAAATGGGGTGATATTTCCATAGAGCCGCCTGTATGGGAGAGGCGTGGAATGGAACCCATCCGCGTGGGGGAGGTGTTTCCCGTAACGGCCAAGGTGTATCTGGGAGACCTGAAGCCCCATGAAGTCCACGTGGAGCTCTATCACGGCAGTGTTCAATCCCTTGATACCATATGGGAGAGCCATACGGAACGGATGACCGTCATAGATGATCTGGGTAACGGATCGTACCAGTACACCTGTGATTTAACCTGCGCCTCGTCGGGCCAGTATGGATTCTCTGCCCGGGTGAGCCCCCAAGGGGATGCGCTCGTTAAATGCACGCCCGGTTTTGTGACCTGGGCAAGGGACTGAAGGGAGCATCAACATCATGGAGACATTTCTGGCAAACCCCACCATTCTCTTGGTGACGCCTGAAGTGACCTACCTCCCCAAGGGGATGGGAGACATTGCCGACAACCTTTCCGCCAAGGCGGGTGGACTGGCCGATGTTTCGGCAACCCTTATCAGCGCCCTGTTCGAACAGGGGGCCGATATTCATGTGGCCCTGCCCGATTATCGAAACATGTTCGGCGCGGGCATCGCCCCCCTTCAGATCAAGAAACTGGACGCCATTCGTCGTAAAATGCCCGCCGAGCGGATTCATCTGGCCGAAGACCGGGCCTTTTTTTACCTGAATCAGGTGTATTCCAATTACGGCCATGAAAACGGAAAGATCTCTCTGGCCTTTCAGCGGGAAGTGATCAACAATATCATTCCACGGGTTCAACCCGACCTGATTCACTGCAACGACTGGATGACCGGGCTCATCCCGGCCATGGCCCGTCAACAGGAAATCCCGTGCCTCTTTACCATCCATAACATCCATACGGTGCAGCATCCCCTGCATTATATCGAAGACCGGGGCATTGACGCGGCATCCTTCTGGCAGCACCTTTTCTATGACCATTTCCCCTCGGGATATGAACAGGCTCGGGAAAACAATCTGGTGGATTTTCTGGTAAGCGGTGTTTTTGCCGCCCATTTTGTCAACACCGTGAGTGAGACATTCCTTTGGGAGATCGTCGACGGTCAACATGGCTTCGTCAAAGAATCCCTTCGAAGGGAGCTGGCCGGCAAATATGAAGCCGGATGCGCCGCGGGCATTATCAACGCGCCGGATGCGAGCTTTGATCCGGCATCGGACCGGCGATTGAAATTCAAATATGATGCGGATACCCATGTGGAGGGGAAGAGCGAGAACAAGAGGGCGCTACAACGGGCATTGGGTTTGATAGAAAATGAACATGCACCGCTTCTTTTCTGGCCGTCGCGAATGGACGTGATTCAGAAGGGATGTCAGTTGCTGGCCCACATTCTGTATGATGTGGTGAGCCGTTACTGGGATCAGCAGTTGCAGGTTGTGTTTGTGGCGGACGGTGAGTTCAAGAAGTATTTCCGGGAGATCAACTGGCGCCACAATCTGCTGGAACGGGTGGCACTCTGTGATTTTGATGAAAACCTTTCCCACCTGGCCTATGGCGCGTCGGACTTTGTGCTGATGCCGTCGTTGTTTGAACCGTGCGGACTTCCCCAGATGATCGGCCCCATTTACGGGTCCCTGCCGGTGGCCCATGATACCGGCGGTATCCACGACACCGTGGTTCACTTGAATGTGGACCGGGAGGAGGGAAACGGCTTTCTGTTTGAGACATTTGACCCGAGCGGTTTGTCATGGGCCATCGATGAGGCCATGAGGTTTTTTAATCTCCCTTCCCTTGTGAAAGCCAAGGAAATCACACGGATTATGTGTGAAAGCAAGGCTGCGTTCAACCATTCGGTCACGGCGCGCAGGTACATGGATCTATACGAAAAGATGCTGGAACGGCCCCTGATCAATGACTGAAAAACCCCCATTGCGGACTGCGGATTGCGGATTGCGGAGTGATCCGTATCTTCGGCCTTACGAGAAAAACATTCGGGCGCGGATGCAGCGTACAGTGTCAATGGCGCTTCGTCTCACCGATGGGGGAAAGATCGACCTTCCAGACTTTGCATCAGGCCATGAGTTTTTCGGGCTTCATTTTCGGGAGGACCGATGGGTTCTAAGGGAGTGGGCACCCAATGCAAAGGGTATATTCCTGGTGGGAGAGATGACCCAATGGCGGGAAGCTGGGGCATATGAACTTGAAAGGATCAACCCGGCGGGGGTTTGGGAGATCAGACTCCCGGCGGATTCCCTGGCGCACGGCATGGTTTACCGGCTTCGCATGCACTGGGAGGGTGGAGAAGGGGACCGCATTCCCGCGTACGCCCGGCGGGTGGTGCAGGATCCCAACAGTCTCATATTTAATGCCCAGGTGTGGTCTCCGCCCGATCCCCATGAGTGGAAACATCCTGATTTTGTTCCCGAACGAGACCCTCTTTTTGTATATGAAGCCCACGTGGGCATGGCCCAGGAAGAAAAAGGAATCGGTTCATACCGTGAGTTTGCGGAACGTGTCTTGCCAAGGATTGTTGATGCCGGATATAATGCTCTGCAACTCATGGGCATTCAGGAACACCCCTATTATGCCTCCTTCGGATATCATGTCTCCAGTTTCTTTGCCGCATCGTCCCGGTTCGGCTCCCCTGAAGATCTGAAGGTGTTGATAGACCGGGCCCACGGTTCGGGACTGTCCGTTATCATGGATCTGGTCCATTCCCATGCGGTGGCCAACGAGGTGGAAGGATTGAGCCGCTTTGATGGAACCCTGTACCAGTATTTTCATGAAGGGGCGCGGGGGATTCACGAGGCCTGGGGATCCCGCTGTTTTGATTACGGCAAGCCCCAGGTGCTCCATTTTCTCCTCAGTAACTGCCGGTTCTGGCTGGATGAATACCATTTTGACGGGTTCCGGTTTGACGGCATTACCAGCATGCTCTACCATCATCATGGGCTGGGTAAGGCGTTTACGTCCTATGACGACTATTTTGACGATCATGTGGACGAGGACGCGCTCACCTATCTGTCCCTGGCCAATGAACTGATCCATGATGTATACCCGAAGGCCGTCACCGTCGCCGAAGACATCAGCGGCATGCCCGGCCTGGCTGCGCCCGGTGAAGAGGGCGGTATGGGTTTTGATTATCGACTGGCCATGGGGGTGCCGGATTTCTGGATCAGAATCCTGAAAGAAAAGCGCGACGAAGACTGGCCCCTGGGGGAGATGTGGCATGAATTGACTAATCGAAGGGTGGATGAAAAAAGCATCGGCTACGCTGAAAGCCATGATCAGGCCCTGGTGGGGGATAAAACGCTGATGCTGAGGCTCATGGGTCCGGCGCTTTATGACCAGATGCATGTTAAAAGCGAAAGCCTGGCCGTTGACAGGGGCCTGGCCCTTCACAAACTGGTGCGCCTGATCACCCTGGCCACCGCAGGCAACGGCTATCTCAACTTCATGGGGAACGAATTCGGGCATCCGGACTGGATTGACTTTCCCCGGGAGGGAAACGGATGGTCCTATGAATATGCCCGGCGCCAGTGGCACCTTTTGGACATGCCGGATCTGAAATATGCGTATCTGGCCCGCTTTGATCGCCATATGATCGCCCTGGCAAGAAGTGGGGGCTTTTTTAAATCGGCGGCCCAGCCGTCTTTAATTCTGGAGCATTCAGACCACAAGGTGCTGGCTTTTCGGCGGGGTGCATTTCTGTTTGTTTTTAATTTCCACCCCACTAGCTCTCACAGGGATTATCCCATTGAAGTGGACCCGGGCGAGTATCGCATGATACTGGATAGCGATGCGCCGGAGTACGGCGGTCACGGCCGACTGCGCCGGGATCAGCGGCATTTCACCGCTTTCGTGAAAGCAGGAGAAACCATCAGGCATGCTCTCAGTTTGTATCTTCCCACCCGTACGGCTCTGGTGCTTACGCCCGTGGACAATGGCATTGACACCGAAGAGTCTGGGCCCTATACTTGTTCGAGGAAGTGATTTTTTTGGGGTGGCCGCAGTATGAACGCCGTCGAACTTAAGCCATAAGGGCAGGGATCGCGGGCGTTATTTTAAGAACCGGGCACGAAAGGACATGGGGAAAATGACAAACGAAAACATCATGCCTGTGGGTGGGCGGATCAAGCAGGCCCGTCAGCAAAAGAGCCTCGACCTTGAAGAACTGGCAGGTCGGGTCGGTTGTTCAGGTGAGTACCTGCAATGGGTTGAGGATGGGCAGGTGGAACCGCCTGTGGCCCTTCTGCTGCAGATAGCCAAAAGTATGAACCTCGATTCGGGAGCGTTCCTGACGGTGGATGATTCGCCTGAAAAGCGCCTGGGTGAGTCTGCCAAGCGGACCAAAAAATACTCATACCGAACCCTCACGCCACCTGAAGCGGATAAGCACCTGATGGCTTTTTCCGTCACCATTCCTCCCAGAACGGGGCACGAAGGGGTCGGTTATCACCATGAGGGTGAGGAGTTTGTTTATGTGGTTTCGGGAGCGGTGGAACTTCTTGTGGACAAAGAAAAATACCTTTTGGGTGAAAAAGAATCCCATCGTTTTAATGCCAATGTGGATCACCACCTGTCCAATCCGGGTGATGAGACGGCAGAACTGCTGGTAATTCTTTACGTGCCTTGATTCATCCCAACGCTTCATCCTGACGCGAGATACTGTTTGATGCTCTCCCTGAGGATATCGAACGTTTCCGTGAATTTCTGTTCTTCGGTCTCCAGCAGGGTCACCCGAAACCCCTGTAAATCGGAACTGAAAGAGGTCAGGGGAACCACACAGATGCCGGTGGCGCCCAGCAGGTAATAGACAAAACGCTTATCCGGCTGCATTTTCTCGTCTTTTGCGGTCAGGCTCTCGATGAGTTCCCGGACTTCGGGGTTGGCAATGGCGAGAGCCTGCTTCCGGTTTATTCTCCCTTCTTCAAAAACCACGGTCATATAAAAGGCGCCATTGGTCTGGTTGACCATGATGCCGGGAATATCTTTCAATTTTCCGTAACCAATTTCCGAGAAACGTTCATAGCGCTTGCGCCGTTTCGTAAGATGATCCGCATAGGCGGGGTGTTCAAAAACCCTGGGGATGGCCTTTTGCGGAAGGGTTGTGGAACATACCTCCATCATTTTCGCGTTGGTGATGCTTTTGATATAGTTGGCGAACATGGGATCCCGGTCCGCGTTATAAACTTCCATCCATCCGCAACGACTTCCCGGCCAGGGAAGCTCTTTGGAAATCCCTTTCATGCTGATGGCCGGCACGTTTCCGATAATCTCGGACAGGGATTTGCCTTTGTGACCGTTGTATGCCAGATTCAGGTAGATTTCGTCCGCGATGATAAAGAGATCAAAATCTCGCGCAATGGAAACGATTTCTTCCAGCAGGTGCTCAGGATAAACCATTCCCGTGGGATTGTCGGGATTAATGATCAGGATGGCAGCAATTGCGGGATTGTATTTGACCCGTCGCCTCAATTCCGCCACATCCGGATACCAGTGATTCTGGGGGTCCAGAGGATAGCACACGGGGGGGAGTCCCGCATGGGCGGCTTCCGAGGACGAGTGGGTGGTGTATGTGGGTGAAGGGGTGATCACGCGCGCGGTACGACGCAGAAAGCCGTATACCTTGGTGATGGCATCGCCTAAGCCGTTAAAGAAAAGAATATCATTTTCATCCAGGTGGACCCCGCTTGTCTGGTTGGTCAGGGCGGCCAGGTATTTCCGCGTTTCCAGATCGCCCAAAGTGGCACTGTAGGCGTAAGAACCGTTTTCCATGGCCAGATCGGCGATGATACTTTTCAGCCAGTCGGGTATTTCCTCACCTTTGGCCACAGGATCTCCAATGTTTTCCAGGGTGATTTTCATGCCCATGGCGTTCAGTTTTTCCACCACCTCCATGATCCCTCGGATTTCATAGGTCAGTTCGCCCGCACCGATGTGAACAATGTCGGTTCGCATAAAATGATTCCTCCTCCCTCTAAAAAAACTTCTCGCGGCCACAAAAAAAGGGCCGCAAATTCAAGCAGCCCCACAAAAAAAGGCTGCGAGTCGCCCGGCAGCCCTGGTTGGTTTGGTTGATGGTTTATGCCATCCACGCCCCTCCCAGAACCACGGGCACGACGGGTGCCGCAGCGGCGGCTGCTGCCCCGTTCGACATGTGAAATCTACCGATGATCCGTTGGTTTCTCAAAAAAGACACGTCGATGATCCCTTCAAATATCTTAAAATTCATAGATCGGCACCACTTATGACATGCTTTAAAAAACAATTCAAGGTTTTTTTTGGGTTGATTCTCATTTCCCCTTAGAATGAATTGGCATTGGCTTTTTTTTGAAGATAGGGTATGGATAGCGAACCTGAAACAATAACTGAGGAGTACGTCACATGATTGAAGCAGAAGGGAAAATTTTTCCATGGGATAGTCCTGAGAAAATCAGAGCCGATTTTCTGGAAACTTTTGATTTTGACAGTCCCCGCCAATACATTAAAACCGAGACCCGGGAGTTCATCGCGGCCTGTCCTTTCAGCGGTCTTCCCGATGTGGGCCGCCTGATCATCGAGTATTACCCGGAAGGCGGTCGATGTATCGAATTGAAATCGCTCAAATATTATACGGTCAGTTTTAAAAACGTAGGGCTTTTTCAGGAAGGCGTCACCAAAAGGATTTATGATGATCTGAAAGCGGTTTTGAAAACCGAAAGGTTAAAGGTCACCACCATTTATAATACAAGGGGCGGGTTCGACACCACCTGCATGGAAGGCAACCTGTAAAGGAAAAGACCCTGGGGGAGTTAGCTGTTTATGAACGCGTTTTTGATCATCATCCTGATTATTCTCATTGGCGATTACGTCCTTGGGCTGGTTGTGGATTCTCTGAATGTGAAACACCTGAAAACCGATCTGCCGGAGGCCTTTTCCGGTTATTACGATGGGGAAAAATATGGAAAATCCCAGCAGTATCTCAAGGAAAACACACGATTTGATTTAATCACCGGTTCCATAACCACACCTGCGGTCATCCTTTTTATTTTGTTGGGCGGTTTTAACTGGGTGGATCTGTGGGCCCGAAGTCTGGCGTGGGGGCCCATTGCCACGGGGCTGGTTTTTGTGGCAATCCTCCTGTTTGGATCCCAGATCCTGAGCCTTCCCTTTTCCATTTACAGCACCTTTGTCATCGAGGAAAAATACGGTTTTAATAAGACGACGCCAAAAACCTTTGTGCTGGATCTTCTCAAGGGATGGCTGCTGGCCGTTGTCATCGGCGCCCCCGTGTTTTCAGCCATTTTGTGGTTCTTCGGGCAAACCGGCACCATGGCCTGGGTGTATTGCTGGGTGGCGCTCACGGGGATTCAAATTTTTCTCATGTTCATCGCCCCGGTGGTGATCATGCCCATTTTCAATAAATTCGTTCCTCTGGAGGAGGGGGAATTAAAGAAAGCCATTGAGGATTACGCTGAAAAGCAGGGGTTTAAGATGAAAGGCGTTTTCTCAATGGATGGCTCCAAACGTTCCACCAAATCCAATGCTTTTTTCACGGGTTTCGGCCGTTTCAGGCGCATTGTGCTGTTTGACACCCTCATTTCGAAGCACACCACCGAGGAGCTGGTCTCAATTCTGGCCCATGAAATGGGGCATTACAAAAAGAAACATATTTTGAAATCGGTTATCATTTCCATTCTGTCAACCGGGCTCATGTTTTATATTCTTTCAATTTTCATGAATAATCCGGGTCTTTTTTCGGCTTTTCAGATGGATCATGTCTCCATTTATGCCAGCCTGCTCTTTTTCGGCTTTCTCTACGCCCCCATCGAGATGATTCTCTCCATTTTCGGCAATATGCTCTCCCGCCGGCACGAATATGAGGCCGATGCCTGGGCGGTCCGAACCTACCACCGACCGCAATCCATGATTGCCGCCCTTAAGAAACTCAGTGTGGACAATCTCTCCAACCTGACGCCCCACCCCCTCAAGGTGTTTTTGTCATACAGTCATCCGCCTGTCCTGGAAAGGATCCGGGCCATTCAGGGGCGCAGGGGGACCGCCAGATGAAATGGGGGTATTCAGGCGGATCTGATAGCTTGTCTTATGATTGTAAGCGAGCTCTAAAGCCTGGCGAGTTCTAAAGCATAAAGGCCGGTATGCGCAGGATCGTTGGGTCTGAAAAATCGAATGTGTCGGCTGTAACCATCACTGAAAAGGGCGCCCCCCATTTCTCCGCTAAAGACCGGATTAACCGGGTATCTTTGGTTCTTAAGCGCCCGGTTTTACATTCCACGGGGAAAACCGCGTCCCGTGCATGAAAGATGAAATCAATTTCCTGCCTGCCAACCCTCCAGAAGGTCAGGGTTTCATCCATTTCTTTCAGACGAAGAAAGACGTCATTTTCTACGATTCTCCCCAATATTTCAGGAAAAAGATTTAAAGGTCCATAGCGGTGTGCGGCAAGGGTGGGTGTGCTCAGATATACTTTTTTCCCTGTCCTTCCGGATTTTCTTTTAGAGCGTGTATGGTTGAAGCAGTATTGCATCAGATATCCGGCCATCAATGCCTCGGTAAGCTTCTTGAGTCTCTTTACGGAAACCCCGATGTCCCTGGCAAGTGTGCTGTATTCTACGATTTGCCCGTATTCACTGGCATAGATTCCGTAAAGCATTTCCAGGTCAACAGGATTTACATCCCGAAACCGGGCCGGAAGATCGTATCTCAATACCTTTTCAACAACTACCTCTTTAATATATCGATGTTTCGTTTCCTCATCATCCACCTCTTTTAACTGAGGAAAGCCGCCCCACTTTAAATAGTCCAGATATGACCGCTTCAGGCGGGGCCTGTTCGCTCCGTAGTAGAGGGCTGTTTCAGTGGGAATCTTTCCCAAACCGGGATCAATCTTAAACTCAGGGGGCGATTCAAATCCATTGATGGTCATGTAATCCCTGAAATCGGGAGGGGAGAGACGCAGCATGTCGAGCCTTCCGGCCAGGCTTTCCGCTGATTCCGATTCCAGCAGCAAAGAGGATGAACCGGAAACCACAAAAGTCAGCGCGGGATCCCTGTCTAAATACCGTTTAATAATGTCGGACCAACGGGGAACAAGTTGGATTTCGTCCAAAAAAATGTATGTTTTCTCTTTGATACGTCCAATGGATTCATCCAGAAAGTCCAAAATATAGGCATCCAACACCCTCTCTAAAGCAGAATCTTGTTTCAGAACAATATCACGGTCAAATTGAAAGTAGCATATCCGGTTAGCCGGGATCCCTTTTTTATTCAGGTTTCCCATCAATTGTTTTAAAAGGGTTGTTTTTCCTATTCTCCGTAACCCGCCAATGCCCAATGAGAGGGGTCCATCCATCAACTTCAGCATATACCCGAAAACACGCCGTTTCGGCCATGTCCATTCAGGCAAAGCATCCCCTTCCCAGTGGGGGTTGAACGTATTGATTAGATAAATCATATTTTACTCTGTAAAATGCATTTTAGGCGTCGATATTTATCATAAAATGCATTTTAAGGCAATGTAATTCCGTGGACAGTCATTTAACGCCTATTCACCCCCTCTTCGGTCCAAGCTTCTGCGGACATAAAGAGTGGTCCAAAACCTGCTGCATATGACCATGTATCAGGTAGCGTTCCTTTTCGAGGTCAGAATTCAGCCCAACTCAAAGGTCGTAATTCCGAAAATTTCATTGACAGGGAGATGAGGCGGTTTCCGGTTATACATGCGGGCCGTTTCAAACACCACTTTCATGTGGTGTTCTTTGGCCAGAGCGATTGCTTCGGGGTTGATCTCGGGCACGTCCAGATAGATTAAGGCGCCTTTTTCGGTATGTCCCGAAAGGGCTTCGAAAAGGACTGCGGCCGATTCGGCATCCGGCGCAAACAGGGGACCGATCTTGTAACCCGACCGGCAGGGACGAAGTACCCCATAGCCCGCAAGATTGCCATCCCGGCGGATGCCGAGGGCTGTGCTTCCGAGCCGGCTGATCCAGCTTTTTAGAAATCTTTTCCTTTCCCCGGGAAAGAACCTGCTGTCGCAGGCATTGATGTCTTCAATGGGGATGCTCGACAACGGGGTAATGTGGGGATGTTTCCATGGCTCGCCACCGCTGATCCCTTCGTACCGGATGTTTCGATAAACCAGGGTGAAGCCCGCTTTCTTATAATTCTCCTGCTGGGCAACAACGCCGTCAATGCCGATCAACCGCCCTCCCAGATGCTTAAGGGCCCGCTGACCGATCTCAAACCCGTAGCCATTGCCCCGGTATTCCGGGTTTACCATGAAAAATCCGATGAATCCGAATCCCTGGCCGTATCGAACGGCGGAAATACAGGAAACGGGTTCATCGTTCAGAAATCCCATGAAAAACCCTTCAGGGTCGGCAGCATAAAACGGATCGGCATCATATGCCCCCGGATTCCATCCCTCGGCGGCGGCCCAGTCAAGGGCAAGATCCAACTGCTCCCGGGTCATGGTTTTAATGTGATATTCAGCCATCTATTTCATAGCCTGTTCCACCGCCACGGCCACGGCCACGGAAGCCCCCACCATGGGGTTGTTTCCCATGCCGATGAAGCCCATCATTTCCACGTGGGCGGGAACCGAGGAGGAGCCGGCAAACTGCGCGTCCGAGTGCATTCTTCCCATGGTGTCGGTCATGCCGTAGGAGGCAGGGCCCGCCCCCATGTTGTCGGGATGAAGGGTCCTTCCCGTGCCGCCGCCGGAAGCCACGGAAAAATACCTTTTGCCGGCCATCTGGCATTCCTTCTTGTAAGTGCCGGCCACCGGGTGCTGAAACCGGGTGGGGTTGGTGGAATTTCCCGTGATGGACACGTCCACCCCTTCGTGGTGGTTGATGGCCACCCCTTCCCGCACGTCATCGGCCCCGTAACACTTCACCCCGGCCCGCTCCCCCTTTGAATAGGGGGTTTCCCTGACGATTTCAAGGGCGCCCGTGTCGTAGTCGAATTTTGTGATCACATGGGTAAACCCGTTAATGCGGCTGATGATGTGGGCTGCATCTTTCCCAAGCCCGTTTAAGATAACCTTTAAGGGATCTTTTCGGGCTTTGTTGGCGGATTTTGCCAGACCGATGGCCCCTTCGGCAGCGGCAAAGGACTCATGCCCCGCCAGGAAGGCAAAACAATGGGTCTTTTCTTCAAGCAGCATGGCCGCCAGGTTGCCGTGCCCCAGCCCCACCTTCCGGTCGTCCGCAACAGAACCGGGAATACAGAAGGCCTGCAATCCCAGCCCAAGGGTTTCCGCGATATCAGAGGCAAGGGCCTGCCCTTTCCGGATGGCGATGGCCGCCCCCAAAAGGTATGCCCAGCAGGCGTTCTCAAAACAGATGGGCTGAACATCCTTTACCACCTGGTAGATATCCAACCCCTTTTCCTTGCAGATCGCTTCGGCCTCTTCCAGGGAGGCGATGTCATATTCTTCAAGAATGACGGTGATCTGTTTGATTCGTCTGTCATATCCTTCAAAAAGTGCCATTGTCTGATCCCCCTATTGGTGTCTTGGATTGATGGTTCGTGCTGCATCCTGAAAACGGCCGTAGGTTCCAGAGGCCTTCTTGAGAGCATCACCCGCATCCATGCCCTTTTCGATCAGGTCCATCATGATGCCCAGTTGAACAAACTCATATCCGATGATCTCATCATTTTCATCCAGGGCGATTCTTTTGACGTACCCTTCCGCCATTTCAAGATACCGTGCGCCTTTGGCATTGGTGCCGTACATGGTGCCCACCACGCTTCGAAACCCTTTCCCCAGATCTTCAAGGCCCGCGCCGATGGGAAGCCCCCCTTCGGAAAAGGCGGTCTGGGTCCGGCCGTATACAATCTGCAGAAAAAGTTCCCGCATGGCCACATTGATGGCGTCACACACCAAGTCCGTGTTCAGGGCTTCCAGAATGGTTTTTCCCGGAAGAATCTCCGAGGCCATGGCGGCGGAATGGGTCATGCCCGTACAACCAAGAACTTCCACCAGGGCTTCCTCGATAATGCCGTTTTTCACATTCAGTGTGAGTTTGCAGGCGCCTTGCTGGGGGGCGCACCAGCCCACACCATGGGTCAACCCTGAAATGTCCTTGATCTCTTTTGCCTGAACCCATTTTCCTTCCTCGGGAATGGGCGCCGGGCCATTCTTGGGCCCCTTGGCCACACAAACCATCTCCTTCACTTCCGATGTCATATTCATTTCTAAACCTCCTTCGTCTCGTTTATGAAGGGTAGCGGGTTCTAAGGATCTCCGCGCCACACCCCTTTTTCCTTGACGCACAGGGTCACTTTTTTATATTTTTTTTTATGTGGAAAAGCAACTGATCATTTTTTCGAGTATTCATGGTGATTTGACAAAAACAATGGCGGGCGGACCCAATTATTTATGAAACGAAAATGTCTGATTTATTCACTTCTGTTTTTTTTCGCATGGGGTTTGGGCGGTGTGTGGGGATGCGTACCCCGCCACGCCCCTCACAGCCACATGGACGGCGGTCTGCATGTGGAAACCATCCCTTCTTCGCGGGTAACCCTTTCCAATATCACTGTCAGGCAGGAAGGGCGTGAACTGATCATTTCCGGAGAGATAAGCCGCCGTAATACCGCTTTTTCCGGAAAAGGCCATGTGGATATGGCCGTGATATCACCCGGCGGGACCCTCTTCCACCAGGCCAAAACGACCTACACACCCCAAATCCTGCCCAAAACCCCCGGAGCTCGAAAACACCGTCCGTCCCGCTTTGAAGTGCGTTTCAGTCGCGTTCCGCCCCATGGAAGCGTTCTCAGGGTGGCCTACCACGGCAAACACGAGCCGGATGATCTCTTCGTTGATGACGAAGACAATTATGCTATTCCCGAAGACTACGATCACGGCGGCTGACCATAACCATAATGTGTCAAGGCCGTCTGCTCCACGGATCTGCGCGCTTGCTGCTGTGGGCTTGACCCCCGGCATGCATATGTATATACATATTGAGGGATGAATTCGTAAGTTCCCTTAAAGCGATACCGGAGTCCGGGAGGGCGTTATGACAACAACCCGTGTTTTTAAATCAGGGAACAGCCAGGCGGTCAGGTTGCCGAAAGCGTTTTATGTGAACAGCAAGGTGCTTGAGATTTTCCGGCGGGGCGATGAAATTGTGCTCCGTGAACCTTCAAAGGGACTGGCTCGGGCGTTTGAGTTGCTGGCAAGCCTTCCTGATGATTTTCTTGTTGAGGGCCGCCGAGATACGCCGCCCCAATATCGTGAGGGGCTGTGATGCCTTCTCATTATATGTTGGATACCAACATCCATGCCATCCATTATTGAAGAAGTGCTGGTGGTCGGGCACCATGATCCGGATACGGATGCGGTCTGCTCGGCCCTCGCCTATGCTGACTTTTACGGCTGGCAGACCGGTGAAAAGGTGGTGGCCTGTCATCTGGATGAACTGAACCGTGAGACCGCCTGGCTCCTGGCCCACCTGGGACTCCAGGCGCCCCGCCCCATCAAAGATGTTTACCTGCGGGTAGGGGATGTGATGATGACCGACGCGCCGGTACTTCACCCGGATCAAACCCTGAGGGAGGCAGGCCTCATCATGCAGAAGCGTGGCCTTGATGCGCTGCCGGTGGTGGACCCGGAAGGCCATCTGACCGCCATGCTGGCCCGGGGAAAATTGGCGGACCGCTATCTGGCGGAACTGCAGCTTCCCCGACGGGTGGATTTACCTCTGGCGCTTCTACGCCGCACCCTGGAAGCGGAGCTGGTTGTCGGTCAGGATGCGTTAGTGGTTCGCGGCCGCGTGTGCATCGCCACCTTTTCGGAAATCCAAGTTCCCAAACGAATTGGTTTGGGTGATCTGGTTATTGTGGGCGATCAGCCGGACACGCAGGTTGCCGCCATATCCGCTGGAGCGGGCTGCCTTGTGGCCACTGACGGCGCCCCCGTACAGGATGATGCCCTGGCAAAGGCCGGAAGCAGCGGCGCTGTGATTCTCAGTACGAAAAAAAGCACCTTTGCCGTTGCCCAGCTCATCCAGCAGAGTCTTCCGCTTACCTGTGCTATGGCGGAAAAACCCCATCGTATTTGTGAGAGTGATTTGTTGACGGATGGGTTTGACCAGATCCGGCAATACCGCCTGGCCGCGCTGCCGGCGGTGGATAAGGATGGATTGCTAAAAGGCCTCCTGCTGCGCCGCCATCTGGCAGATCAAAGCCGCAGGCGGGTGATCCTGACGGATCACAACCATGCGGACCAGGCCGCGGCAGGGGTTTCGGAAAGTGATATACTGGCCATCATCGACCATCATAATCTGGGGGGCTTGCGCACGTTAGCGCCCCTCCGAATGCAGGTGGAGCCCCTGGGCTGCACCTGTACGCTCATTGCCGAACAGTACCGGCGCCATCATGCGCCGCTCACAGGTCCCATGGCCGGGGCCATGCTGGGGGCCATCCTGTCCGATACGGTGGAATTCCGCTCTCCCACAACAACCCGGCGGGACCGAAAAGCCGCTCAATGGCTGGCTGAAAAGGCCGGGGAGAACATGGGGGAACTGGCCCGGTCCATGTTTCGGGCACGGCTCCCCAGCCCCTCTCC
>JAERTK010000299.1 GCA_016844935.1 Desulfobacteraceae bacterium | reverse complement strand
CATTAACCTCAAGGCCGATACCTACCCCATTGTGAAACTCCATGGGGGTATGACCCTGATCGTGGATCTTCACAATTCCCTCCCTTCGAGAATGGGTCGCGTGATTGAGTCCAGCTGGGGAACTTATCGGATTGTTCATCTTTCGCCCGGGGACGACTTGAAATCAGCCTTCAGCAAAATCCTCAAAGCCTTTCACTACCCGAAGGTTTTCAAAAAGGGAGAACCCCTGAAACTGTCCGGAACCATTCCCGTCAGCATTACCGCGGATTGGATTGCCATTCCACCCAGAGGCCATGGGGGAAAAAAATCCGGGTTCATTGTGATTAATCTTTTGGGCGACCCGATCCAGGCGGCTCCCCAGTCCATCAAGGCTTATCTGAAACAACGGGGTGTGCTGCTCATCGAATATCCTTCCGGTGAAGCACCCCAAAAACCGCTTGATGAAAAAGCGCCGGAAACGGCCCTGGATGCCGCATCCCTGGTGGAGATGCTTCTGACCCTCACCGGACACCCCCATGACTCGCGGGTCAAAATTCCCGCTTTTAAGAGCCAGAATGATGATTTCAAACTGACGGTTACGGCGGATTTTTACTTGACGGCCTACGGAAAGGAGCGGGTGATTGATCTCAGCGGACTGGATACGGAGATCGTCGCCCTGTTAAAAGAAAGGGGCATTTCGGTGCTCTCCCTTTCAAAGGAAAAGAATCCCCTGGCCATGGCTTCAAAAACCCTCAAATTTCTGGGATGGCAGCACAAAATGGGGCCCCACGCCCTGTCCACGGACCCGCGCGGCAAAAAAAATATCAGGTTGACCCTTTCAGGCGTTATTTTTAGTACGGAAGGCGGTAATTCGGTCTTCATGACGCCCCTGGATCTGCCGCCGGAAGTTTCCTTGTTTCTCTATGAAAAAGGGTACCGGGTGGTGACGCTGTCGTCTTTTTCGCCTGATGGGGGTACCCAGCGCACATGGGGTAGCTGAAGGAGTGCCTGATGAAACGAGATTTTCGAAGGACAGCCTGTTTCGTGGCGATTTTCTGTATGCTGCTGGCAGGCGACCTCTTTTTATCGGCGGGGGCAGCGGCCGGGAAGGCCTACATCTGGCGGGACAAGGATGGGAATGTCCATTTCTCCGATCGGGCGCCCCATCCGGATCAGGCCGGGGGGGAGATTGAGGAAAGAAAGTTCAAGGAAGCGCCCAGGCCGGAAGCAAAACCCATCACCATTTCCGACAATCCCATCGAACATGCGGTATCATGCACTTTCAGGCTGAAGAACAGCAAGGGCGGAGCGTCAGGGTTTTTCATTAACAATGCGGGGTTGGCAATTACTGCCAAGCATGTGGTTAAAGGCGTCACATACAGTATGAAGGCCGAGGTTCCCGGCGATAAACGAAGATACAGGGTCCGGGTGCTCAGAAAGAGTAAGAAACATGATATTGCCCTGCTTCAGGTATCCATCAAAAGGCCCACGCAATTTCTGGAAATGAGAGATCCGGAAACGCTTGTTCGAGGAGAAGAAGTCTACGCCATCGGAAATCCTCTATTGGTATTTAAGGAAACCGTTACGAAAGGAAATTTCAGCCGAATGTTTCCGGAGGTAGACTGGAAAAAAGAGGCAAAAATGAGGCGACCCCCGTTCAAAATCAGAGGAGAACAGATCCAGTTTTCTGCCCCCGTCGTACCGGGGAACAGCGGAGGCCCCGTGATCGACAAGGAAGGAAAAGTCGTCGGGGTTGTGAGCTGGGGCCTTCAAAATGCACCCATCAATTTTGCGGCACCGATCTCCTATGTGAAAGAAGACTTCCCTTCCTATTTTAAGTAGCCCGGTTCCCGGAAACTTCCTTCAGAATCTTTTCCAGTTCTTCCATACTCTCAGCCTTCAAATTTGACGCCAAATTTACGTTGCCATAGGCGATGAAGTGGACCTCCGCAGCTTTGGCCGCATCAAAATCGATGGATGAATCGCCCACATAAACAGCTTGCTCAGGATGAATGTCAAAGAATCTGAGGATTTTCAAAATGGACTCGGGGTGGGGTTTGGGGTTTTTCACGTCCAGTGAAGAGACCACCATGTCAAAAAGCCCGGTCAGTCCGTTTTGACCCAGTACTTCATCGATGGTGTTGCTGCGGTTGGTGGCCACGGCCAGGATAAACTCCGACTGCAGTTTCGGCAGTAAATCCTTGAGCCCCGGGGCAATGATCATGTCCTTGATGAAGGGGGCGTAATCCATTTGCAGACGATACGCGTCGGCTTCTTCAAAATGGGGTGTTTTCCTGAAAATATATTTCACGGAATCCTGGCCCGTGGCCATGTGCGCGTAGTCGATTTCTTTCTGGTCCATGGGGGGCAGATCAAAACGGGCCAGGAGGTGGTTGTAGAAATTGATGTTGGCCTGGCGGGAGTCAAACATGACGCCGTCACAGTCGAAAATGATGACACGTAGGGGATTGTTTTGGGTCATATAAGGATGCCTCGATGGGGCTAAATATTAAATGTCTCACGGAAAGCTGCAAAAAATTCTTAACGAAAATGTTTTGGCAATTATGTAACATGTTTGGAATGAAAATAGAAGAACTGGCTTTGATGCCGTTGACTTTTGCTTTTTGAAACGACTAAACTCACATGAAAAGAAAGTTCAAAACATCGAGTGGGAGGTTGATATGAAAAAATTAGCGGCAGGGGTCATTTGTCTATATTTTCTTTTCTGTGCAACGGTGTGTTCCGCCGCTTATCTGATCCACCTCAAGGACGGTCGGGAAATTACAACCCACGAGTACTGGGAAGAAGGGGATCAGATCAAGATTCAACAGGTTGGCGGCGTTGTGGGAATTTCGAAAGAAGAGGTCCTTTCAATTGAGAAAATTGATGATCCGAAAACAATTATTGTGAAGTCACCCCCCAAATCGTCGGGAAAGGTCTCTCCCCCAATAAAAGAAGAAGTAAAAACCGCCATTAGCGAAACTGGGAGTCAAAAAGAAACGTCAAAATTGCCAAAGGGCAGTGCAAAAAAACATCCAAATGAAATCCTGAATCGATTTGACAGCCTCAAGGGAAGGTTTGAAAACATAGAATCCATGTCAAAAAAGGGAATTGTTCAATTTGACAAAGATTTAGCCCAGCTGAGAAGCCAAATGCTTAAAGCCGATATTGGGGGTTCCTATTCTGATCACCTTATGAATATTATGTCCATGAAGAAAAAAGTCAGGGAGGAGCTCAAGAAACGAGGTCAATAACCCGATTGAATTTATGGATGGTTTCAAACAGCGTTACTGATATGTCACCCGGAAGACTTCCTCAATGGTGGTAATCCCTTCAATGACTTTTCGGGCGCCGTCCCGGCGCAGGGTGATCATGCCCCCTTCAATGGCTGCCCGTTTGAGGGCATTGGCATCGGCAGTTTTCAAAATCAGATTCTTGATTTTTTCATCCAGGGTCATGAATTCAAAGATGCCGGTCCGGCCCCGGAAGCCGGTGTCCAGGCATTCGGGACATCCCCGGCCCCGGTAGATGGTCGCCCCATGGGCCATTTCCCGGGTGATCCCCACTTTTTGAAGGGATCCTTCGTCCGGTGTGTAAGCCTCCCGGCATTGGGGGCAGATAACCCGCACCAGGCGCTGGGCGAGGATGGCGCTTACGGAAGAGGTGACCAGAAAAGGCTCGATCCCCATATCGATGAGGCGGGTGACGGCGCCGGCGGAATCGTTGGTATGGAGCGTTGAAAAAACCAGGTGTCCCGTGAGGGCCGACTGAATGGCGATTTCGGCGGTCTCCAGGTCGCGCACCTCACCCACCAGGATCACATCCGGGTCCTGGCGGACAATGGAACGGAGCCCCTTGGCAAAGGTGAGATCGATTTTTGGATTGGTCTGGATTTGCCCGATTCCGTCAATCTGGTACTCGATGGGATCCTCGATGGTAATGATATTGATGTCGGTTTTGTTGATGGTGGAGAGTGCCGCGTAAAGGGTGGTGGTCTTTCCGCTTCCCGTGGGACCGGTCACCAGAATGATGCCGTGGGGAGAACTGATGAGCTGTTCGAAGGCCGTCAAATCCCTTTGGGGCATGCCCAGGTCCGTGACCTTGAGCAGCACGTTGGTCTTATCCAGCAAACGGAGTACCACCCGCTCACCGAATGCCACAGGGATGGTGGATACACGGATATCGATATTCTTATCTGCAATCCGGATCTTGATGCGGCCGTCCTGAGGCAGTCTTTTCTCCGCAATGTTCATTTTGGCCATGATCTTGATGCGGGAGATGAGGGCCGACTGGATATGTTTGGGGGGTGACAACATGTCGTAAAGGATACCGTCCACCCGGTACCGGATGCGCAGTTTGTGCTGGGAGTGCTCAATATGGATATCGCTGGCACGCGCCTTGACTGCCTGGCTCATCATGAGGTTGACCAGTTTCACCACGGGGGCATCGCTGGTATCCTCCAGCAGGTCAGCTGTTTCCTCGATCTCGGACAATATACGACCGGCTTCACCCTCCTGCATGTCTTCGATGACCCGTTCTGCGGAATCCCCCGTCACATCATATGCCGCATTGATCACCGACAGGATCGCGGAAATAGGGGCCAGCACCACCGGGGCGTTTTCCAATTTCAGCAACCGCCGCAGATCATCCAGGGCTTGAAACTGCAATGGGTCATTAACCGCGATGGTTGAGTTCTCATGGGTGATGATGGGAACCAGTTTGAATTTCTTGAGGAACTGAATGGGTGCAGTGCTGGTAAAAGCGGTGTCCAGGTTTTCAAGGGGCAGGGTCATGGAAACCGGCAAATCCCACTGCACCCCAAGGGCTCCGAGCAGATCCGCTTCGGTGATCATTTTCCGGCGAATCAGGATTTCCCCCAGCCGTCCCCCCTTTTCTTCCTGGACCTGCAACCCTTTCTGGAGTTGGTCTTCGGACAAATGGCAGGTTTCAGAAAGGATTTCCCCCAGAGGACGAACCCATGGGTTATTAGGAGCTTCTGATAAGGCAGGAGCCGTTACCTTCGACATTCGACATTCCTTGTTCGACATTCGATATTCGTTTTTGTGCTCTCTACTGCCCGTTTTTCGGTGGTTCGTCCGTCAGCGGTTTGGGCTTGGGTTTATCATACATCTTGATGACCCCTTCCTTGATGGTCTCGATCTGCTCCTTTTTATCCAGATAAATTTTCCGGGCCTCAGCCGGATTCTGAATAATACGGGGCGTCAAAAAGATAAAGAGGTTGGTTTTTTCCCTGTTCTTGCTGGTCCCTTTGAACAACCAGCCCAGAAGGGGAAGATCGCCCAGGCAGGGAACCTTGTAGTCGGTGGTTGTGGTCTCGTCGCCGATGAGCCCGCCGATCACCACCGTGTTGGCATCTTTCACGATGACCGTGGTCTGGGCCATGCGTTTCCAGGTTTCAGGACGCCCCGAGGTGATTAACACGGTCTCATCCACCAACCGGGTGACCTCCTCGAATATTTTGAGGCGAACGAATCGTTCCTGGCTGATCTGGGGCGTGATTTTCAGGGTTATACCCACATCTTTGTACTCATAGGAACTGTAGTCCAACCGCGCTTGGGTAGTTTCATCTCGTACCTGGAAAGGCACGTTTTTTCCCACCATGATCTCGGCCTCCTCGTTGTCCGTGGTGAGGATCTGGGGGGTGGAAAGGATATGGACATCCCGGTCCTGCTGATAGGCGTTCACCACCGCCGCCAGGTTGGGGAACTTAACGCCGGCGATTTCGATGGCGTCACTGATGACCCCCATGGAAAAGCCTTTGGGCAACGTTCCGGCTGCGATGCCGGTCAGGGTGTCGAAATTGGACGGGCTGGATCCGGCAAAAGCCCCTGCGTTTTTTCCATCATAGGAAAAGGTTTTGATCCCCTGCCATTCCACCCCCAGGCTGAAATCCTTGTCCACGTTCACTTCCATGAACAGGGCCTCGATGAAGACCATCATTCGCGGAATGTCCAGTTTTTGGATTACCTGCTCCAGCACCAGATAATCATCCTGGTCCGCCATGATCACCAGGGAATTGGTGGCCTGGTCCGCCACGATGCGGGCATCCTTGGAGAGAATGGGGGCCTTCCCCTTGTTTTTTTCAGCTGTCTTTTTTGACGGAATGGCGGTTAGGACTTTGGTCAGTTCCTCGGCATTGGCATGCTGCAGGTAAAACACATGGATGTCGCCCTGGCCTCGCGGCGCCTCTTTATCCAGGAGTTTCACCAGTTTCCGAATCTTGGCGGCATCGGTTTCCGATGATACGACCACCAGGGAATTGGTCCTTTCATCGGCAACGATTTTGGTGACGGTCTGGGATCCGGCCGTGCGCTTCTGTTTTACGGCCCGCCGTTCAAAGACGGTACCGAGAGATTTTGCAAGAGGGACGGCGTTGGCATATTCAAGGGGAATGACGGAGATTTCCTCGCCTACCCCTTCCACGTCGATGGCACGGGCAATGCTCAAAAGACGTTTAATATTGGATTGCACATCGGTGACGATCAGGGTTCGGGTGGGGGGGTAGGAAACCATGACACTGCTCTTGCTGATAAAGGGCGCGAACAGTTTTTTCAGTTCGTCCGGCTCCGCATACCGCAGGGGGATCAACTGGGTGACCACCTTGTCTTCCGAATCCATCGCCTCCCGGCGCAACCGGGTCTCCACACTTTTGGTGCGGGCGCTGGCAGCGGGAACAATCTTGATGATATTCCCTGACGGTATGGTGGTGAACCCGTGGACTTCCAGAACCGATTCAAAAACCTTGTAGGCTTCATCCACGCTGATCTTGTTGGGGCTGACGATGGTCACCTTCCCCCTGACCCCCTTTTCGATTACAAAGTTTTTCCCGGTCAGTTCACTGATGAACTTGATGAAAATGGGTATGTCCACCTGGTCGAAATCGATGGTGACCGCCGGTTCCAGATCATCCTGCCCCAAGATTGTTTCTCTCGGGACAGTCACCGGGGTCTTGGCTGGTGAAACCGGTTTCTGTATTCCGGTCGCCCGCTTTGGAACGGCAGGGGTGACACCGTCCACCCCTGTCACCCGGGCCCCTGAAACCGGGGCAGGAAGCAGAAAACACCCTATGCCCGCGCAAAAAAGCAGTGAGAAACATATCCTTTTGAAATGGTTTATTTTTGCTCTCATATTCTTACTCTTTATCCTTCACAATCACATTGAAGCGGGGGGAAGTCCGCAAGGGATCCAGGTCCGGATCTTGTCGCGCCCATCCTTTGACACCCGGGCCCATGGCAACGGCTTTTCCCAGATATCTAAGTCCCTGTTTCACCTGGTTCGTGGCCGCCGAAACGCAGGCCAGGTTGTAATAGGGGTCCACATAATCGGGCTTTAATCGGATCGCCTTTTCAAAACATTTTCGGGCAGCCCTGTAATCTTTATGGTGGAGATGCAATACACCCCGGTTGTTGAGGGCTTCAACGTGACCCGGGTCCATGGCAATGACTTTATCATACCACATTCCGGCATCGGGCAGGCGCCCTTCCCGATGAAACGCCCGTGCTTTCTGATAGCTTTTGGCAATATCTTCCCTGCTTTCCTCCGTCCTCAGCTTTGCAGGCGACGGACGACGGATGACGGACGACGGTTCTGATTCGGATGACGGATGACGGATGACCGCCCCCTGTCTTCCGTCGTCTGCCTTCTGTCGTCTGCCTTCTGTCGTCTGTCTTCTGTCGTTTGATCCCACCATGAATAGCCTGCAAAAGCAAGCAAAACCAGCAATAGGGCGACAGCTGAAAAAACAGTCTTTTTGGCGGCGAAAAAGGATTTTTTCCGCCGGGGAATCGGTATGCCGCCGTAGGACCCTTTTCCCAGATCCCGCTCAACCTGGGCTTTTTTTAGTGCCTCATGGATGTAGCTCATGCTGTTTGTCCGCCATCTGGTAAAGGAGGGCCAGGGTTCTGGAACCCACCACACCGTCCGCTTTGAGACCAAATTCACCCTGAAATTTTTTCACTTCCTCGTATGTCTGCTGATCGAAAACACCGTTCGGGGTTACCAGGTACCCCAGATTCTCCAAAATTCTCTGCAGGGTCAGAACAGCGGGAGAACGCATCCCCTGTTTCAAAAAGTAGCCGTTGTCTGCGTACGGGTATACCCAACTGACCTGACCCCCCCAGTGTTTTAAAATGAAATCCCGAGGGAGTTCCCTTGTGTTGCCTTTCACATCCAGTGCCACGGCACCTTCGGGTGTGGCGCGCTGGATCAAAAGATAACCTGACGGCGCGTGATGTATGGTGAAAGGTTTTTTCAGCATGGTGAAGTACTCGGCTGCCAGGGGAAATGACACCAGGCTCATCTGGATGCCGCCCTCTTGATTATTCGAGGATATGGACTCCTCAGCCAGATCAAACAGTCCGGCGATGCTTTCCTTTTTCGCCATAAAAAGGGAAGGATTCGGTTTCGGGGCAACGGGTTCAACGGGGCTCTTTTCCAGTACTTCAATTTTGCTGGGACGGAGGAGATGGTCCCCGAAAGCCCAGAGGCTGGCGCCTGCGGCCATCAGGAGAATCAAGATCACCGGCAGTATCCATTTCCACCCTGTCCACTGCCCTGAACCGGGGGGGCGGCTTCCGTCGGCATCGATGCCGCCACGGAGGTCCAGGATGGCCCTGGCCGCCATTTTTCCAGAAACGGTCCGCTTTTCGGCGGTGTAGGCCAACAGGAGTGCCCGGTCGCAGACCGCATTGATCCGCCTCGGATTGCCCCCGGAATAAGTGTAGATCCGTTTGAAGGCCCCATCGGAGAACGCCACATCCCCCTTTCCCCCGGCCACCACCAGGCGATGTTCCACATACCCCTGAACATCTTTTTGGTCCAGGGGTTTCAAATGATATCGCACGGTGATGCGGTCGTCCAATTGCCTGAGCGAATGGGCTGAGAGAACATTCCTCAATTCCGATTGACCCACCAGCACAATCTGGATCAGCTTGTCCTTTTCCGTTTCCAGGTTGGAGAGCATTCGAATCTGTTCAAGGACCGTTCGTGAAAGGTTCTGGGCTTCATCGATCAACAGCAGCGCATTCCCCCCTTCCCGGAAGACGCGCAGCAGAAAATGGTTGATGACGTCCAACAGGGCGTTTTTGCTCTCAGCTTCTTTGGGGATTGTTATACCGAACTCGTGGGCGATGGATTTCAGAATTTCCATGTCTGAGACGAAAGAACTGAAAATGAGCGCGCTTTTTGTGGTGTCGTCCAGATGGTCCAGCAGGGCACGGCACAAGGTGGTTTTTCCGGTTCCCACCCCGCCGGTGATGGCAATAAACCCCTTTCGCTGGTTGATGCCGTAAAGCAGGTGATCCAGGGCTTCCCGGTGATAGCGGCTCAGATAGAGATACCGGGGATCCGGTGTCAGGTTGAAAGGTTGTTCCTTAAATCCGAAAAAAGTCTTATACATGGTCTATTCAAAGCGGTAATTGAGGGTTTTCGTGTCACTGCCGCGGTTGATTTCCAGCGAAAGTTCGGCGCCTGATTTGAGCCGGTTGTAGAAGGCAAAAGCATCATCCGGGCTTTTGATCTCTTTGTTGTCTATCTTTTTGACAATATCTCCGTTTTTAAGGCCCAGTTTGGAAAATATGGACCCCGGTTTGACGTGGGAAAGAACCAGTCCGTCCGGCTTGCCGTTCTTGATGAGGGGTCGGATGCGTACCTGGGTCAGCAGTGAATTGATGTTGCCAAGAGATTTTTGAAGGTCGTCATGGCCCACCGTAATGGTGTATCCGTCACCCCTGCTCCCCGAGCCGGTCCTTCCGGACCTTCGTTTTCCGGTCTTGGCCTGTTCCATTTCCAGGATCTCGTCTTTTCCCCTGACTTCGAGAATTACCTTTCCCCTCAGGACCTGCTTGATGATTGCTCCCTGAACCTTGTCCCCTGTGTGGTAAAGGCCCTGCTTCTTTTTGCCTTTTTCCTCCATGACTGCAAAGGAGATCCGCTGGGGACCGGAAACCGTGCCCAGCAATACGATGTTCAGGCGCGTGGGTTTCAGGGCCGCAATCTGTTCCGCACCCATTTCTTCTACTTTTTCCGTCCGGCTTACGGCGGGGCCGCCTATGAGACCCCGCTGGCTGATTTTCTCATAATGGGCGGGGGGGTGCTGCTTTTCCACGATCCGGGTGGAAAATGTCGCTGCCGCCGTTTCCGTGGAGTTTATGGTTAGGAGCTGGGCATCCACAAACCGGTAGAAAATATCCACCCCCAGGTAGATGGCAATAAACAGGGCCATGAGATTAAACAGAATGTCGGCAAATCGGGTCATGTTTCAAAAAAATCCAAGGTTTTTAGGTGAAACGAAATTTGGGCGACCTGAAGGTCCCTTTTATGACAAAGGAGCGTTTCGAGTCTTTTCGCCCGCCCCCCAAAAGGCCCAGCAGGGCGGGACCCCCCTTCAGGGTTTCTAAAAAAGGTGCAATGGGTTCGATGGTTCCCCTTAAATTGAGCTGGCTCCGGTCCATGATCCGGTTTAAACGAATGGTTCCCGAAAGGGAACCCTGAAACCCCTTTCCGTCAAGGGAAACGGACGTCAGATTGACGGTTCCTTTAACAAGGGTGAATCGGACGTCCAATTTGCCGAAAGGGATGGTTTCAAGCCCCAGAAAGGGGCGTAAAAGATCTATTTTCCCTTCTGAAATATGAATATCCCCGGCCCCGTCTCCCGCTGTGATCCGATCCGGGGAACCGTTATATAAAATGTTTCCTTTGAGGTTTCCAGCAAAATCGCCAACCCCGAACTGGGGCAGAAACGCATATTCGTGGATGCGGATATTCTGGAAGGTGAGGGTGAAACCGTCTATTTGGCCGTCTTCCAGGGAACTGATATGGCCGTTAATGACGCCGCCGTAGGCCATGGCATCAAAAAACCAGGTGGTGTCTCCTAGAATAAACGATCTCATACCAGGATTTACGGACAGGTGCTGTGCCTCAAAAAAAGCGCTTTCAGGACGCTTTTTCAGGGAAAAGGCCGGTTTTTGGAGCCGCAATCCCGGTGGAAACGATGGATCTAAAGATTGGGCGGAAAAAATAATTCCGGGGTCCATGCGGTCCGCCATTCGAACCAGGTGCGATTGTAACGCCTCTGATGGGAAGCGGTAATAAAGGAGTGCTACCGTCACCAGAATGGCGTAAATGATGTAGCCCGTGTATTTCATGAACCCTTTTTTCATGCTTTCGTCAGTGTTTAGGGGTTAAGGTTTAAGGTGTAAGGTTATGGGTGTTGGGTTTCTACGGAGGTTCGACGGTGATCGCTTGGAGGACCACGTCTAGTGTCCCCTTTCGCCCTTTGTTCTCGGTTACGGCGCAGCGTTTGATTTGAATGGCCTTTCTGGATAATTCGATCAGGTACAAGTAATCCATGAGCCGTTTAAGGGAGATCTTGTCCAGCTTCATTTCCACCATGGTTTCCCTCCACCCGCCTTCACCCTTTGACGAGGAGGGTTTCATGTATTTGATATGGCGTTTGACCCCGGCCTTTCCCGCCGCTTTTTCAAGGAATGAGAAAAGGGTAAAACCGGGCGATCGTTTCCGGACAGCATTTTCTGCGGTATGGGATTGCCGTTTGAGCACCGCGTATTGTTCGGAGAATCGAGCCATTTCTTCCAGGCCCTTCTCTTTTGTAACGATGCTTTTTTTCAGGCGTTTGCGATCTTCCACCATGGGAAAGACCACAAACTGAAGAAGACAGAAGCCCGCTGCCGCAAAAGCCGCCAGTTGAACAAAAAGTTTTTCCCGTTTCCCTAACTGCATTCTTTACTGTACCTGACCCCTAAAACCTTACACCTTATACCTTATTCCTTAAACCTTCCAATCACCTTCCCAGCTTAACTTCAAACAAAACCCTGTTCTTTCCCCGATCCAGGTTGGCGGAACTGATGGTGGTGGTTTTAAAAAGAGACGATTTTTCAAGGCCCTGCTTTACCCGGTCCACCGTGTTATAGGTGTCCGTAGTGCCTTTTATCCTGACGGCGTTAGGATCGATTACCAGGCGTGATACTTTCAAATCAATTGATTTGGGAAGTCGCTCGGAAATTTCCAGCAACAGGTCAAGGGTCTTCCCGCTCATCCCCACAACCTGTCCCGGCTTTGAGACGCGCCTCAATTCATTTATTTCTATCTGTGCCTGTTTAAGGGGATCCACGATGCGGCTTATATGGGGAAATGTTTTTTTGAACAGGCTCAGGATCCGGTTGTCAAGGGTCGCCGCCCGCTGTCTCATGAAATACGTGCTAACCCCCATATCAACGGCCCAGAGCGCAGCGATCAACAGCGCCCAGACCACCGCTTTCCGGAAGAATTTTGAACGATAAAATGACTGTCTACTGACCTCAAACTCATCTCTTCTGAGGTCCGGGCCCAATCCCCTGCCGGAATAGCCCAATACCAGGGAAAGGGCGTTGTCCATGAGTGAAGGGTCCCACGCCGGTACTGCATTTTCCCCCAGTCGAATCCGGTCGTCTTCGCACAAATCAACCCTTTCGGCTGGAATGTCCAACGCTTCGGTTACAAGTTGCGATGCGCCGGGTTGCGCGGCGCCTTGTCCCGTCAGGAACACTTTTTCAGGAGTTTCAAATGCCTCTTTTCCGGTCCCGAAGGCATGAACCGTGTTGCGCACAGTATCCGAAATCGTTCTAAAAACCGCTGATGTTGGATTTCCCCTATCCACAACCCCATCTTCAACCCCATCCTCAACTTTGGCGCCGCCATCGGTTCTACTGCCATGGGTAAACGTGCGGATCAATACCACCTGCTTTTTCTGCCAAAGCACCAGGGTTGACCACTTTTCCCCCAGGTCAAGCAGTAGGCCATTATCACATGTCTCCTTATTGTTTAACAGCCATAAGGCCATGGGGACACACCGAACACACACTGCTTCCGGGTCAATGCCGCGGGTCTGTAGCGTATTCAGCAGTTGGCCGACCACCCGTTTTTCGGTAAAAAAGACAAGAAGCTCCGGTTTATGGGACCGACCGGTCGAAATAAAATCAACCACCAGGTCATCAATGGGAAAGGGGACCGTTGGCTCCAGTTCAAAGGAGAGAACTTCCCGCTGTTTTCGCTTATCCTTAAAAGGCACCGCCAGGTTTCGGTAGTGGACTTCGGACCCCGAAATGGCCACAATGACCTCTCCCCCCGTCAGATTCATGGATTGGGACAGGGTTTCCAGGCCTAGGTCGAGTCGGTTTTCCCCTTCCATGGGAATCCGGGCGCAGGCCGTGAGTTCCCACCCGCCAAAACCTTTGATCACCTGGACAGCGGTGAGATGGTCGTCATGGATATCGATGCCTGTGACGCTGGGGTGCATTAGTCCGTATTCCTTTAGTTCGTACGCTCCGAACCGGCCTTCCATTGCAGGATTTGAATGGCCTTTCCCGGTTCCCTGAAAATCGACACACTCAGGTGCTGTTCCATGTTTCCCAGGACACCCGTTGAGTGGATTTCAAAATAATCGCTTTGGGTGGTCAACAAATCGGCGTCAAAAACAATATGGTCCATTCCCGGGACTTTCCGGTACCATGCCGGATCCGCCAAATCGTTTCCGGGATCCTCCCGATAGGCGATCATGTCCTGGACCATTTCTTCATTCATATCCGTTGACAGGGCTTTAAGGACTTCCGGGCCCGCGGTATTGATGTTGATTTTACCATCCCCATGAACGCTGAGAGAGGGCATAATCCCCTTTTTTTCAGGCGTACCGTAAAGCAGTTCTTCAGAAATGCCATTTATGAGAACCATCCGGTCCAGTGATGCCAGTGAACCGTTGGCGCAGGAATAGGGCGGTACCAGGCCCTGGTAATAACCGGATTCGGCACCGAAACGGGTAACCTCGCTATCGGGGTCAATCCAGTCTTTGATGAAATCCATCAAGTTTGAAGCCGCATCCGGATCAAGGCCGAATGATTTTGACAGCAGGAACCGCTGGAACATGTCCTTCTGTGCCGGCCGCCATTTTCCCTGATCATCCAGGAGCTGGTTGATTTGGATTTTCCCGCAAACATCTGAAATTTCCACCATGAAGTGCCCATTTTCAAACAGGGCGGTTGATTGCAGGGAGAGTTCCCTGGATTGGGCCCAGGGTTCCAGAAGGGTATCTACCTCATTCTGCTCTTTGTCCTCTGAAAGCACCACCACGGCACACTCAAACCCCGAACGGGCGATCAGACGAAGTCGGGTGGCTTCCTTGAGGTTGCTGGATCCATAAAGTCCGGACCACACGGAGCGGTTGAATTGAAGGGTCACCACCAGGATCATACTGATCATCAAAAGGGTAAGGACCAGGGCGAAACCCTGTTGGTCTTTCAAAACAAAATTTAGTTTCGAGCATGTCATAGACAACTGCACCCTGTCCCCTGTTACCGTTATGGTAACGCAACGCCAGTTGTGAATTGTAGCGGCTTTTCCGGGTCAAGACCGTTTTCAAATCCCATGGAGATTTCCACCCGTGACGGCAGTTGGGCTTTATCGTCCCCCCCTGTGGTATCCCAGGAATTGTGGGCGTCACCTTCCTTGTCGTAATAGACGAAATCCAGCCATTTTAACCTTTCGCACAGAAGCAAGCCTCCCTGCCCGTTTTCGGGTGCCTCCAGATAATCCAGGGTATCGGCGCGGTAAAGGGTCAGTTCTTCGGTTCTTTCATTGTATTGGGTGTAATAGCTGATCTCCGCCGGCCCCTCAGCCTGACGTCCGTTCTTAAAGGACACATGGGCCCAGGAAAGGAACCGAAGCGTGTCGGCATTTTGTTCATCCACCTGATGGTCTTCCCCCACAAAAAAAAACCGTTGCCTGGCCGCACCCTTTTCGGACTGCTCTGTTTTGGCCGGACTGCCCACGTAGACCGAGGCCAGATCCTCGGAAATTCGCTCAAGGGCCATCCGGGCCGTGGCATAAATTTCTCCTTGAACTTCGGTATCGGTCACCACCTTGAAAGTACCGGAAAAAGCACCGAAAACCGCAGACACCACCAGGACAAGGATGAAAATTGCGATCAGAATCTCAAGAAGTGTGAACCCCCGGTCTTCCATTGTCGTCCTTTGTCATCCGTCTTCTGCCCTCCGTCCTCTGTTCACTTAACCGTTTCAGGTGGAAAAAACCGGTACAGCCTGAGATCATATTGAAAAATCTCACCTTCGCCGCAGGTGACTTCCAGGTCAATCCGTTTGAGGCGCCCTTTCATTTTTTCAAGACCGGGCAGATCGGCATTCTGCACGGACAACCGCCAGGCATACCCTGAAAAAACGTCTCCGAAATCTCCTGAGTCGGAGGCGAGATCCCCCATCCCGGCCACCGCCGCTTCGGCCATTTTTCCCTGGGCCAGCAGGGCCGCCGTGGTCTGGAAACGACTTTCCGATGCCAGGGTCAGGCTCCTGGATTGCAGACCCAGCAAAGCCGCCAAGGCGATGGTCAGTACCGCGACGGCGATCATGACCTCCAGAAGCGTAAAACCCCTTGGTTTATTCCTCGTTTTCGAAGTCCACATATTTTTCCAGCACTTTAGCCTTGCCACCGAAAGGGCTCAGTACAATGGTGAAACGCCGACCGTCATCGGCTCCCAGATGAATGGCGGAAGGCTGAACATACCCCTTTTTGAAAAACAGGATGACGGTCTCGCCTTCGTTCACCTCCCCCCCTTCTTTGAACCAAACGTCCAGGATTTGAACATGATGGGGGAGTTTCCTGGCATTTTCCCTGGCAAGGGCCTGCTCTTCTTCCGTCATGTTGGCGAACCCGACCCAATATCGCTGCCGCGCCATATCCAGATGGAGGCCGTAAGTCCTTTGCTCCCGGACGGCTTCGTCTCTCAGGTTATTGGCCAGCCCCACCATGCGAAGCGCGGTGCGCTTCAACCCATCGCTCGACAAGGCACTTCGAACCTGCGGCATGGCGAGCCCGATCATCATGACGATGAGACCCACCACCACCACCAGTTCGATTAGTGTAAACCCTTTATGGTTTCGGGCCAAGGTTTGCAGCCCTTATTCCTGGTCCCAACTGTTCACGTCCTGATTATGCTCCTCCCCACCGGGCTGGCCGTCGGACCCGTAGCTTACCAGGTCAAAGTCCCCATGGAGTCCGGGGCTGAGGTAGACGTATTCGTGCCCCCACGGATCCTTGGGCATTTGACCCTTCTCAAGATACCCGCCTTTTCGCCAGGCCCTGGGCAGTTCCCCCACGGTGGGGGCTTCGATCAGTGCCTGCAGCCCCTGCTCCGTGGAGGGATAAACCCCATTGTCCAGTTTGTAGAGCCTGAGCGCGGTCTCCACACTTTCCATCTGAACCCGGGCTTTCATCCTTCTGGCCTCCTCGGGCCTCCCCATGATACGCGGAATGATCAGCCCGGCCAGAATTCCCAGAATAACAATCACCACCATCAGTTCAATGAGTGTGAAACCTTGAGCATTCAAACGCTTCCTGCACATGTTATGTTCCTTTCCCGTGATGCCTTTTCTATCGGATCATCTGGTTTAAATCAAAGATCGGCAGCAGCATGGAGATAACAATAAAGCCAACGGTGACGCCCATGAAGAGGATCATCACCGGCTCCAGCATGGAAGTCATGGTCAAGACCTGTGATTCCACTTCCCGTTCATACATGTCGGCAATTTTATCCAGCATCTCTTCCAGGTGGCCGCTCTGCTCGCCGGCGGAAATCATCTGCACCGCGATGGGTGGAAAACAACGGTTCCCCGTAATGGCGTTGGCAAGGGCGTTGCCTTTTTCAACCGCATCCATTGCAGCGTCGATTACTTCCGCAAAAAGTGTATTTCCCACCACATTCTTGACAATACCAAGAGCGGTCAATAGCGGTACGCCATTTTGGAGCAGGCTCCCCAGGGTTCGTGCAAAACGCGCCACCGCGGTCTTGATGTTAAAGGCCCCCAGAAGGGGTATGGCCAGTTTGAGCCGATCCCATGCATACCGGCCCTTTTGGGTATTTTTGAGCCGCCAGAACAAAACCATGAGGGCCAGTACCATGGCAAGCACCAGCCACCAGAACTTCATGAGAAAACCGCTGACCCCTATGAGCAAAACGGTGGGCAGCGGAAGGGCCTGGTGCATCTCGTTGAAAATCCGGGTGACATTGGGCACCACAAAGGCCACCAGGAAAAAAACCACCACCACGCCCACAACGCTCATGAGGACCGGATATGCCATGGCCGCTTTGAGCCGGCCCTTCAATGCCTGCTCCTGTTCGCTCAAATCGGCCAGTCGGTGCAGCACCAGTTCGAGAGAGCCCGAGGCTTCTCCGGCGCGGACCATGTTGATGTAGACGTTGGAGAAGACCCTCGGGTGATTGGAAAGGGCATGCGCCAGGCTGTTGCCTTCATTGACCGATTCCTTGATCTGTGCCAGTACACGCTTGAATGCCGGGTTGGAAACCTGCATGAGCATGGCTTCAAGTGATGCCACCAGGGTAATGCCGGCACCCAGGAGAATGGCCAGTTGACGCGTGGCAACAGACAACTCACCCAGTTTGATCCGGTTAAAAAAGGGCAATCGAACCGTTTTGGTTGAAGCGGACTCTTTGGTCGAGGAAACGGATGTCTTGACGCTGACCGGAAAAAAGCCTGTTTCCCTTAGTTTCTGCCTTGCCGCGATGGGGCTGTCGGCATCAATAATCCCGTCCCGGTTCTTGCCGGCCCGGTCAAGGGCCCGGTATTCATAAACGGGCATTTTGGTCTGCTCCGGCTCAGAAAAGGTATAAGGTATCAGGTATTTTCAAAGGAAACCTTACACCTTATACCTTAGATCTTACACCTGAAAATGGTATCCTAACAACCCCCGTAGACCCTGTCAACAACATGACGCGTCAAACAGGCTCTCAAAGAATTGGAGTTGCTGATTAGATGCGTATCTGGTACAAAATGTCAACCCATTATGATTTGCTGTCGCTCCGGCGTGATGCTGAGAGATGTTTGGAGGGAGAAGAGGATGTTGAAGCGATTATTCGTGCTTTTCGCACTGTTGTCTTTGCTGATGGTATTCCCCGGACCCGCGCCAGCCAAGGTCACAATCGGGGGTCGGGTCTATGTGGATTTCTACTATCTGGATAGAAACAAAGAAAACGCGCAATACAAAAAACTCGGCAACAATCCATTTTCCAACACGGCCATACAGGTGCCCAATATCACCCGGTTCAATGTGAAATGGACCAACGAAGATAATGTGGGCATGTTCATACAATTGGGCCTGGGCCAGATTAGCGGCGGTACTGTGGAAAGCGCCAGTGACGGGGTGAAGCTCAGGCACGCCTATGGCTGGTGGGACCTCACAGACAGCTTTCAGTTCCTTGCCGGTAAGACCACAACGCCCATTTCTCCCCTGTTGCCTTTCCAGATGGTGGGTACCCGATCGGGAAGCCTGAACATTATCGGAGAGGGCTACGGTGAACTCTATTCCGGACGTTTTGCTCAGATCAGGGGAACCTACCATTTTACCAATACCATACGCCTTGCCGTTGCGCTGGTGGACCCGAACAGCGCCGCACTGGGTAATTACACGCCCTACCCTCAACAGGGTATTAAATATCAGACCGATACCAAACTGCCCCGGATCGACGTGGGGCTCCCCATCTATGCGGGTCCCGTCAGCATTTATCCCAGTTTTCTCTATCAGCGTCGCACGGTCGATTTCCATACCGGAGGTCCGGCTGTTGACGGGATTGACAATCGTATCGATACCTATATCGGTTCCCTGGGCGTCTTAGCCGCATTCGGCCCCTTTCAGTTGAGTGCCGAGGGCAACTGGGGGCAGAACTGGAGCAACACCGGCGGCGGGATGGGCGTGAGCCCACCGGCAAGAAACTCCGCCGCTACGATTTATGAAGGTCAACTGGATGATACAACCACCTACGGTTGGTGGGTGGATGGGTCTTACCGGGTGGGAATTATGACGCCCCACATCGTGTACGGGCAGATGAAAAGCCAGGGAGACAAGAACCCCATGCGATACAAATCCTGGTTCTGGGGGTTCAGCATTCCCCTACAGGTGGCCAAAGGGTTTCAGCTGGTTCCTGAATTCATGTGGTACGATGACGGGGACGACAACCGGGATGAGGGGGACAACCGGGTGGATAACGGCAGATATGCCATCTATGGCGTTCAGTTTCAGTTTCGATTTTAAACTATTTCAAGCCATTCAGGGGGCTGTACGGTTGCCTGATCCCGATCCGCCACCAGCCTGGCAGGCCACCCAGCCCTCACGGCCCGGAATCTCCCGGGGCTCAATGACGCCTGTTTCGATTCCTGAAGCGCCGTTGAGTAATCGGCCCAGAGGCACCAGGCGGGCACCCATGGATCGGACGGAGTTCAGAAACCGGTCAAACATGTCCAGGCAGGCGATTCCTTCCACCTCGGCATGGATGGTCAGGACATTCAATTGGGTGTCACTCATAAGCGACAGCATGTAATCATTAAAATTATGTTCATGGATGCCACCATGCCCCACGGCTTCGTCATAGGTGGGAAGCGTCACCGGGATCTGCGGCTGGGAAAGGGTTTTTCCCGCCACCACCGGATAGAAGATGCTCCGGCCCCGGCAGTCGCTGTTGTAGACAAAGGGGAATTTCGCCTTTTCGAGGAGCACCTGGTTCCGGCATTTCCAACCGGGAACAGCGGAACAGACGGGTGGTTTTCCCAGGATTCGGGTCAGGGCATCGACCCCCCGGTTCAGGGAATGTGAAATGTCCTTGGCCGTCATGGTATCGATTTTTGCCTGCCAGGCGTGATGGTCCCAGGCATGAAGTCCCGCCTCATGGCCGGCGAGGGCGCTGGCATTGATCAAATGGGGGAGTTTTTGGCCAATCACCGGCCCGGGCCACGCCGTACCCTTTAACAGGATATCCCATCCATAGAGGTTGGCGGCGCGGGTGCGCATCATCTTCCACAGGAAACGCGGACGTAGCAGCCGCCAGAGGTGGCGGCCCATATTATCCGGTCCCACGGAAAAAAAGAATGAGGCCCGAATGTCGTATTTCGCCAGAAGGGCGCAAAGGGCGGGAACCCCGTACCGGGTGCCCCTCAAAGTGTCCACGTCAACACGCAGGCCGATTTCCATCATTAAAAATTTAGAATTTTAAGTATCAAGTATCAAAATCCCCGGAACGAATGGCTTCCCGCAGGAAATAATCGAGGGTTTCTTCCACCGAAGCTTCCAATGCGATAGAAGGTTCCCAGTTCAGCAGCCGCTTGGCGTTCCGTATGCTGGGCTTTCGGTGTTCCATGTCCTGGTATCCTTCGCCGTAGTAGGCGCGGCTTTCCACATCGCGCAAACCGGCAAAAGGGGGGAACTTTTCTTTGAGGGGGTGCTCATTGAATTTGGACACCAGAAGTTCCGCCAGTGCGCGTATGCTGAACTCGTTGTCGGGGTTTCCGATGTTAATGATCTGCCCGTCACAAACGCCCCCTTTATTTTCGATAATCCGGTAAAGGCATTCCACGCCGTCTGAAACGTCGGTAAAGCATCTTTTCTGGTTTCCGGAATCCACCAGCTGTATGGGGGTCCCTTCCACCAGGTTCAGGATCAGCTGGGTGATGGCTCTGGAACTGCCGATGCGGGCGCTCATGAGGCTGTCGAGCCGGGGGCCGATCCAGTTAAAGGGCCTGAAAAGGGTGAATTTCAGTCCTTTCTGTTGGCCGTAGGCCCAGATCACCCGGTCCAGCAGCTGCTTGCAGGAGGAATAGATCCATCGTTGCATGCGGATGGGTCCCAGGACCAATTTGGAGTCATCCTCGTCAAAATCCATATCTTCGCACATGCCGTAGACTTCGGAAGTGGATGGAAAGATGATCCGTTTGCCGTACTTGTCACAGTATCGCACCACCCGCAGGTTCTCTTCAAAATCCAGTTCAAACACGCGAAGGGGGTTTCGGGTATATTCGATGGGGGTCGCAATGGCCACCAGCGGTATCACGATGTCGCACTTTCGGATATGGTATTCAATCCACTCGCGGTGGATTGAAATATCCCCTTCATCGAAATGAAACCCGGGAGTGCCCATGAGGCGTTGAACATACTTGGAATGAAGGTCCATGCCGTGCACTTCGTACCGCCCGCTTTCAAGCAGTCGTTCGCTCAGGGCGTTCCCGATGAACCCGTCTACCCCCAGGATCAGCACCCGTTTTTTCTGTGCCGCCTGTATGCGGTCGCTGGCCCGTTTGCCAAACTGCATGCCTTCCACCAGGCCCATGTGGGCCGCCAGTTGGGCTCCCCCCATGAACACATCATTTTCCTGCTGGCCCGCTTCAATACGAAGGGCCCCCGTTTCACAGGCGATCACCAGGGGATTCGCCGAAAGTACGGCACCGGGCTTGGCATCCTTTTCCCCTGATACCTCGCTGACGGTCCAGAAAAGGCACTTTCGGTCCCCCATGTGGCTGAAAGCCCCCGGAAAAGGGCGTGTTACGGCCCGTACCAGGTTCCTGACGGAGGCGGCGGATGCGGCCCAGTCAATTTCCCCGTCAGCCGGGGTGCGCCCGCCGTAGTAGGAGGCTTCCCCATGATCCTGAGGGTCCCTCGGGGCTTTTCCGGCCCGCAGGGCCGGAAGGATTTCGTCCAGCATTTCACCGGTCGCCGTGGCGGCTTTGTTGTGAAGTGAAGCAGCTGTGTCATCTTCTGCAATTTGAATTGTAGCCTGTTTTACGATGTCGCCATCATCTGGCCGGGGGGTCATGTAATGCAGGGTTACCCCGGTTTCGGTTTCGCCATTCACCAGCACCCAGTTGAGGGGCACCCGTCCGCGATAGCGGGGCAGCAGGCTCCCATGGAGATTCAGGCATCCATGGGGCGGGATATCCAGGATAGGAGACCGCACCAGGTTCCGATAATAGAAAGAGAATATGATCTCGGGTGCCATGTCTTTAATCTTCTGCACCCAGAGGGGATGATTGATGTCTTCAGGTGCATACACCGGAATGTTCCTGCTCGCGGCCAGTTCGGCCACGGAATCAAACCAGATGTTCTCTTTCGGATCATCCTTGTGGGTGAATACGGCCGCAATGTCAAAACCGTTTCCCAGTAGTGCCTTGATGCCCGTACAACCGATGTTGTGGTAGGCCAGAACGATTGTTTTCATAAATAGATCCTTTGAGCCAATTTCAAAACGTCCCCTTTTGCCCGATCTCTGCGTCAGGCCAAAATTTTAATCCTCGAAATATTTTGGTATATTCCTACGGTTAAAATTTTCGCCCTCCTTGATCTCGAACAAAATTGAACATTTTGAAACTAACGCCTGTTATTAAGGTTAAGGGCAGACACTTAGATCTGCCCCTGCATATTGCCGGATTTCTTTTCTGGTAGACTGGCGCCCACATTTCCCACGACCCGCTCGACAAAATAGCGGGGACGGGCCCGCACATCACTGTAAATCCGCCCGATATACTCCCCCAAGAGACCCATTGCCAGAAATTGCGCGCCGATAAAAATAAAGAGTATGGCAAAAAGGGTGAATACCCCCGATGCAGCCCACTCGGCGCCGTAAATCAATCTCATGATAAACAGAAAGAGACCGAACCCCACGCCGAACAGGGAGATGATGCCGCCCATGACATTCAGGAGGCGGAGGGGGAAGGTGGTCATGCCGGTCAAAAGATCAAACTGCAGGTTGATGAGCTTCCAGAGGCTGTACTTCGAATCCCCGGCGGACCGCTCCGCATGTTGAACATCCACTTCAGCGGTATGTCTGGCGAAACTGTTGGCCAGAACGGGAATAAAGGTGCTCCTTTCGCAACACTGCATCATGGCCTCCACGATATGGCGGCGATAGGCCCGCAACATGCAGCCGTAATCGTGCATATAAATGCCCGTTGACATTTGGACCACCCGGTTTACCATGTGCGATGCCGCTCGTCTGAAGAACGTGTCCCGTCTGGGAACCCGAACACTTCCCACCACATCAAACCCCTCTTCAGCCTTTTGAACCAGTTTGGTGATTTCTTCGGGCGGGTTCTGAAGATCGGCATCCAGGGTAACGATGATGTCCCCTTTTGTCTGTGCAAACCCGGCCATGATGGCGGAGTGCTGGCCGTAATTCCGATTGAGCAGTATCCCGATAATAACGCCGGGGTATTGGTTTGAAGCCGCTTCAATCATGTCCCGGGACCCGTCGGTACTGCCGTCGTCCACCAGGATGATTTCAAACCCCCTGTCCATACGGTTACAGGTTTTAAGACAACGAACAATCAGTTCGCTCAGGTTGTCCGCTTCGTTGAACACGGGAATGACAATGGAAATTGCGGGTTGCGGATTGCGGGTTGCGGATTGTTGGTTTTCCATAACGATTCTTGTAATTGTCCCCTGCACCCTTCTATCATTAATGACTGAGAATTTCCTTGACGGCTTCCACCACAGAGTCCACATCTTCAAAGGTCATGTCGGGGAAAAGGGGAAGCGAACAGATCCGGTCGGAATTCCATTCGGTATGGGGAAGCGCACCCTTTTCCATGCCCATGGATTCCCGGTAGTATTTCTGCAGGTGAACCGCGCGGAAATGCAGACCGGTCCCGATGTTTCTGGCCTTCAGCCCCTCCATGAATTCATCCCGGCTTATCCCGGCCCGATCGGTGTCGAGGCGCACCATAAACAGGTGCCAGGCATGCTGTGTAGTGTTCTCGGGGATGGCGAGCGGCAGGAGCTCATCCATATTCGCCAGCCATTCAAGGTATCTGGCGGCCAATTGGTTTCTCTTGCGGTTGAATTGATTCAATCGATGAAGCTGCCTCAGCCCCAGCACCGCCGCCATGTCGGTCATATTGTACTTGTATCCCGGCTCCAGCACCTGGGCCTGGGGGGATCGGCCCTGGGTCTGCCGGTCGTAAGCGTCCACGCCGAGGCCATGAAACTTCAGGCGACCGATCCGTTCCGCCATTTCGTCGTCATCGGTGCAGAACATCCCCCCTTCGCCGGTGGTGATATTTTTGATGGGGTGGAACGAAAAAATGGATGTCCCTGTTGCTCCCACATGACCTCCGCCATGGTGAGTGCCCAGTGCGTGGGCCGCATCTTCCACCAACGGTACGCCCTTTTGATCCGCCAGCCCCTTGAGGGCGGTGATATCCGCGGAAGCGCCGGCGAAGTGCACAGGAATCACCGCCCGGGTTCTGGGTGAAAAACAGGGGGCGATGGTCTCGGGGGTCACCATCAGGGTGTCCCGGTGGATATCGGCGAATACCGGGACAGCGCCCGCCAGAACAATGAGGTTCACTGTGGATACCCATGTCATGGACGGGGTAATCACTTCATCCCCCGGTCCGATGTTCAGGGCTTTCAGGATAAGATGCATGCCTGCGGAGGCGGATCCCAGGGCCACCGCATGGGGGCAACCCACATATTCGGAGAAATCACGTTCAAAAGCGGCCGCGTTGGGACCGGTGGTAATCCATCCCGACCGAAGCACTTCTCCCACGGCTGAAATGTCTTCCTCTGTGATGGACGGTCGCGAAAAGGGGAGGAAATTTTTTCTCATCCGGCACTCCGGGTAATGAGGTAAACGCCTACGCAGATGACGACTATTCCGGCCCAACGTGTGGGTCCCAGGGCTTCCCCGAAAAAAAACTGTCCCGCAAAAGCGGTAACGATGTAACCCACACTCAGGAGAGGATAGGCGTAACTGACCTCCACTCTGGAAAGGGCCAGCAGCCATACCGCCACACTGACAACGTAACACACCAACCCCGTAAACACGAAGGGGTTAAGCGCCACCTTGAACCCGATGGGAGCCAGGTTGCTCAGGGAAAATGCAAAATGGCCCACCTGGCGCATGCCCTGTTTCAGGCAAAGCTGGGCCGTGGCATTTAAAAGCACCCCCAACAGTATCAGGGGGAGATAGCGGGTCATATGGACATCTCCGGATGGAATTGACATTCTGGCATTGGGCCCCGGGCCGAATCAATATTAATACGGTTGAAACCTGAGTCAAGTCATTTATCGAACCAGCTCGGCCCGAAAACCCTTTGTAAGGGGATACAGGTAAATGTCCTTGACGGCTGCGCCATGACGTTTATTCTCCTTGTCCATTCGGCCCCGGCCGGTGGTTTTCCCCACATAATGCCAATTGGCGGCTTTGTAGCAGGTGCCTTTAAAGCGTTTCTCATCCACCAGGGTTTCCATCAACACGGGGCGGTAGCCGTAACTGTGCTCCCAGTCACCCGGGATGGTTCTGATGGCCAGGGCCAGGGCCGAGCTGGCAAGATTTTTGACTTGAACCCAGGGAAATATCAAGAACCGGCTGTTATTGACAATCTTTTGCAGGTTGCGCTGACGCTGTTCATGGTTCCAGGAAATCCATTGGTCCCTCGGCATCATCTGCCAGGCGGGAGAGGAAAACTGAAAACACCCCAGCAAGGTATCGGTTGTACCGGACTGAATGAAGTATCGAAGCTGAGCGCCGAAGGGCAACTGATATCCCAGGTAATGATACCGATCAATATACTGGTACCAGAGTTGTCTCTGTTGTTGTGTTTCAACCCGGATCAGCACCAGGGGGGACAGGTCCCGCAGTTTTGTTGAAATCGTTGCCTGCGAATCGGCCTCACGGGTTCGTGATATTTTGGGTTTACTCTTTTTTGGGGGCCGTTGTTGGACTGCAGGAAGACGAATCAGCCCTTTTTTGTCCAGACGTTCAAGGAACTGCCGACATTCAACGCCTTTCAGCTTTCCGGTAGGTCTTTTCCATTCGAACAGTTCGCAGACCGTATGGGCCAGTTCAGTGCGGGTCAGTTTGGGAAATGTTTCGATAATTTCTATGATGTCTTTCAATTGTGATTCTGTGACAATCTGGCCGCAGAACTTTTCTGATGGTTTTGATGGCATGGATTCCCTTTCCCCAGGTGGCAAGACCTATTTTCCTACAAAAGACAGACAAATGCAATATTCTGAAGCCTCAATTCCCCAAAAATTGCTCACCCTAAAAAGAATTTGAAAAATAGAGCCGGCAATGTTATTGAATTTCACCATGAAGTGTACATTTCTGAACCTCGTCAAAAACCTTAAATAAGAGAGCCAGTTTCAAAATGTTCAATTTTGAAACTGGTTCAAGAGGAAATTCATAATGGCAGACAAAGCCTTTCAAGATTACTACCCGGATGATTTTGCCCATTGCTACGGCTGTGGCAGACTGAATAAAGATGGATTGCAACTCAAGAGCTATTGGGAGGGCGATGAGACTGTTTGCCGTTACCAGCCAAGGCCCTATTACACGGGCGGGTTTCCGGGGTTTGGATACGGAGGCCTTGTGGCATCGTTGTTGGATTGTCACGGAACCGCTTCTGCGGCCGCCGCAAAATATCGTGAGGAAGGGCGGGAAATGGGGACCGAACCGGCGCTGCGGTTTGTGACGGCATCACTCAAGGTGGATTTCATTGCCCCCACGCCCATTGATGGTGTCCTGGAGGTGCGGGGGAAGATAGAAGAGGTCAAAGGCCGCAAGGTGACCGTTACCGAAACCCTTTCGGCCGGGGACAAAATCGTGGCAAGGGGAGAACTCATTGCGGTCATGATCCCTGAAAATTTTATGGATGGGAAATAATCTAACGGTTTTTGTTAGTGATCAAAGGGGAGGAAGCGACTTAATGGATATTCAGGAAATCACCGAAAAGGTGGAACAGGAAAGCGTGGTGATCCGGCAGATCATGGCCAATATGGAAAAGGTGATTGTGGGACAGCGGTATCTCATTGAACGGATGATCATCGGTCTTTTGTGCGAGGGGCACCTGCTCTTGGAAGGTCTTCCGGGGTTGGCCAAAACAACAGCGGTGAAGGCTTTGGCCACCACCATCCAAACCACCTTCCAACGCATCCAGTTCACCCCTGATCTGTTGCCGGCAGACATCCTGGGGACCCAGTTTTACCGCCCGGACACTGCCACCTTCGAAATCAAAAAGGGGCCCATTTTCCACAACATCATCCTGGCGGATGAAATTAACCGGGCGCCGGCCAAGGTGCAGAGCGCCCTTCTGGAAGCCATGCAGGAACTCCAGATCACCATCGGCGAGACCACCTTTACCCTGGACAGGCCCTTTCTGGTGCTGGCCACCCAGAACCCCATCGAACAGGAAGGCACCTACCCCCTGCCCGAGGCCCAGATCGATCGATTCATGATGAAGGTCAAGGTGGACTACCCATCGGCTGAAGAAGAACGGGAGATCATGACCCGTGTGTATGACGGTATACAAGCCCAGATGACCGGTGTAATCGACTGCGCTCAAATCAGACGGGCAGGGGACACCATGCGGGCCATCCACATGGAGGATCGTATTATGGATTATGTGGTGCGGCTGGTGCGGGCCACCCGCGAGCCCGAAGCCTTTGGGCTGGAGTTGGCTCCCATGATCCAGTATGGCGCCTCCCCGCGGGCATCTATCTGGCTCGGTATGGCGGCTCGCGCCCATGCCTTTGTGAGTGGGCGCGGTTATGTGACGCCCCAGGACGTGAAAACCATGGCGCCCGATATTCTGCGGCACCGCGTTATTTTGAGCTATGAGGCGGAGGCCGAGGAAAAAACCACCGACGATCTTATTGAGGTGCTTCTGGAACGGATCGAGGTGCCTTGAGATGCTCCCGGAGGCATTGCTCAAAAAAATCCAGAAATTTCATTTCACCACCAAACGTATGGCCAATGATATGTTCGCCGGCCAGTACGAAAGCGCTTTTAAAGGCCGGGGCATGGAATTTGCCGAGGTGCGGGAATACCAGATAGGAGACGACATCCGTACCATCGACTGGAATGTTTCGGCCCGTTTCGGTCGCCCCTATGTGAAGGTTTTTCACGAAGAGCGGGAGTTGACCGTCATGCTGCTCTTGGACCTCTCCGGCAGCCATCTGTTCGGCACTCGAAATAAATTCAAACGGGAACTGCTGGCGGAGGTGGCCGGCATGCTGGCGTTTCTGGCCATTCGAACCAACGACAAGGTGGGGGCCATCCTATTCAGTTCCAAAGTGGAGAAGTACATTCCCCCCAAAAAAGGGACATCCCACGTGTGGCGCCTCATCAAGGAGGTCTTCGCCTATGAACCCGAGGATTTGAGTACGGACTTAGATGGGGTGCTGACATTTCTAAATCGCGTGGCCAAACGGCATACCATCGTGTTTCTCATTAGTGACTGTATGGATACGGGGTTTGAAAAAGCCCTGCGATTGACGTCCCGGAAGCACGATCTTACGGTGATTCGCATTTCCGACCCCGCGGAAGAGACGCTCCCCAATGTGGGGTTTGTGACCCTCACCGATCCCGAGACCGGAAAGACCGCCCTGGTGAACAGCGGCAGCCGAAAACTTCAAAGACGCTGGCGGGCCTATTGGGACCGGCAACAGGCTTTTCTAGATGAAACCTTCAAAAAAGCTGGGATAGACCAGGTTCGGTTGACCACGGACGGTCCCGTGGTGGAACCGTTGACCCGGCTTTTTGAGAGCAGGAAGCGCCGCTTATGTTAAGGATGGTATTACTGCTTTGCCTGGTTGTATGGGCCTGGCCTGTTTCAGGGGTTTGGGGGGAGGATAACCCAGGGTCTGAAATAACGGCAACGCTGGTTCCCAATCAGACAAACGTGGGGGGTGTCATTACCTTGACCCTGCGATTTCAACTCCCCGAAGGCGCACGTCTTTCCCCCGAAACCGAGGTCGGTGGCCTCGAAGGCTTCCAGGCCCTTGATCGGAATGTTACCCTCGACGAACCGAAAAATAACCGTGGTAAACAGAAGAATCCAGACATGCCCATTCAAGGAGAATGTCGTATTAAACTACTGGTAGGCCGTCTGGATTCTGGAACGGTGGGACCCATTTCCCTGGCATATGTGAATGCCGAGGGTGAAAAAGCATTGCTCGAAGCCGCACCCATACCGCTCACGCTTCTTTCCAACCTGGGAGAAAAACCCGAAGAAGCCCAGCTGAAACCCATCTATGGCATTATACCCACGGAATCCCCTTGGATGAAATACCGATTCTGGGTTCTGGGGGGGATTGCCCTTTTGTTGCTGGCGGTGGTATGCGAGTGGTGGATCCGCAAAAGACGCGGTAAAGGGAGAGCGGTTTTCGAGGAGACGCCCCCGGACAAACTGGCCATGCGGGCCCTGAAAGACCTGGATGCTCGGAAATTGTTTGAAAAAGGCCGGATTAAGGATTTCTATTTCGGCTTTTCCGAAATTCTGCGGTGTTATCTGGAGTCCATCCGGGGATTTCCCGCAGCCGAATATACCCTTGAGGAGATTGCCCGAACTATCAAGAAGAAAGAAGATCAGGCGCTACTGGTCTTGCTTCGCCGGGCGGACATGGTGAAATTTGCCGATTCAACCGCCACCCCCGCCGGCAAGGGTGACGATATGGAATCGGCGTTTGCCTATATCAAGAGCACTCGCGAACCGTTGATGACGGAAGCTGCGGCCCAACGCCGGGGTGGCAAACATATGACCCTCCATGGGCGTGATACCGTTCGGAAGGGGTCGCCGTCATGATGTTCCGGTTTGCCTATCCCGTCATGTTTTTGCTGGCCCCTCTGGCACTGGGATGGCTGGCCTACGCCTTTTTCAAAAAGCCAACGGGGATCACCTATTCCATGACTTCCCCCATGGCAGCCCTGGCTGGCAGCGGCCGCAGTACCCTGGTGGCTCGTATCCCCATCATCCTTCGGGCCTGCTGTCTATTACTGCTGATTCTGGTGGCGGCAAGGCCCCAATTGTACAATGTATCCCGGGACGTTCGTTCTCCCGGCGTGGATATCATGTTGTGTTTGGACACCTCCGGTTCCATGCAGGCCCTGGATTTCAAGGTGGAAGGGGATTCGGTGACGCGTCTTGAAGCGGTCAAGAAAGTGGTGGCGGATTTCATCAAAAAAAGAGAGGCGGATCGCATTGGTCTGGTGGTTTTCGGGGAAGAAGCCTTTACCCAGTCGCCCTTAACCATCGACAAGGGTCTGTTGCTGGACCTGGTGGGTCGTATGACCATCGGCATGGCCGGGGATCGTACGGCCATCGGAAGTGCCATCGCCATCGGGGGGAAACGGTTGAAGGACCTGAAGGCCAAGTCAAAGATTCTGATTCTTTTGACCGATGGCCGGAACAATGCGGGGGAAATCAGTCCCCAGGCGGCGGCCCAGGCCGTGCGAGAGTTCGGCATCAAGCTCTATACCATCGGTGTGGGCGGTGAAGGCCCGGCGCCCTTTCGCATGAAAACCCTTTTCGGAACCCGGCTGGTGCCACAGCAGGTGGACCTGGATGAGGTGACGTTAAAAAAGGTGGCGGCAACTGGCGGGGGCAAGTATTTCCGTGCGGCCAACAGTCAAGAACTTCAGGAGATCTACGACATCATCGACCGGGCGGAAAAGACCGATGTGAAGATCAAGGAGTTTTTTCATTTTAAAGAGCTCTATCCCTGGTTCCTGGTCCCCGCCATCCTGATTTTCCTGCTGGAGTTGTTGCTTAAAACCTGGATATTGAGGGTCATTCCATGAACCTGTCTAACCCTTGGATCCTTCATTTCCTCTGGCTATTGCCTTTGACGGCTGTCACCTTCGTGGTGGTGTACCGAAAACGGCGTCAGGCCCTTGCGCGGTTTGCTGAAAACCGACTGCTCAATCGATTGACCCCCGAAGGCTCCCGGGGAAGGCGGGTGATCAAAGCCGTGTTTTGCCTGGCTGCCCTGGGGTGCATGCTGCTGGCCCTGGCCGGTCCCCGGTGGGGCAGCCACTACCAGGAAGTGACCCAGAAGGGTGTGGATATTGTCATTGCCCTGGATGTATCCCCCAGTATGCTGGTGGAAGATGTAAAACCGGACCGGCTGGAGCGGGCCAAACGGGAGATCACGGATTTTCTGAAAGTGGTGCAGGGGGACCGGGTGGGGTTGGTGGCTTTTTCGGGTGCCGCCTACACCCAGTGCCCTTTAACGCTCGATTACGGCGCACTGATGATGTTTTTAAACATTCTCCATCCGGATCATATTCCGGTTCCCGGAACGGATCTGGGCGCGGCCATAAAGGGCGCCATGAAGGCCTTTGATCCCCAAAGCGAGACCGACAAGGTGATCCTGCTCATCACCGATGGGGAGGATAATGAAGAACGCGGCCTTGAAGCGGCCAGGGATGCTGCCCGTAAGGGGATCAAGATCTTTATCTTCGGCATGGGGGATCCGGCAGGTGGACCCATTCCCGCTTCCCGGGGGCAGGGGGGCTTTGTGAAAGATGACAAAGGTGAATTGGTCCTCTCCAAACTGAATGAATCGGGTTTACAGGAAATGGCGGCGGTGACCGGCGGCGAATACGTACGGTCCATGGCCGGCGATCTGGACCTGGATCTGCTCTATTTTGACGGCATCAAACAGAAAACCGACGCGGCCGTGGTCAAAAGCGGCAAGATCAAGGTCTATGAGGAACGGTTTTTCATCTTCGCGGTGGCGGCTTTCTTATTGCTGTTGCTGGAAGGATTCATCGGTCATTTGAAACGGAAAATGCCGATGTTGTTTTCCATTTTATTGCTGTTGCTGTTTTCTGCCAAGGGGGAATGCAACGAAGACCCGGACCAGCTCTATGAGCAGGGACGTTTTTCCGAAGCCGCCAAGTTGTACGCCGATCAGGACATGGATAACCCCCGGGATATCCGGTACCGCTACAACCGGGGTTGTGCTGATTACCAATCTTCGGATTTCAAGGGTGCCATGGCGGCGTTTTCCAGTGTTTTAAAACGCACCGACGATCCGGAAACCCGGGTAAAAGCGGTGTTTAATCTGGGTAATGCCGCCTTTAAGAAAGGGGATTTCGCTTCGGCCAGGGAATACTACCAACAGGCCATCGTGTTGGAACCTGCCAACGAAAACGCGCGCTTTAACCTGGAGTTAACCCTCAGGGAACTGGAGAAGCAGAAAAAAAAGGAGGAAGAAAAAAAGAAACAACAGCAACAAAAGGATCAAAAGAAGGAAGACGATTCGGAAAGTAAGGAAAAGGAAGGGGAGAAAAAGAGATCGCAGGATAAATCTTCCGAGAATCAGCAACAGAAGAAGCCGGATCAGAAAAAGGAAAAGGGGGCTGAAAAAGACCCAAAGGATGCCGGCGGCCAGAAACCGCAGCAGAAAAACGAATCCGAATCTCAAAAACCTGAAACCCAGAAACCCGAGCAAGCCCCTGTGGCCCGGATGCAGAAACAGAAAGCCGAGGCGTTGTTGGATAACATCAAGGAGGATCGGGCGCGATTCTTGAAATTTCAGGTACCCGAAGCCGAAGGCCAGGGAAACCCGTCGGGAAAGGACTGGTGACATGAAAAAATTTGCCGGTTTCCTGATGTTTCTTTCCCTGTTGATCCCGGGGGTTCAGGCAGTGGGTGCAGAGGTTTCGGTGATGTTGAACCTGGATCACCAGGAAGCCGTCCCTGCGGATTCCATTCAGTTACAGGTGCGTGTATCCGGGGTCAGGCAGAGTGACGCCCCTCCGGTTATTGAGGGGCTTGAGCCCTTTCACGTAACAAAAGGGGGGAGTGCCAGCCGGGTTGAAATTCTAAATGGCCGGTATCATTCCGGCGTGGACTATACTTACTACCTCCAACCCAAAAAAAAGGGTGTGTTCCGGGTGGGACCCGCCAAAATTAAAGTGGGCGGAAAGACATTTAGAAGCAATGTGGCCACACTCAAAGTGAAGGCCGGGGGGGACGCATCGGGATCGGAAAAAGGTCCTGTTTTCCTCACGGCGACCCTGGAATCTCAAAAGGGTTATGTGGAACAGCAAATTCCCTACATTCTGAAGTTGTATTTGCGCACGAATGTGAGTGATATCTCACTGGATCTACCCGAGACCGATGACCTCACCTTTCGACAGCTGGAAAAACCAAAAGAGTCCCAGGCGGTTTACCAGGGGGTTTCCTACCGGGTCCTGGAGGTTTCCTATGGGGTGATGCCCCTTAAGGCCGGAAGTTTTCGTATCCCGCCTGCCCGCATGGGGTTGACGGTTTACAGTGCTCGAAAAGGAACGCGCAGGAGTCTGTTTGACGATCCGTTTTTCGGCGGAGCGCTAAGGAGTGGGCGGCCCATGACCGTTTCCAGCGAACCCCTTGCTCTCGAAGTTCTGCCCTTTCCCGAAAAAGATAAGCCTTCCGGTTTCAGCGGCCTGGTGGGGCAATTTAAAATTGAGGACTCCCTTTCCGATCGTGAGACCCGGGTGGGGGATTCGGTGACCCTCACCCTTCGTCTTTTCGGCAACGGCAATGTTAACCGGCTGCCGGATCTGGAAATGCCGGCGTTGGACCATCTGAAAATCTATGCGGATGAGCCGGTGTTTCAAACCCGGGCCGGTGCCCATGGCCTGACCGGAAGCAAGACCATGAAATGGGCCCTGGTGCCGGATGCGGAGGGGAATTACACCATACCCCCATTTACCCTTCATTATTTCGACCCCCAAACCGAAGCCTACGGGTCCCAAAGGACGCAGCCGCTGGTGCTTAAAGTCCTGCCCGGGGAAAAAGAAACCCTCGTAACAACCCCCCGAGGGGAAAATTCAAAAGAAACCGGTCCGCCCGCCAAACAGGAAGTCAAAGAAATCGGGCATGACATTCTTCCCATCTATACGTCGACTTCGGGGCTGGTGGCCCGGGGTTGGTTCTCACCAAAAACAATGGGCCCAGGAAACCCTCTTTGCTGGGCCATACTGATGACGCCCTTTTTGGTTTATGCGATGGTTTTTCTGGGTTCAAGGTTAAACAGGAAGTCGGATCAGGCCCTTTATGCTCAACGGGCCAGGAAGGCGTCCCGTGTTTTTCAGAAAGAATGCCGTGGTAACGAAAAGGATGCCCACGGGTTGATGACCGCCGTTCGGGATTACATGAACGATCGTTTTCAGTTATCCCTTGGATCACTGACGCCTGCCGATGTGTCGAGGCTGTTGATGGAAAAAGGGGTTCACCCGGATACGGCAGCAGGACTTCGAGACGTTCTGGGGGATCTTGAGGGTCGTATCTACACCGGTGGGGAGGCCGCCTGCGGATCAGCATCCAGAGACATTCTGGAAATTATTAAAAAGATTGAAAAGGAGCTGCGGTGAAATATCGTTTCCTGTTGCCCGTCATTTATTTCCTGACAGCCGTCTTCCCGGTGCCGTCGGCCTTTGCCCGGGACCATCAGAGGGCATGGGAGGAAATTTTCTATGGGGCCAATCGGGCATATGGGGAAGGTAAATTTCAGGAAGCGGTCAAGGGCTACCGGCAGTTGATCAGGAGCGGTCATGACGTGCCCCGCATCCAGTACAACCTGGGGAACGGTTATTTCAGGATGAATCAGTTGGGCAGGGCCATTCTGGCCTATGAGCGGGCTCATATTACCATGCCCCGGGATGCGGATCTCAACTTCAACCTGGCCCACGCCCGGGATCAGGTGGTGGATGCCATTCCGCCTTCACGGGGATTTTTCAGCATGGCGTTTTTCTGGTTGCCGTCAGTCAGCCAGAGCGAACTGTTCTGGTGCTTTGCCATACTGAATCTGCTGCTTTTTACCGCGCTGTTGATCCGGTTGTTTCGCAGGGCCGAATGGCTTTTCTATACATTCCTGCTGGTTCTGTGCCTCTGGATGATAACGGGGCTTTCTCTCGGGATGAAATGGGTCCAGGCCCATGATGACCATCGGGCCGTTATTCTGGAAAAAGAAGTGGCGGTCCTGGCGGGCCCCCATGAGGGGGACACCATCCTCTTTAAATTGCATGAAGGGGCCATCGTGGAGCAGGAACGTGAGGAGGGCGGATGGCGACTCATTCGTCTGCCGGACAAGAAACGTGGCTGGCTGCCTGGGGCGGTTTTGGAACTGATTTCTCCTGATTTTGATCACGCAAAACCGAAAATATAAACGGAAGGGGCGTAAACCCTTGTGCCGGGGCATTATGGGATGCCCCTGGCGGCCCGCGGGTCGGGCCCAGTATCCTCATGTCCGGGAGCCATGTGAAAGACCCTGACATCTTCCCCATTGATGTGGAGTGCCACTTCTTTTGTATGGGTGAGTAGCGGCCGTGCCGTCTTCGGTGCGGGGGGATTTTGGCCTTAAACATCTTCATATTGTTTTCCATACCCATACGTTTGCGTACGTTCTCATGGGCAATGATCGTGGCACCGGTTTTGGCGACTGTTTCATTTCCCCCCACTTTCAAAAATAAGACCTATTGTTCAACCGAAAAGGGATTTAAAAACTGCCGTCTCCAAAGGAGTTTCTGATCCACTTCATTCAATTCAGCTTCTTCACAGACGGCTTCCCAATGCTTTTCGATTGCGGCTGTCAGGTTACCGAATGTTTCGCGGGCGTCTTCCTTGGAAAGAAGGAAGTTATGTGCGGTCTCAAGGCACGTTTTGAGTTGGCTTAGATTGTTGTCGCCGCATATGAGCATGGCCTGTGAAGCTTCATTGCCTGTGCGGCCTTGGGGACAAATGTCATAGCCGGGGGTAAGTGTCAGCATTTTACCGTCCCAAAACGCCGCATGGTTCCGCGCATGATCGTCGGTATTGCCGCACAGAATATTGAAGACGAGCCGAGAGAACAGCTCTTTCAGCGTCGCTTTTGGATCGGTAAAACGGTGGCGAATAATTTCGGAGAAAATTTCATAACTGGCGTACCGCGCCATCATTTCATCAAGGCAAAACAGGGTTAGAGCGGAAACCATGGCTTTTCGTGCCCACTTGTCACCTTTTGGCACGCGGTCAAAGCGCTCGATCAAGAGTACGTCTTTTTTGGCCGCCTTTTTCAGCTTTACCGGCGCAGCATTCAGCCCGGCCAATTCAGCCAACCGCATGGCGATGAATTCAGCTTTGACGACGCTGTACAGATCGGTACCGGATGAAAACTTGGCCACGTATTTTTTGCCCTGGTCTTGAATTAAGGCTTTAGGACGAGCACCACCGATAGAACTGGCATGGAACAAAGCCTGATCCAGTTCCGGTGTGAGGGGCATGCCTTTTTCGACCCGTTCCGCGGATTCAATCAATTCTTCCATACTGACGTTATTAGCGGTACGCGGCATGTATTCCGTAGGGGAGCGCTGAAAATCGAGCGCACCGATCCGGTCCGAGCCGGACTCCAACAAGTAGGTCAGTTCGTCCAGCTCGGCTGTATCCGTACCTGCTCCCTTCAGCCCCAACTTTTTGTTGATAATCACACGCCGGCCCCACGCATCGGGCGCGGCATCCCTGATACAGCCGGGCATGGTCAAGCCCTCGGACAAGGGCGGCACCCCAGGTTTTAGCGGTAATTCGGGTTCATAAATCGCAATGGCAGGATTGCTGTCACCGATACGATCCAGGTAGCTTTTACCATAGTTGAAGAGAATATTGCCGTTGTCAGCTTCAAGCCGTCCGGCCACGACAGGCTCGGTTTCGTCCGGCAGCCATATCCAGACAAAGGCCTCTTTCTCCTTGTTAGAAGTCATCTCGCACCGCTTTTTGTTTCTTACGAACAGTCTTTGGCAGGAGCGCCAGTTTTTCCTTGGTATGAGTCAGGAATTTCGTCAGCGTGCTTTCATCGGCATCAAACAGCTTGACGCCAACAAGGGTTGCCACTTCGAAAACGACTCCGATTTCGCATTTGAGGTTGCCTTTTTCGATGCGTTGCATCAGTCCTCTAGAAATACCGGCGCGGTTAGCCAATTCCTGGGCGGTGAGCTTGCGCTCGCTACGCCCTTCGCGGATCAAGGCACCGAGCAAGACAGCCGCATCGCGGCTATAGCGTGAGTAGGTGCGTGTGATGGACTTTGGCATTATTTTTTCTTTTGGTTCGCATATGGATCAAGAAAGACGTTAATGGTCTTTCTGTGAACCATATATAATGAGCATTCATCAGCTTGTCAAGAGAAGAATTGTCCGTATATAGACCCTATAATCCGCTTATGGGTTTATATGGGGATCATTTTCTAGGCGATGTTAATATTTGGGGTCAGAAAGTAAATGCGATTTGAGGTGAAAGCTGTCACGCCTTTTCCTCCTGGTTTGGAAGATCGGTGTCCAATGGGTGTCTCGTTTCATGCGCCCGTCATTTGCTCATGGCCAATTTCACACCAAAGCCGATAAACAGAATGTCGGCACATCGTTCAATCCACAGGCCGGCTCTTCCATAGATGTACCTGTTTGAAGAGGGGGGGGCGCCCTCCCTGTTCTACGGTGAGAATTTGGGAGGGGCTACCCTTTATCCGGGGCAGGCATTAATGGGACAGTCTTGCCATTTTGAACTATTCAATCCGCGCAACCCATCCATATGGGTCGGGTTTCTGGCCGTACTGAATGTCAACGATTTCATCGTAGAGTTTCTGGCTCAATTCTCCCATTTTGCCACCGGCCACCACATAATCGTGACCCTTGAAGGTGATCTGTCCCACCGGGGAAATCACAGCCGCTGTACCGGTGCCGAAGGCCTCCTGAAGCCTGCCGTCCTCAGCCGCCGCGATCACTTCATCAATGGGAAGGGATCTCTCCGTCATTTTGATGCCCCAGTCTTTGACGATTCGAATGACGGAATCCCTTGTGACCCCGGGCAGAATACTGCCGTTTAACGGCGCCGTGATCACTTCGTCGTCAATGCGGAAGAACATATTCATGGTGCCCACTTCTTCAATATATTTCCGTTCCGCCGCATCCAGCCAGAGCACCTGGGTGAAACCTTTTTTCTTGGCTTCTTCGGCAGCCAGAAGACTAGACGCGTAATTGGCTGCTGTCTTGGCTTCACCGGTGCCGCCGATGGCTGCCCGCACAAAAAAGTCTTCCACATAAATCTTAACCGGATTCAGCCCTTCTTTGTAGTAGGCCCCCACCGGACCGATGATAATGAAGAATAGATAGTTGTTGGAAGGACGAACACCCAGGTGCGGCTCCGTGGCAATCATGGTGGGCCGAATGTAAAGTGAAGTCCCGGGGCTCCTTGGAATCCAGCCTTTGTCCAGGAGAATCAATTGTTTCATCCCTTCCATGGCCTTTGGGATATCCACCTCGGGCATGCAGAGACGGGTGGCGGAACGATTAAGCCGCTCAAAATTTTCATTGGCCCTGAAAAGCCCGATGCCATCATCTGCTATTCCGTAAGCTTTAAGACCTTCAAAAATTTCCTGTCCATAATGGAGGCTCATGGCCGCTGGATCAATGGTCAGGGGGCCGTAAGGTTCAATGCGTGGATTGAACCATCCTTTTGAAGCGTCATAATCCATCAGGAATATGTGATCCGTTGTGATATCACCAAAGCCCAGTTGAGATTCATCCGCCGGCTTTGTTTTCAGTTGGTCGGGCGTTGCCGCCGTAATTGTTATATCCATTACTTTCTCCTTAATTTACATCTTCAAAAACGGATGACTCATAGCATATGCAGTGAACAAACACAAGCAGGCCCCGCAAAAAAAGGCCAATCCCCTGATTTAAATCGTAATCAACTCATATTCGCGGTTGCCCAGCCCGATATGTTCCCCATGATCCAGTTGAATGGTCCAGTCGACTTTGGGATATACGGCACGGAATTTATCTTCCCCCGGTTTCAAGCCTTCCTTGAGGCATGATGCCGTGGTTCCGGGCTGCTGGTTAACCAGATCCACGGAAGCCTGGTCGATGGCAACGGGATCTTTTGATGCCACAATGCCCACATCATGAACGATGGGCGCGTCGCTGTGCTCATAGCAATCGCATGCAGGGGAAATATCCGTCAGGAAATTCAGAAAAAAAGATCTTTCTTCTTTCCCTTTGAGGACAGCATGGGTGTATTCCGCCATCTTTTTTTGAAAAAGGGGGATGTCCGCATCCCAACGGACATCGATGGCCCCGTTGGGGCAGATGAGGATGCATTCACCGCAGCCCACACATTTTTCAGAATTGATGGATGCCTTTTTATCCATAAGAGAAATGGCGTTACTGGCGCAATGATGCACGCAGTCCCCACAAGCCACGCACTTTTTCTTTTTGACCTTTGGGGATAATTCAGAGTGCTGGGCCATTTTTCCCTTTCTGGAAGCACACCCCATGCCTAAGTTTTTGATGGTTCCGCCAAAACCGGAGAGTTCGTGCCCCTTGAAATGGGCGACACTGATCAAACCATCGGCTTCGGCGATATCCCTTGCGATATAAGCCGTTTGGATAAACGCCTGATTGATTTCAACCGATTTGTAGGAAGCGCCTCGAATCCCGTCGGCGATAATGACGGGTGCTTTGACCACCGAGTATGCGAACCCGTTTGAAACGGCGGTATGGAGGTGGGAAACGCTGTTGCCCCTGGTTCCCGCGTAGAGGGTATTGGCGTCGGTCAAGAATAGACTTGCTCCCAACCCTTCAACCCGGTCCACCATTGTCCTTAGAAAGGTGGGGCGAATAAAGGCGGAATTTCCCTTTTCACCAAAATGCAGTTTGATGGCCACCAGACCCCTTTCGGTCACCGCATCATCCATTTTGGCCGCATCCAGCAGCCGGTTCAATTTTTGAAAAATATTCTCTTTAAAAGTGGTCCTGAGGTCCGAAAAATATACTTTGCTTGCCGCCATTCTTTTCCTCCAGATGCTGTATTTGAGATCCATGGCCCATGGCCAGAGAAAGGATTTTTCATTGACAAACATACGGTACTGGATTATTTGTTTAGACTCAAGTTTTATAGCGAATCTACTGATCAACGGATGCGGGTCATATTCGAAAAGATAACACAATGAACGGAAAAGTTTTTTTTGCCGGTTTCGGCCTGGTGCTCCTGCTGGTTTTCACCGGGGGCGCGTTTGCTGAGGCGCCCAAACGCATATTGAGCATTGAAGCGTATGATATGCTGAATACGGTTCCCGACACCTACCTTATTGATGTAAGGACAAGGGCTGAATATCAGTTCGTTGGCCACCCCATCAATGCTTATCTGTTCCCGTACCTGTTGTGGACCGGCAAACTCAAGAAGAAAGATGGTCAGTATGAATATGGCGTGAACAAAAAGAACAGGGCGTTTTTAAAAGAGATCAGCAAGGTCTTTAAAAAGACGGACAACCTGCTGATTCTCTCAAGGGATGGCACGAGGGGCGCGCTTGCGGCAAAAGAACTTCTGGATGCCGGGTTCAAAAAAGCCTATGAAGTGGAAGACGGTTTTGAAGGCGCCGAGTTTCCGGTTTTTGAGGACAACCACAAAAACAAGTTTTACCGTCAGCTCGCGAAAAGGAATAAAATTCATAGTTTTAATCACAGACGACACTATGGGTGGCAATGGTGGGGGCTCCCCTGGACCTATGCATTAAATCCGAAGTTTGCATATCCCCCGGATCTGGTGCCATCTAAAAAGAAATAGAGAGGAATTAGGGAGGAATGAAATGAATTCTCAAGGACTGATTGATTTGATGAGCCAGGTAGAAGAAAAAGGGATGGATTGGGATGCGGTAACGGAAAAGATCAAAGTTCCCTACCAGGTGCTCTCGCTTTATCGGAATTCCGGGCCTGTGCCGGTGACCATCGAGAAGAATCTGAAAAAAGTGTTGGAAGAATCTGAAAGTTAATAATCGGATAATACGGAAAGGCCGACCGGGCCAGGTAAGATCGGAAGGAGATAAATGATGGGTGATGTATTGCAGGTCACGGATGGGGATTTTGAGCAGGAAATTATCAAGTCGGAGCTGCCGGTGATGGTTGATTTCTGGGCTGAGTGGTGCGGTCCCTGTAAAATTGTAGGGCCCACAGTTGAAGAATTGGCGAAGGAGTATGAAGGTAAGGTGAAGATCGCCAAAATGGATGTGGACAGTAATCGTGAGACGCCCACACGATTCGGTATCAGGAATATCCCCACCCTCATCCTTTTTAAAGACGGTGAAGTCTTTCAAACCATTGTGGGTGCCCATCCCAAGAGCCACCTTGAAGAGGAACTCAATAAGCTCCTCTAAAAGAGGATGAAACAGACCGCAGCCTGCCCAAAAAGGAAGGGGCGGGTTTTTTTATTCGGGAGTTTTCAAAAACAATGGAAGATCTTATCATCATCGGCGCCGGACCTGCGGGTCTCACTGCGGGTTTATATGCATCAAGGGCCCGCCTCAAAACTGTCCTGCTTGAAAAACTGGCGCCGGGGGGGCAGATCCTTACAACGGATTTTGTTGAAAATTATCCGGGTTTCCCGGAAGGTCTCTCAGGGTTTGAACTGGTGGATCGAATGAAGCGTCAGGCGGAGAATTTTGGCCTGAAAGTTGAGGGAAAAGAAGTGATCCGCCTTGAATTGACGCCGGAGAAAAGGGTAGTCCATACGAATAAAGAGGCTTTGGAAACAAAAGCCTTGATCCTGACCACCGGTGCATCGCCCCGCAAATTGGGGATCGAAGGGGAAGGCCTTCTGATTGGAAAAGGCGTTTCTTATTGCGCCACATGCGACGGGCCGTTTTACAGGGACCAGGAGGTCGCGGTCATCGGCGGGGGTGATACGGCCGTGGAAGAAGCGTTGTTTCTGACCAAGTTCGCCAGTTGTGTTCACCTGGTGCACCGGCGGGATGAGCTGCGGGCCACAAAACTGCTTCAGGAACGTGTCATAGCCGCTGAAAAAGTGAACCTCATATGGGATTCGGTACCGACCCGAATCCTGGGGCAGGCGGGCGTTGAAGGGGTTGAGCTTAGAAATGTCAAAACGGAAGAATTATCCACCCTTCCCGTTGAAGGGGTATTTGTATTTATCGGGTACGACCCCAGCAATGATCTGCTGGCCGACCTGCCGTTCGACTTCGATGATTTCGGTTTCGTGAAAACGGACGACAATATGGAAACATCCATTCCCGGTGTGTTTGCAGCGGGTGATATTCGATCCAAGATGCTGCGGCAGGTGAGCACCGCCGTGGGGGACGGCGCCACGGCCGCTTTCGCCGCTGAACGGTTTATTGAAGGTCATTGAGCGTGACGATGAAAATGAGACAATCCAAATGGGCGTTGCTGGACTTGATGTTAGTGGGCATCTGCTGTCTGTTTCTTTTGAGCGGCTGTTCCCTCTGGCATGATCTGTTCGGGTCTGAAGACGAAGCGACACCGGCAGAGATTATGAGTGAAGGCATGGAGGATTTTAATGCGGGTCGGTTTGAACAATCCATCGAGACATTTCAGCAAATCAAGGATCGATACCCTTACAGCGCCTTTGCCATTACTGCAGAATTGAAAATGGCGGATGCCCTTTACGAGAGGGCACAGTACGATGAGGCCCGCGACGAATACGCTGAGTTTGAAAAAATGCACCCCAGAAACAAAAAGGTGCCCTATGTTATTTATCGACAGGGGATGTGCTTTTTCAATAAATCAGCCGCCATTGACAGGGACCAGTCCAATACCCTCAAAGCCAGGGAGGAATTTGAGCGGCTGATCAAACGGTTTCGGAAAAGCGATCATACGGAACAGGCCCGCAGAAAGGTGCGGGAATGCTACGTCAAGCTGGCGGAGCATGAACTCTATGTGGGGAATTTCTATTTCAAGAAAGGGTATTACCAGCCCGCCATGGACCGATATCTTTACCTGATCGCCAATTATCCCGACGTGGGACAGTATTATCAGGCCCTTGAACACGTCAGGCAATGCAAGGACAAGATTAAAGAATTAAAAGGCGCCAGGGAAACCTCCTGGCTACACGGTTTTCTCTACGATTAGGG
>JAERTK010000298.1 GCA_016844935.1 Desulfobacteraceae bacterium | reverse complement strand
AGGCCTTTTTAATCGCATTGGGAATCAGTTTGTCATCGCTAATCAACCCAACGAGGGCCGGTTAGAAAAATACAGGGGATCGAAAAAAACCGTGTACAAGAAAATGATCTTGGAGTGAAAAAAAGGGTGAGGAAAGTAAGACTGAGCAGCGGGCGACAAGGATTTTAAAAACCATTGATGACCTTTCCTGGGGTTTTGAGTACCGGGAGACCTTTTCCCTGAAAAGAGGGATTCAGTTCAGGCTTGGCCGTGCCGGGCATATTCTGGGCTCCTGTTTTATCCGTTTTGAACTCCCTGATGGTTTCGCCATTGTTTTTTCCGGGGATCTGGGGGCTAAGGATACCCCGATTCTCTGTGATCCCGATATTGCTGAACCCTGCGATTTGCTGATTCTGGAGTCCACATACGGCGACCGGAATCACGAGGGACGAAAAAGCAGAATTGAAGTCCTGAGAAAGATCCTTGACAGGGCTTTGGATGATGGCGGGATCGTTTACATTCCCGCATTTTCCCTGGGACGAACTCAGGAACTGATATATGAGTTGGACAGGATCGGGACAAATGTGCCTGTTTTTATTGATTCTCCACTGGGTCTTGAAATTACAAAGATTTATTCAAGTCTTTCCGAATACTGGGATAAGGAGGCAAAGGAGCTGAAGGGAAAAGGGGATCATCCTGTTGATTTTAAGAATCTTTATTCCGTGGAGAGGTTCCGGGATCATAAGACGCTGCTGGAGCTGGAGGGTCCGTCTATTGTTATTGCAGGCAGCGGCATGTGCACGGGCGGCAGGATTATCGATCATTTGAAGGCGGGGATTGGTAACGGGGAAAATGACATCCTTTTTGTGGGTTATCAGGCAAAGGGCACGCCTGGAAGGGATATTCTCAAGTATTCAAAAAGGCCCGGGGGATATGTGGTTTTGGATGGGGAAAGATTTGATATCAAAACAAGCGTTCACGCGTTGAGCGGGTATTCGGCTCATGCGGATCAGAAAGGTTTGATTGCGTGGGTTGAAGCCATGGGTGAAAAGCCCGGGGAGATTAAGCTGGTGCATGGGGAGGCGGGGGCGCAAAGGGCTCTTTATGAAGAACTGGGGTCAGAAGGCGGCGCATGACGGTGGAAATGGGCGTATTGCCGGTCCGAAGGAGCAGATGAAAGTGGTCCCTTTTGATTTACCACTGAGAGTACGTTACGATCCTTACATCGGCTGCCAGCCTGATTATTTGATTCCAAGAAAGTAGGCTTTTTTATGCTAAAAATGGTTATATTCAAAAAGCGGATGTGGTTCGGCTTATGTATGTTGTTGATCGGTTTGATGAAGGCGCCTGGATTGGTCGTTGGGCTGGATGTGTATTCCGATGAATCCGGACACTGATTCCAATAATTTACGGACACCCATTCCAATCCAAAGCGGACACCTATTCCAAAGCAAAGCGGACACCCTCAAATCGGAGCGACGCGACGCTGGAAACTTGTAAATGTCAGACGTTATTTTTCGATTCTACAGTCAATATCGTGAACACTCAAGAGGTATTTCCAGATGCTGTCCTGAGGGTCACTGTTTTCGGATTATTGACAGTTAGATCATTGGTCCAAGGAACACCCCCTTTCGTGTGATTAACACTTTCTTTTTTTCTCTGATTGCTCTAATCCACTTTTAACCCATTTCCGAAGGCACATATGCTTCCATGCCTCACCCGGGTCCTTTCCATAGCGTTTTGGTACAGGCCAATCAAGCGCATGCGGAAATTGTTTAATGATCTGAGCTGTTTTTTCCCTCCCGCTTTGATCGTTATCCAGGCTGATGAGAATAGCCGGAATGTTTTGTCTGAGATAATCAGTAATCACATTATCGAGCTTTAGTGCCGTCGTTCCCATGCCCAAAATCCCTATAAAATCTCTCGTCTCCTGGGCGATCAAAACCGCATCCAATTCCGATTCAAGAACTATGATCGGTTTACCAGAAGCCACGTTTAATGGAAAGGGCGCTTTTGGATTACTGCCTTTACTGATCCTGTAACGTCCTTGCCCGGGACCTGATTTATCTATGCGGAACCTTATTCTGATGAGATTCCCCCGACTATCGTAAGAAGGAATCACCAGTTTCGAGGGCATCTGCTTTTTTGGGGGCAACCAACCGAGACAGCGTTGCCGGATCGTGTCGATTTGAAGTCCCCGCTCTTGCTCGAGATATGATAACCTTTCCTTTCCATTAGGCCCTAAAAGGCAGGACCGAGATAATTGGATTAGCTTTTTGCTTTCAGTCTGCCACTTCGGCGTCTTCCAGTGATAGTGGGGGTCAGGCTTTCCTTATTGGCGTTATTGAAGGTCAAGGGTCAAAGGTGAAAGGATGGATGATGGAGGACGACTTGGCTTATTGTGGTTTTTTTGGCACGGATTACGCGGTTTGGGTTTTAGGTGTTGGGCAAGAAATTTATATATAGCTGAAGGTTTAGGGACGTGGACAAAACAGTTTCCTCGCCTTCAGTCGTTTTAAATAATTAACATCATCAATGTTATGACAGCTTAACATAAAAATACAGCAAGCAACCGAGAAAGTGCGGGACTTATTCGTCTCGATTTGTTATTACGA
>JAERTK010000297.1 GCA_016844935.1 Desulfobacteraceae bacterium | reverse complement strand
GATAAAAATAATCAGCGTAAATGCCTGAAGCGGGTTCCAGGCCGGGTCCTTTTTTAATTTTTCGGAGAGAGAATCCGTCTTTTCCTCATCCACCTCACTCAGGGAATAGGCAGTGCCCAGGGTGGAGATGATCACTTCTTTAGCGGCAAAACCACCCACCAGAGCGATGTTTGTCCGGTATTCGAAGCCCAAAGGGCGGGTAATAACCTCCAGCTTCGTACCCATCCACCCCGCCATGGTTCTTTTTAAAGCCGTCTGCTGTTGCAGGCGGTCAATACCCGTCATTCTTTCTCGATATTTCAGAAACCGGGCGCCCAGTTCCAGGAATTTCTCCTCAATTTCGGATACGGCTCCTTTTCCCTTTTCCCTTTCCAGCCAAAGGGCCGCCCGTGCCACTTCCAAAAGGGTTTCATGCTGCCGGTGCAAGTCCTCAATATTTTCTTTTCGACTGAGGCCGTCATAGAGCTGGTTCAACACCGTCAATTCCCCTTTGTCTTTGACCCACCGGGGAGAAGGCTGTTGATTCAGAAAAGCGATGGTGGTCTCTTCCCGGATATTATCAAATGTTTGGATCCGCTCTTCTGAAAGTCTCGGAAAGGTCATCATGGCCCAGAGAATCACGGAAAAAGCCAGTATAACGGTACCCGCCTTTTTGATGTACTGCCATGTCCTCTCCCATGTATGAATCAGTAACCCACGAAGGGTGGGGGCGCGGTAAGGCGGCAGTTCCATCACAAAAGGCGTGGTGGGGCCTTTAAGGACCGTGGCTCTCAGAAATTTCGCCGCAAAAAGCGCAAAACCCCATGAAATAAGGGTCAGGATAAACAACATGCGGGCCTTGTCCTTTGTAAAAAAGGCCCCGATGAGCATGGCGTAAACCGGCAGTTTTGCACCGCAATTCATGAACGGCACCACCAGAAGGGTGGCAATTCTCTCTTTAGGGTCTTTCAATATGCGGGTGGCCATCACCCCCGGAACAGCACACCCACCGGAGATACCGCCGCTCACCACCAGCGCCATAACGGAATTTCCATGGAGCCCGAACCATCTGAGCACCCGGTCCAGCATATAAGCAACCCGGGCCATGTACCCGGAATCTTCCATGATGGCGATGGCAAAAAACATGAACATGATCAGGGGCACAAAGCCCAGCACCCCTCCCACACCATCAATAACCCCCGAGATAATCAGTGACTGCAGAATTCCGGGGGGAACAAACGCTGTCACCAGATTCTTGAGGGCATCAAAAAACATCTCAAACCAGAGAATCGGCATTTCGCTGCCCCAAAACGTGAAGGAATAAATGCCATAGAGAATAAACCCCATGATGACGGGGCCCAGGAACCGGTTGGTCAGGATCTTGTCCGCTTTGTCTGAGAAGTTGAGGCGCAGTTCAATCTTTCGTTTAATGACTTTTTTGGTAATACCCGCGATATACCCGTATCGATGATCCGCTATGATGGCTTCCGGTTCTTCCTCAAGGGTATTCATGGTGTGCTTCGAAATGCCATCACAGATATCCGTGATGGACCGCCCCGCCTCCGGGTCTCTCTTCAATAAACCCGTGATCTGACGATCCCCTTCCAGGCATTTGAGGGCACGCCATCGGGCCGGATATTTTTGGTCGAAGATGGGGGATTTTTCAATGATGGATGAAATCCGGTCAAGGCCCGAGTCGATATCGATGCCGTAACTCATGGGAGCGTTGATCCACTCGGGGGTTTTCGTCGATTCCTCCACCACTTTGTCCAGGAGGTCTGTGATGCCTTTGCCGGTGCGGGCCACCATGGGGACCACCGGCACCCCGAACTGGGCGGATAATTTGTGGTGGTCCACTTTGATGCCGCGGCTTTCCGCCACGTCCACCATATTGAGGGCCAAAATCAGAGGGACCCCCAATTCCTTGAACTGCACCGCCAGGTAAAGATGCCGGTCCAGGTTGGATGCATCAACGATATCCACCACCAGCCTCGGCTTTTCGTTGATGACGAAATCCCTGGCCACAATTTCTTCCATGGAGTACGCCGTCAGGGAATAGGTCCCCGGCAGATCCACCACCTCAATTTCGTAGCCTTGATGGTGAACGGTCCCGTATTTTTTTTCTACGGTAACACCGGGATAGTTGGCAATATGCTGCCTCGCACCGGTAATGGCGTTAAACGCCGTCGTTTTTCCGGCGTTAGGATTTCCCGATAGGGCGATAATGATTTTCTGTTCCATCAATTTAAGACTTTAGCCTGGTGGGCTTTCTTCCACTTCCACAAAAATGCTGTCAGTTTCATTGTTCCTGAGTGTCAATACGTAGTCTCTGATTTTAACGGCCACGGGATCTTTCAAAGGGGCCCGACCACGAATCTGAATGGGGGTCTCGGGAACCAGACCCATTTCCCTGATCCGTCGTCCCATATCCCCGGTTGCGGAAACGCGTTTAATAATTCCTTTCTGGTTGTCCAGCATTTCTCTCATCTTAATCATCTTCTTCATTGGCTGTCCATTGTTGAAGGGTTTTTCTGGTAATGGCTTTCAAATCTTTTGATTACGGGCCGTCTCCGCACAGAACCCCTCCGGGTGGATCAACGGAGCACGACCCGGTAAATATAATCGCGGAAAACCATTTATCAAATTTTTAATTGAATGAATACGAAGCGGAATCCTAAACGATTGGTTTCAGACAATCATGGATGCGGGTCCGGCTTTCGGATGACACCACCAGGAGGTGTTCCTCAATCTTTTTTCCATGCATGTATTCATTAAGGAAAAACCTTGATCCGTCCATTTTGCAGATTTTAAGGCCAGCGGCCTCGATAATCACACGCGCCGCAGCCAGATCCTGAAACGTCTCACGGGCAATGATGGCCGCTTCAGCTCGACCGGCGGCCACATAGCACATATGGGCGGAGGTACAGCCGAAGCTGCGAATCTTGCCAGCAAAGGAGGGGCGATAATGGCGGTTAAATCGTGCGTAAGTGAGCAGAACGCTTTCGTCATTGATTTCTGAAGGCGGCGCCGCATGAATTTTCCGTTCACCCCAGAATGCCGTCTCACCGGCACGAGCATGGAACAGGTCTCCCGTTGCGGGCATATGAAATGCGCCAAAAATGGGCCATGAATTTTCCAACAGCGCCAGTGACATCCCCCATAACGGAATGCCTCCCTGGAAATTGGCCACGCCATCCAGAGGATCGAAAACCCATAGATACCGTTTGTCTTCGTGGGAGTAACCTAAATCTTCCTGGTTGTTTGCAAACAGCTGGTGCTCGGGGAAGCGGTCGCTTAAGCGGTCCTGGAAAAACTCCATCAGATGGAGTTCCGCTTTTGTGACCAATTCTTCATCGAACCTTTCTCCGGGTCTGGCCTTTCCATAATAAGCAAGTGCCTCATTTCCGGTTTCCTGGATTACCTGTTTGGCAAATCCGGTCAAATCTTCAATCCCCTGAACCGCTTTATCCAATTGGTTTCCTCCCTTCATCTGGTAAATGGCATCATACCGGATTCAACCCCAACTTGCCGGGTTTAACCATAGGCCCAACTGCGATTTTTCCATTTTTTCGTCATGGGAAAAGAGCACGTTAAGGTTATCCCAAAATACCTTTCTATACAATGCTTTTTTCCATTTTGGTGGGAGGAGCTGGACTTTCGTGAAATATAGAAGTAATAAAACAAACCTGATCCGGGTCGCAAAATGTGGGTTTTGAACATAGAATCAATTTTTTCATGAGGGGGTTCAAAATGGCTTACAATACGGTGTTGGTGGACCAGGAAAAACACGTGGGGGTGATTACCCTGAATCGTCCGGAAGCAATGAACACATTCAGCACGGAAATGGCAAAGGAGTTAAACCAGGCGTTGGTTCAACTGGAAAACGATGCTGATATTCGAGTGGTGGTGGTCAAAGGCGCCGGGAAAGCCTTTAGTGTAGGCATTGATGTTTCGGAGTTCTTTGGAAAATCCCAGAAGGAATACCGGGATTGGGTCGGGCTCATGGAACAAATGAACCATGTGATCGGCAAGATGAAAAAGCCGGTGATTGCCTCTGTCCACGGATTTGCGGTAGCCAACGGCGCCGGTCTCCTGGCCGCCGCCGATCTGGCCATTGTGGCCGAGGGAACAAAGATCGGCACAACAGCCATCAATGTTGGGCTTTTCTGCATGGGTCCCGCCGTTCCACTGGCCCGACACATGGGGAAAAAACGCTGTCTCCAAATGCTGTTTAACGGGGACATGATTGATGCTGAAACCGCTGAGAAATGGGGCTTGGTAAATCAAGTGGTATCCCCCGGTGATCTGGAAAAAGCCACCATGGCGCTTGCTGATAAACTGGCCCAGAAAAGCCCTATGGCCCTTCAAATGGGGAAACAGGCTTTTTACGGTATGTCCGACATGGAGTTCGGAAAAGGATTGGAATACTCGAATGAAATGTTTGCAGCCCTGTGCATGACTGAAGATGCCACCGAAGGCATCAACGCATTTCTGGAAAAGAGAAAACCGGTGTGGCAGGAGAAGTAGGGTTAACAAAGCCCTCTGAAAACACAAATCGGCGCCTTCAAAACAGCCAGTTGAAGGCGTCGAGCAATTTAAGCCCCATTATCCGGAAGTTCTTTAATGATAGTCGTGGGTTCCGGAGATCACTTTGATGCCTGTTTTTTCTTCAAGGAGTTGTGAAAACTCTTCAGCCGTACCGTAAGGACATCCCGGTTTTGCACCCACAAGACAGGAGCTCAGATGGATCACGTCGGGTTTCATTTCCGATAGTTTCATGGCCATTCCCATAGCGGGAACAAGGGTTCGTCCGGGACACTCGCATTTCACATAAGCCGTCACCTGGGAGGGCTCATCAAACTTGCCTTCACCCAGCGCTGCAGCCTTGAGACATCGCCACTCCCCGGGGCACCCATATCCATCGTCCATATACGAACCACAACCTACAATTGCTACTTTTTTCATTGATTTTTCCTCCACTCTTATTCTATTTTCAGATGTTGTGAATTAATTCACTTTTAAGTAGCATATATGCACTGAAATGGCACCCTTTTTTCAGAAATCATCATATATGTGTGGTCGTAAGAATTTCCGTTACGTGGTAGCCTTGCGTGAAATGGGTGGTGGCAGGGTTCATGATTATGCACAAATTGGTGAATTTAAGGTACAGATAGCATTAGAAATTCGACCTGTCCCCATTCATTTGTTTTGTCTGATGTGCGGTTGAAAAAAATTATGTGACGATTTGGCCTTATGCGGTGTATCCAGGGGTATCCAACCTAAACCCAATTCAAAGGGGGAATAAATGAAAACTTTTATCAGTATTCTCTTAGTCAGTCTTTTGGGTTTCTTTGGATGTAGCGGTAGTAATGACGGGACAAGCACTACCGCTAACGTTGGCAAAGCC
>JAERTK010000296.1 GCA_016844935.1 Desulfobacteraceae bacterium | reverse complement strand
GTTCATAACGGATGGGCTGCCCCTCAAACTGCTTTCGCTGCGCAAACCCCAGCTCCACCATGCGGTGCAGGCAGTGTTTGACAAAGCCCGCATCGAACTCATACCCTTTTTCCCCTAAGAGATGCACCATCTCTTCCAGGGAGATGTGTTCTTCCGTGTTTAAGAACACATCAATAACATTCAGTTTGTCCTGAATGCGATCGGTTCCGTCAGACTCAATAAGAGACCGGAAATTGGCCTTTTCAAAAAAATCGCCGTTTTTCATGATTCAGTCACGCCTTTTAATTTCTCTTTCAAGAACCCCACAAACCCTTTAACGGAGTTTGCCATGAAAATTCTTTCTCTCTTGCGGGTATCTTCGTCCATGTGGTCAAAAGCCGCAAGGCCGGGGTCTGCTTTAATTAATTGTTCTACGCATCTCTGGATGATATCTGATTCCCTTCCCCCATGCCTTACGGATTCACCGACCAGTGACTCCCAGAACAACAACTGGTCTTTGAAAAGCCGCAACAGGCGGTGGGAATTTTGAGAACTTTCCACATGGGCATATCGGATGGGTTGGTCTTCAAGGGCCAGGAGACGGTCAACACTTTTCATGAAAACATCCAGAAAAAACCGGTGAGGCGTGGCCGGACGGATGTAATCCCGGTTTCCAATTTTAAAATAATTTCCGGCGGCTTCACCGGCATAAAGTCTATTCTCGAAGGTGAAACTCAAGTGGTGAAGGGCATGCCCGGGGGTCTCGATCACGCCCAGACCTTCAACTTGATACTTGGTATGTGGCACCAGTCTGTCTTCGGGAACAGGCCCCGGCGAACCATAGGTCCGCGCCAGATCCCCCAGCACTTTCAGACTCCCTTCATATAATTTGGATGGATCCACCAGGTGGGGAATTCCTTTTTCGTGGCAGATGACCCTGGCCTTGGGGTAGCGGGTCAGGACTTGGGCCAGCGCCCCCCCGTGATCGATGTGGATATGCGTAAGCAATATGTAGTCCAGCCTCTCAAGCCCCATTGATGCCAGTGAATCAACCAGGCGACCGGCTGTATTGGCAGGGCCCACGTCTACGACCATATTCAGTTCGCCCTGACAGACCCATGAGCCGAAAAACGGATTAAAGCCTGGGATATCCTGCTTTATGGGTAAGAATGTTTCGCGCATATGGAAGCTCCAGTTTCAAATTTGTTAATGGTTCCTTATTACCCCTATTACTCCATTTTTCGTTGATGGTAAATATCTTCTTAACAAAATTCCGAAGCTATGGTAGATTTCACGCCATATCCATGAAAGATTTTTCTCTGAAATTCAAACCGGTATCGGGGGATATCATTTTTGAAAAACGCTTTTCCCATACTCATTGCTGAAGACAACCCCGTTTCCCGAAAACTGATGGAGAAGACGTTGCGCCAGGCGGGTTATGAGGTCGTATCCGCTGAAAATGGTCGGGAAGCCTTCACGGTTTTCAAGGAACGCTTTTTCCCCATCATTCTGACGGATTGGGGAATGCCCGAAATGGACGGTCTTGAATTGTGCCGGGCCGTGAGAGAAACCCCTGCCGAGGGGTACGTGTTCATTTTCCTCATTACCGCAAGAGATTCAAAGAAAGACATCATTGTCGGCCTTGAAGCCGGCGCGGACGATTACCTGACAAAGCCTTTTGACCGTTTTGAACTGATTGCCCGGCTGAAGACGGCCCTCCGTGTTCTGGCGCTGGAAAAATCACTGAAAGACGCCTATGAAAAAATCAAGCTTCTATCCATCACGGATAAGCTCACAGGTTGTTACAACCGGGCCTATCTGGACGAATACCTTACCAAGGAAATCACCCGCGCCAAGCGCTACTCTCGGCCCGTTTCACTGGTGATGGCGGACATCGATCATTTTAAACGCGTCAATGATACTTATGGGCACCAGGCGGGAGATCTGATCCTCAAGGATTTTGCCGCAACCATCAGAAAAGGATTGAGAAAGGATGTCGATTGGGTGGCACGCTACGGCGGGGAGGAGTTCCTGATGGTTTTACCAGAGACGACCTTTGAGAGTGCCATGTCGTCTACGGAAAGACTCCGCAGGTTCGTCTCTGAAAGCGTCTCCTCACATAATGGTACAGCGATACGCATCACCGCCAGTTTCGGCGTTGTGGGCTTCGTTCCCTCCCCACACAATCTCAAAACGACCCACAAAGCCATCATCGATTGCGCGGACAAGGCCCTTTATCAGGCCAAGAACGATGGGCGAAACAGGGTCAGAGGGAAGCGCTTACAGGTTGAATAACGGCTGTGATCAACAACAATCAATCAAGCTCCAAATTCATGCGGGCCGTGGTTTTTGACGGCCAACTGCGGTTCTCACAAAAATTTCCCATCCCTGAAATTCCGAAAGACTGGGCGCGGATCCGGGTGCAATTTGCCGGGATATGCGGCACGGATATGGAAATTTTAAATGGGTATCAGCAGTTCGAAGGGGTCCTCGGGCATGAGTTCGTGGGGATTGTGGATCAGTGCGGATCTTCGGCTTCCTATCCCGTTAAACAGGCAAAAGGGGCCTTTGATCGAGCCTCAGGTACTGAAGCTTTGAAAGTCGCTCTCGACTTGAATTGACCGCTTGACACAAGGAGTTTCGAGGCATACTTTAACCGTGCCTGGGGATCATGTAATATAAACCGGGCACCTTGGAATTTGAAAACATGCGGGTTGATGGATTAACCAGGGAGATTGCCAATGTTTACCGGGTTGGCTGAAGGGTTGGGCAGGATAAAAAGCATACGTCGCTTGCAGGATCATATGCAGGTTTCTGTTTCTCCATTGTTTGAAATGCGCAACTGCAGATTGGGAGACAGTGTTTCGGTCAGTGGTGCATGCCTCACCGTGTCCAAAATGGAAGGGGATACCCTTTACATGGATGTTTCAGGTGAGACCCTTGGGAGAACCACCCTGGGGTTATTAAACCAGGGTGAATTCGTCAACCTGGAGCGGGCGCTGCGCTTGTCCGACCGTCTTGGGGGACACCTGGTGCTGGGGCATGTGGATGGCATGGGAAAAATCCTCAAAAAGGAGGCACACAACACTTCCTGGGCCTTGAAAATCGAAATCGAGGAAGCACTGTCGCGCTATATCATCGAAAAAGGCTCCATTGCGGTAGATGGTATCAGTTTAACCGTTAATGCTTGTGAAAATGGGGTTTTTGAGGTAAACATCATCCCCCACACGGGAACGCAAACAACCTTATTGAAAAAAAATGTCGGCGATCCGGTCAATGTGGAAACAGATTTAATTGGAAAATATGTGGAGAAGCTGCTTTTCACACAAAAGTCGGAACGGGAAAATGGAAAGTCTTCAGGCGTTTCGCTTGAGACCCTTTTAAAATACGGATTTGGCCCCTCTAGAATACGGAATTGATAAACATGGACATCAGCACAATTGAAGAAGCTATCGAAGATTTGAAACAGGGAAAAATGATTATCCTTGTGGATGACGAGGATCGAGAAAACGAAGGGGACCTGACCATGGTGGCTGAAAAGGTGACGCCGGAAGCCATCAATTTCATGTCCCGATACGGCCGGGGCCTCATTTGTCTGGCGCTGGATCCTCCCATCGTTGAAAAACTGGGTCTTAAGCAGATGGTCCAGGACAACCGTTCGCCCTACAAAACGGCCTTCACGGTCTCAATCGCCGCTGCCCAGGGGATGCGTTCGGGAATGGGCGCCGCTGACCGGGCGCACACCATTTTGACGGCTGTTAAAGATGATGCCGTACCGGAGGATTTGATTGAACCGGGTTTTGTTTTCCCCCTGCGTGCCAGAAGGGGAGGGGTTCTGTTCCGGACAGGACAGACTGAAGGGTCTGTGGATCTGGCACGGCTCGCGGGTTTTAAGCCGGCCGCTGTGATTTGCGGCATCATGAAGGATGATGGGTCCATGGCCCGGCTTCCGGACCTCAAGGAATTTGCCCGGGAACACCATATCCGGATCGCTTCCGTGGCGGATGTTATTTCCTACCGTATGCGAACGGAATCTTTTGTTCAGCGGGGGGCTGAAACCACCCTCCGCACGCCCTACGGAGACTTCCGGGCCATTGCTTTTGTCAATGACATTGATGATTACGAACACATGGCCCTGGTAAAAGGAGATGTCGGTTCGGATATGGACGTCCTGGTTCGGGTTCACTCGGGATGCCTCACGGGAGATGTTTTCAATTCCTATCGCTGTGATTGCGGTGAACAATTGAGAAGGGCCATGACCATGGTGCAGGAAGAGGGCCGGGGTGTCATCCTTTATCTTCAACAGGAGGGCCGGGGGATCGGTTTGGCCAACAAACTGAAAGCCTATTCCCTTCAGGACCAGGGGTTTGATACGGTTCAAGCCAACGAGGAACTGGGGTTCGCCGCGGATTTGCGGGACTACGGTGTCGGTGCACAGATTCTTGTGTCCCTGGGGGTCCGGAAAATGAAATTGATTACCAATAATCCCAAAAAAATTGTGGGTCTTGAAGGTTACGGGCTGAAAGTGGCAAGCCGGGTCCCCATCGAGTGCGTCCCAAAACCGGAAAACGTCCGATACCTGTCAACCAAATGCCAGAAACTGGGGCATCTTTTAGATAAGGTAGGCGCAGCGTAAGGTTAACCCCTGTGCCTGCCCAAAACAAGGAGGACCTGATGGTCAACATTATAGAAGGTCAACTCATTGCAAAGGGGATGCGGTTCGCCATTATTGCGAGTCGTTTTAACGAGTTTATTTCGAGCAAATTAATGGAAGGGGCCATCGATGCACTGTTCCGGCACGATGCCGCAAAGGAAGACATCACCGTGGTCTGGGTGCCCGGGGCCTTCGAAATGCCCGTGGTGGCCAAAAAACTTGCGTTGTGCGGCCATTATGATGCCATCATCTGTGTGGGCGCGGTCATCAGGGGAGCAACATCCCATTTCGACTACGTTGCAAATGAGGTGTCCAAAGGAATTGCCAGTGTATCCCTGGATACGGGCGTTCCCATATCCTTTGGTGTTCTCACAACTGATACCATTGAACAGGCCATCGAACGTGCGGGTACGAAGGCTGGAAACAAGGGGTTTGAATCGGCAATGGCCGCTGTTGAAATGGTCAGTCTGTTCAAAGAACTTTCGTGATGATGCCGTTTATATAATGTTCCGCATAAGCGTTTCTGGGGAAATCTGACCATTCAAGTCCCACTGCATAGGAAACCATGAAGCATTTTACAGGTGAACGAAGAAGGGCCCGTGAACTGGCGGTTCAGGTCCTTTTTCATTTGGAATATAGCGATGATGATCCGCTGGAAGCATTTCGTCTCATCAGCGAGAATTTCGAAATGGCGGAATCCGTGACGGATTTCTCCAAACTTCTGGCGCTGGGCGTCTGCGACAAAAAGACCTATCTGGACAGGTTCATCAGTGGTTCATCCAAACATTGGCGACTGGAAAGAATGGCCCGGCTGGATCGAATTATTCTCAGGCTGGCAACCTATGAAATGATGTTCTTGAAGGATATTCCCCCCAGAGTTTCCCTTGATGAGGCCGTTGAAATCGGCAAGCGATTCGGCGGCGAAGATTCCGGCCGGTATATCAACGGTGTGTTGGACAATATCTATAACAGCATCGACATTGAAGCAGCCGGCGTATTCCACCCGGACACAGACCAGAATATGGACGATACCACAGAACCTGAAAACATAGGAAAAGGCAACATGAAATACAATCCTCTGGAACTGGAACCCAGATGGCAGACCCATTGGGAAAAACAAGGCGTTTTTAAAGCGAAAGAAGACCCTCAAAAAGAAAAATATTATCTTCTGGAGATGTTCCCCTATCCGTCCGGCAAAATTCATATCGGCCATGTGAGAAATTACACCATCGGCGACGTGGTTGCCAGGTACAAGAAGATGTGCGGGAAAAATGTGCTTCATCCCATGGGGTGGGACGCATTCGGCATGCCGGCGGAAAACGCCGCCATTGAAAACAATACCCATCCGGCCCGTTGGACCTATGAAAATATCGATGCCATGAAAACCCAACTGAAACGGATGGGGTTCAGCTACGATTGGGATCGGGAACTGGCCACCTGCGACCCGGAGTATTACCGGTGGGAGCAACAGGTTTTTCTCGAAATGTACGAAAAGGGGCTTGCCTATCGCAAGAAAACCCACGTGAACTGGTGTGAGAAATGCCAGACGGTTCTGGCCAACGAGCAGGTTGAAGACGGTTGCTGTTGGCGGCACCCTGAACTTGAAGTCAACATCAAAGAGATGAACAGCTGGTTTCTCAAGATTACCGACTATGCCGATGACATGCTTGCATATTGTGAAAAGCTTCCGGGCTGGCCTGACCGGGTCATGAGCATGCAGAAAAATTGGATCGGAAAAAGTTATGGCGCTGCCATACGGTTTCCCATGGTGGGTGAAGGCGATGATGCCATTGAAGTCTTCACTACCCGTCAGGACACCCTCTATGGCGCCACGTTCATGTGTCTGGCGCCTGAGCACCCCATGGTGAGGACCATTATCGAGGGACTGTCCCAGGAAAAAGAAGTCCTTGATTTTGTGGATCGAACGCTCAAAATGGACAGCATCATGCGGACCGCCGATTTCACCGCCAAGGAAGGTGTTTTTACCGGAAGATACTGCTTGAACCCGGTGACCCGGGAGGAAATCCCCATCTTCGTGGCCAATTTTGTCCTTTTTGACTACGGCACCGGCGCCATTATGGCGGTTCCCACCCACGATCAGAGAGATTTCGAGTTTGCCAAGAAATATGATTTAAAGCTTCGGGTGGTCATTAAACCGGAAGATTCCGACCTGGATGAATCAAGTATGATGGAAGCCTATGTGGCTCGCGGCATCCTGGTAAACTCGGGGCCTTTTGATGGGCAGGGCAATCTCGAGGCTTTGGACAGTATCGCCGATTACCTTGAAAACAATGGTATCGGTCATAAAACCGTGAATTATCGGATCAGGGACTGGGGTATTTCACGGCAACGTTACTGGGGAGCACCCATCCCCATGATCCATTGTGAAGACTGCGGGATCGTTCCGGTCAGGAAAGAAGACCTGCCCGTGGTTTTGCCGCTGGATCTTGAATTGCGCTCCAATGGTGGATCTCCCCTGCCTTTCGATCCCACATTTACCGAAACCACCTGCCCCAAATGCAACGGGAAAGCCAGGCGTGAAACGGACACCATGGACACCTTTGTGGAGTCCTCATGGTATTTCGACCGGTATGCGTGCCCCGATTACACCGAAGGCCCCCTGGATGCGGAACGGGTGGACTACTGGTTGCCCGTGGATCAGTATATCGGCGGCATTGAACATGCCATTTTGCACCTGTTATATTCCCGGTTTTACACGCGGGTCCTTAAGGATCTGGGACACATTAAGATAAAAGAACCGTTCACCAACCTATTGACCCAGGGCATGGTCTGCAAGGCCACCGAGACGTGTCCTGAACACGGTTATCTCTACCCGAAGGAGGTTGTGGACGGCCATTGTTCCCGTTGTGGTGTGCAAGTGACGGAAGGGAACATTGTGAAAATGTCCAAATCGAAAAAAAATGTGGTGGATCCCCAGGAGTTGATTGACCGCTACGGCGCCGATACGGTTCGCATGTTCTGCCTGTTTGCGTCGCCACCGGATAAGGATTTGGAGTGGAGTGAACAAGGCGTTGACGGTTCCTACCGGTTTCTTCAACGGGTCTGGCGGCTGGTGGTGGACCACCTGGAAGAGGTGAAAAATGTAAAGGCATGGGATGGAAAAACAGATCTCCCGGAGCCGATAAAATCCGTCCATCGCAAAACCCATGAAACCATCAAAAAGGTTACGAGCGACGTGGAAAACCGGTTTCATTTTAACACGGCCATATCAGCGGTCATGGAGCTGGTCAATGAAACCAATCAATTCCTGAACGGCGACGGGAAAAAGGATTCCGCTGCCTGGTCCGTGGTCCGAAAGTCCATTGAAACCACTGTCATCTTACTCTCCCCCGTGGTGCCCCATATTGCCGATGAACTCTGGCAGATGATGGGTCATGAGGGGTTTCTGCTGGATGTTCCGTGGCCGGACTACAGTGAAGAAGCCCTCAAAACAGAAAAAAAGCTGGTCATCCTCCAGGTAAACGGCAAAGTGAGAAGCCGAATTGAGGTGGCGACTTCCTTAAATGAGAAGGAAATCGAGACCCTCGCCCTGGCAGATGAGAAAGTTCAGCGCCATATGAAGGGGAAGTCTCCCAAACGGGTGATCGTGGTCCAGAAAAAACTGGTGAATGTGGTGATTTGATAACATTGGATGATTCAATAACAGAAATCATATGCCAAACAACGCGTGCCATTAGGATTCTCACGATGCTCCTGTGTCTGTTTGTGGTTTCCGCCTGCGGTTATTCTCTGCAGGCCACCGGGCAACCCATGCGCATCAGCATCCCCAGTATGGCCATCCCGCTCATTGAAAGTCCTTCTTCCGCCATCGGTTTTGAAGGGGATTTCACCAAGATGATTCGCCGGGAATTTGTAAGCCACTCCCAGGTGCCGCTGGTTTCAAAGGGAAAAGCCGCAGCCGTCTTGATCGGAAAAGTCGTCAACATTAAGACCGAACCGCTGAGCTATCGGGTAGCGGACAACACCTTTGATGTCACCAGTTCCCGGTGGCTGAAGATCAAGCTTCAGGCGAAACTTCTGGATGCAAGAACCGGAAAGATCATATGGAATGATCCCAACATGGAGGAAAAGGCATCTTTTACCGTGGATTCGGATCCCCTGAAAACCCAGTTTAACCAAAGGCGGGCCACCAAGAAGATAGCACAGTTGCTGGCTGAAAGGATCTACCTGAAAACCATGGAAAGATTCTGATGCCCGTTGAAATTGCGCCAGAAACTGTTTTGAACCACCTCCATAAGGGCCGTCTGAACCCGGTCTATCTTTTCCACGGTCCAGATGATTTTCACCTGGAAAAAATCCTGAAACAAATCCGCGAGACATTTATTCCCGAAACGGCCAGGGATTTCAACCTGTCTATTTTTGACGGGGACAGCCATGTCAATCCGGGTGATATCCTTGACGCCGCCCGGTCGCTCCCTTTTCTGTCTTCAAACCGGCTCGTCATTGTAAGGCGGGCGGACCACGTCCCTGCCACCGACCTAGCGGTTTTACTCTCCTATCTTGAAAAGCCGGTGGACACCTCCTGCCTGATTCTGGTTGCACTGAAGCCGGATTTCAGGATGAAATTCTTCAGCCGTATCAAGAAGCTGGGTTACGCCGTTAATTTCCGGGAGTTGACCGATCGTCAGGCGGTTCCCTGGATCAAGGCGGAAGCCCGGGAGTTGGGCCTAAATATCAAAATGGAAGCCTGCCGCCATCTCCACGAGATTGTGGGAAACCGCTCGAGAACGCTCCATACGGAGCTTGAAAAATTGTATCTTCGGCATGGCACCAAGGAGATCGGGGTCAATGAAATCAAAGAACTGAGTATTTTCAGCCGTATGTATACCATTTTTGAGTTGATGGATGAAATTTCCCAGCGGCGGAAGGCACAATCGCTCTCCATTTTGAACCGCTATCTGGAAGAAGAGGGGAAGGACGCGGCCTTTGGTGTTATGGGCATGTTGACCCGGCAGATCCGCATTATCTTTCAAGCCAAGGTCTTTTCATCGGAACGTGTCCCCAAATCGGAAATGGCGAAGAAGCTGGGTGTGCCGGGGTTTCTGGTGAATAAAGTCATGGAACAGGCGCGACGCTGGCAGGAAAAAGATCTGGAAAAAGCGCTGGTGCTGCTTTATCGGGCAGACGGACGCCTGAAACTGGGGGCCCAGGCGCGTCTGGTGCTTGAAAATTTTGTGCTGTCTATTTAGGATTCGCTTCCGGTTAACTTGTTGACCTGAAGTGTCAGTCTGGAGACTTTTCTTGCGGCTTGATTCTTATGGATGACGCCCTTTGAGGCGGATTTCTGGATGATGGAAACAGCCTCACCCAGTGACGCTCTGGCTTGCGTGGGCGTGTTTTCAGTAATGGCGGCTCGGACCTCTTTGACAGCCTTTTTCACCTTGGTTTTGTATCCTTTGTTTTGAATCCTTTGAATCTCGTTTTGTTTTGCTCTTTTAAGAGCAGATTTATGGTTCGCCAAGCTGATCCTCCTTGAAGTGGTTTACTGAGTAAAACAATATTTTCGACGCGCTTTTCTATCAATGACTAACTAATTGAATTAAACATGGAATTATAGCAAATCTTTCTCCTTTGTCAAGGCTTTTTTGGTCCTTTAAAAACATTGTATACGCCTGAGAGAAAAAATATCAGCGGTCCTGCCGGTGTCATTGCATTTTTCACGTTGATGAGCCGTATCCTTGGGCTTGTGCGCGACATGGTGATGGCCACGCTTTTTGGCTCCGGCATGGCGGCGGATGCTTTTTTTGTTGCCCTCCGCATTCCCAATCTATTACGGCGCCTTTTCGCAGAAGGGTCTCTGACCATTGCATTCATCCCTGTTTTTACAGAGTATTTAACACTTAAAAGTAAAGATGATGCATTTGAACTGGCCCGGATTGTGTTCACCATACTATCCCTGATCCTGGCGGTCGTCACCGTCCTGGGCGTCCTTTTTGCGCCCCTCATCGTAAAAATACAGGCTTTTGGTTTCGGAAGTTCGGGTGTTAAGTATGATCTGACGGTTCTCCTCACCCGCATCACTTTCCCATACATCTTCTTTATCGGCCTTGTGGCGTTTTTCATGGGGGTGCTCAATTCCCTGCGCCATTTTGCAGCACCCGCTGCCGCGCCCATTTTACTCAATGTGGGTATCATCGGTGCAGCCTGCTTCATTTCCCCCCACTGTGCTGAACCCATCGTGGGGGTTGCCATGGGGGTTATTCTGGGTGGGGTTTTTCAGGTGGCGCTGCAGATCCCTTTGGTGTATGGGGCGGGGTTGAGGCTTTTTCCAAAATGGCAGCCGTTTCATCCGGCGGTTAAACGCATCGGCTGGCTCATGCTGCCTGCGGTGTTTGGTTCGGCGGTGTATCAATTCAACCAGTTTGTGGGAACACTGCTGGCTTCCTTCTTACAGGAAGGGAGCGTCTCATGGCTATATTACGCCGACCGACTGGTTCAGTTCCCCTTGGGCATATTTGCCATTGCCATTGCCACGGCCGCCCTGCCGTCGCTGTCTGGTGATGCGGCTCGGAAGGACCATGTGCAGTTTCAAAAAACACTGGACCATGGCTTGAGTCTTGTATTTTTTATTGTGCTCCCGGCAACCGCCGGTCTGCTCATATTGGGAAAGCCCATTGTGGTACTGCTTTTCGAAAGGGGCGCCTTTGGCGCTGAATCTTCCGCCATGACAACGGATGCCCTGGTTTGTTACACCGTTGGCCTCTGGGCCTTTTCCGGCATGCGGGTCCTGATTGCCGCATTTTATGCCCTTCAGGACACGAAAACACCGGTGAAGGTTGCCGTGGTTTCATTGGGTTTCAATGTCATTTTGAGTCTTGTGCTGATGGGTCCCATGAAACATACAGGGCTTGCCCTGGCATTGTCGGTTGCTTCCGCTGTTCAATTCGGACTGTTGGCCCTTTTTCTTCGAAAAAAAGGATTATTCATCCATGCGGGACCGATTATTAAATCCGTTTCCAGATCCGTTGTCGCCACCCTGGCAATGGGGGCAATTGTTTTCATCTGCCACCACAAATGGTTTTACACAACCGCCACCGATGCCCTTTCACAAAAAATACTCTCCCTTTCAGCCCTTGTTTTAATGGGCGTTGTTGTGTATTTTCTCGTAGCCCGTTTGATGGGTTGTCCGGAGATTAGCGCGGTGTGGGCTATGTTTGGTTTCAAGCGCACCCGATGATACAGGAATTTTCCATGGACAGACTCAAAGTAATCGATGTATTGCCACAACCGGTCAATCTGAATCAAATCGATGGTTCACCGGGCCCCTGCTGCATGAGCTACGGGTTTGACACGAAACCCCTGGCGGATTCCATCCGCAGGATCGGTCTGGTCAATTTGCCGATTCTGGCCCGAAAAGGGGAGGGGGGGCGCCGGGATGAGTTTGGCGTGGTAATGGGCTTTCGAAGGATAAAAGCCCTGCAATCGTTACATGTGGAGCAGGTTCCATGCCGTATATTGCCGGCGGGAGTATCGGCTCGTGATTGTCTGCTCATGAACCTTCATGACAACCTGACGGTCAGGGCGTTCAACCCGGTGGAAACCGCCATGGCTCTGGCGCGCCTGTTGGAACTGTTTCCCCCTGAAGAGGTGGTTAAATCCTTCATGCCCCTGTTTAATCTCCCCTCACATACCCGGACCCTGCACCTTTTTGTCCGCATTGAAACAGATTTCGAAAACCAGGCCAAAGATCTGCTTGCCGGTGGGGATTTGTCAATGAAGGGAGCAAGGCTGTTGCTGGAAATGGATCCAACTGCTCGACAGCGGTTCTGCCGCTATTTTTCCGTCATCAAATTCAGCCGGAACCAACAGGCTCAATTTATCGATTTCGTGACCGATTTATCGCATATTGAAAGAATCTCCATCCCCGAATTACTGAATGAATACGCATTGATTAAAATTCGCGATAGCGAACATCTGAACAATCCGCAAAAAGCCAAATCGCTCATCAAGCTTCTGCGCACCCGGCGGGTGCCCCGTCTGGTGAAGGCCGAAAAGGGCTTCAAGCGCATGGTGGAGAAGCTCAAGCTTCCCCCGGGTACCCACATAACACCCCCGCCTTATTTTGAAGGCCCGTATTACAAACTGGAGATTTCATTTATAGATGGAAAGGACCTGATGGAAAAGATCCTGGATCTTCAAGAAAAAGACGGGTTGCCAAATTTTGAAGATCCCTGGAACAAGGGCATTTAATGGCCAATTTTCATATCAAAGAGGCCATGGTGGCGGAAGGCCTCCATATAAACCCCATGAGCAGAAGAATCCTTGAACGGGTTCCCCATGAATCTTACGAAAATCCTTCAGAGGAGAACCCTCCCGGCCACATGGGAAAGGATACGCTGCACCTGCTTGCCTATAAAGGGGAATTTCTAAAACCTTGCCCCGGGACAAAGGAATATATCTGTTGCGGGTATCAAATTTTGAATGTGGCCACCAATTGCCCCCTCGACTGCAGTTACTGTATTCTTCAGTCCTATTTTCTGCACCAGCCCCGTTTGAGAATTCACGTGAACCTGGAAGAAAACCTGGGCGCAATCCTGGCCATCATCGACCAGGACCCTAAGCAGATGGTTCGCGTGGGAACCGGAGAGTTCGCGGACAGCCTTGCGCTGGACCCGCTCACCCGATGGACCGACCTATTGATGCGGCCTTTCTCCCAGAGAAAAAACGCCGTCCTGGAATTCAAAACCAAAACCAACCACATAGAGGGTTTACTTTCTTCCCCATACCGGGATCGCATCATCGTATCCTGGTCTCTCAACAGCCCGCTGATTTGTGCCACGGAAGAAAAAGGTTCAGCCACCCTTAAGCAAAGGCTGGAAGCGGCCAGGCGATGTCAGGACGAAGGCTTTGTGGTGAGTTTTCACTTTGATCCGCTGATCCCCCATAAAGGATGGCGGGAAGGATATGGGAAGACCATTGGCCTCATGGAGCGGTACCTGAAACCGGAAGGCATTATCTGGATCAGCATGGGGTCTTTACGGTTCATGCCGGATCTGAAACCCATCATCAGAAAGAGACACCCCGGGACCACTATCCTGGATGGAGAATTTATCACGGGCCAGGACGGAAAGGCCCGCTACTTTAAACCCATCCGTGTGGAACTCTATGAATTCATTCGGGAACATCTGGAAAAATGGCATGCCGATCCGGGTCTCTATCTGTGCATGGAATCGGATGAGGTGTGGCGGAAAAGCATGGGCTGGTCTCCCGGAAACTCAGAAGGTCTGAAAGGCTTCCTCGATGAGCGGGTCGCGAAGATTTTTAGGTAGTAATCAACAGAAGTATATGCTAAGAGACAGCGGTCAAGAAAACACTGGCTGAAACCAAAGTAAAAAGGGGTGTAAAAATATGGCATTAAGAGAGAAAGTGGAAGATGCACTAAAAAAAGTCAGGCCTTCTCTCCAAGCGGATGGAGGGGATGTACAACTGGTGGATGTGGATGCAAATGGATTGGTTAGGGTTAGATTAATGGGTGCCTGTAAAGGCTGTCCCATGAGTCAAATGACCCTTAAAAATGGCATTGAAAAGGTCCTGAAGCAGAACGTCCCGGAAGTGACTTCCGTGGAGTCCGCGTAATTGACTATCTGAAATTAAAACTATCATTCTAACAAGGAGGTACCATGGAGATTAAGAAAATTGGTGTGATCGGAGCCGGCGCCATGGGCAATGGCATTGCACAGATGGCAGCGCAAATCGGTTATGAGGTTGTTTTAAGGGATATCAAAGACGAATATGTGGCGCGGGGGATGAAAAACATCGACCGCTTTCTTTCAAAAAGTGTTGAAAAGGGCAAAATTGAAGCGGCACAGAAAGATGCCATCCTGGGCAGGATCAAGGGCACCACGGAAATGAGTGACCTGAAAGACGTTGATTTTGTCATTGAGGCCGTCATCGAAAACCTGGACCTGAAAAAGAGCGTGTTCAAAGAACTGGATGAACTCTGCGCCCCCCATGTGATCCTGGCTTCCAATACATCCTCCATGTCACTGACCGAAATTGCCGCGGCCACGAACCGACCTGAGAAAGTCTGTGGTATGCATTTTTTTAACCCCGTTCCCATTATGAAACTGGTGGAAATCATCCGGGGTTATGCAACCGACGATGAAACCATTGACATTACCACCGAGCTGGCCAAGAAAATGGGTAAAATCACCGTTGAAGTAAAGAAGGATTCCCCGGGCTTTGTTGTGAACCGGATCATGATTCCCCACATGCTGGAAGCCATCAAGATCGTGGAAGAAGGCATCGCCAGTGTTGAGGATGTGGATATTGCGGTGAAGGGCGGGCTCAATTATCCCATGGGTCCCTTTGAACTGATGGATTTAACGGGGATTGATATCTGTTACTTTGTCAGCGAATATTTCTATAAGGAACTCAACAAGGAAGCCAAATGGGTTTCGCCGAACCTTCTCAAGACCATGATCCGCGCCAACAAACTGGGCCGGAAAACAGGCGGCGGATGGTATGATTACGGAAAATAGCGTTTTGGCATAACGTCTAACGGAAAAAGGGCGGTCCATTTTGGACGGCCCTTTTTTGGGTGGGGGGTAATAAAAGAACTGCTACTTGTTTTTATGCCGCATCTTTTTTCGAAGTTTTCGGTATTTGTGCTTGGTGATCTTTTTTCTTCTCTTCTTGACAACGCTACCCATTCGATGCTTCCTCCCTGTAGTGATTCGGTGCTTGTACTAAATTCAATCCCAAGTTGTCAACCGCTATTTTACGAAAGGGCAGCCAACAAAGAAGGAGACCTGAAAAAACCCACCCGGATCTTCAAGTTTACATAATATTTATTATCGGACATTGTAAAACCGGGTCCATGGGGTACCTGTTTGCTTTCATGCCTTTTCCGCTACCGGTTTTTCTGACTTATTCTGGGCTTTGTTTTCATACAATTTGTGGTCCGCCTGGCCAACCAGTGCCTCGGAACTCAAGCCTTTTTTAAAGATCGCGAAACCGCTGCTGGCCGAAATATTGCATTCCTCCAAAATTCCAGATTGGATACGGTTGGACATCATTTCTGCCACGGTGCTATCGGCTTCAATCAACATGACGGCAAATTCGTCTCCACCGTAGCGGTATCCGGAATCCACGTTTTGCCGCATTTTGCTGTTGATGACCCCGCCCACTTTCTGTAGCAGTTCATCTCCTGCCAGGTGGCCGAAACTGTCATTGTACGCTTTGAAATCATTAAGATCCAGAAGGATCAACGCCAGTTCGTGATTTTGCCGTTCCGCTCGCGCCGTTTCCTCGTTCAGGCGGTCATAAAAGTGCCGCTGGTTGTAAAGACCGGTCAACGCATCCGTGATGGAAAGTCGATTCAGTTCCTGCCGAATGTTCCTTTCAATGATGCCCCGTTTGACCTTGGCTTCAATTTCTTCTATGCCAAAGGGCTTGTTGACAAAATCCGTGGCACCGGCATTGATGGTTTCAACATATTTATATTCTCTGGTGTACCCGGTCATGGCGATGGCACATATATCCGGGAATTTTTCTTTTATAATTCTGATCAGCTCAAGCCCGTCAAGGCCAGGCATTCGAATATCCGTCAACAGGAAGCTGTAGGAGTTGTTCCTGAATTTTTCAAGGGCTTCCTCACCGCTTCCGGCGGTATCCACGGCGAAACCCAGATGTTCCAGCATGGCTGAAATGGGTTCTCTGACGATGTCTTCATCGTCAACCACCAGTACATGTTCGTTCTCATATGAAATGTCGTTATTATTCATGGACATATTCAGTGCCTAATGACTAAGATCCGGTCAATTTCCCTTTAAGTGAATTAAGGTAAGACTCCTGGATGGTAACTTCAACCAGTTTTCCCGCCAAATGGCTGTCCCCATCAAAATTAACTATCTTGTTGGCGCTGGTTCTCCCCGTAAGCTGCCCGCCCTTTTTGCTGGTGCCTTCCACCAGGACAGTCAATTGCCGACCTTCAAGATGCCTGTTCTTTTTTAAGGTGATACTGCTCTGGAGGTCCTGAAGGCGCTGCAGTCGCGATACTTTGACGCCTTTGCTTATTTTGTCCGGCATTTTTGCCGCGGGCGTCCCTTCGCGATCAGAATATTTAAAAGAAAAAAGTGAATCAAATTCAACTTGTTGTATCAAGTCAAGGGTAAGCAGGAAATCCTCATCCGTTTCGCCCGGGAATCCTACCATAACATCACTTGTAATGGCAATACCCTCTTTGGCAGTTCTCAGTTTTTCGATAATTTCAAGGTATTCCTCCCGGGTATATCCGCGCCGCATCAATTTCAAAATGCGGTTGCTCCCCGCTTGAAACGGCAGGTGAATATGCCCCGCCAGCTTGTCCATTTTTTGAAAACACCCGAGAAGCGCATCTGAAAGATCTTTTGGGTGAGAGGTGGTAAAGCGGAGCCTTGACAAATCCTCTAGATTACCCATGGCGTGCAATAAAGATGAGAAATTCCAGTGATCCGGATCATCCCATGTATATGAATTCACATTCTGGCCCAACAGGGTTATTTCCCGGACCCCCTCGGACAGAAGGTGTTCGGCCTCCCGGAGGATATCTTCCGGTGGACGGAAGTGTTCGCGCCCCCTGACGTACGGGACAATGCAGTAACTGCAGAAGTTATTGCACCCCTCCATGATGGAAATAAACCCCGATGTCTGATTCTGGAAATATCCCGGACAGTTTACAGGGGACGGCGGTGCACCCTTCAGTCCGGTCACCGCAATCTTTTGACGGCTGTCATAAATTTCCCCGACAATATCGATAATTTTCTCCAGCTCCCTCGGACCCATGATAAAGTCCAGCAGCGGGAACCTTTTCATCAATTCTTTTCCCTTCATCTGGGCCAGGCATCCGATCATGCCCACAACCAGTTCCGGGTTCTTTTCTTTGAGGCCCGCCATCCGCCCCAGGAAACTGCACGCCTTCTGTTCCGGTTTGGCGCGAACGGCACAGGTATTGATCAATATGACATCGGCCTGCCCCACTTCATTTTCCGGGGAAAAGCCATTTTTAATCAGGGACTGCGCCAGAAAATCAGAATCATATTCATTCATCTGGCAGCCCATGGTTTTGATATGAAAACGCTTATTCAAACATACACCTCATTCGGGGGTTGAAATGTTCAACCCTTCATCTTTTCTCAAGGCATCCATCAATTCAAGAACCATGCGCCCACAACCCGGTGCCACGGATACTTCGATCAATGCCAGATGTGGATCAATGGTGGAAACAAGGGCCATTCCATCATAGGATTCAAGGGTAAATCTCAGAAAATGGATTTCTCTGCGGTCCACCTTGAATATCATTTTCGTGGTGTTCAACCGATTGCAACCCGAACCATCAGGAAGGCTCCGTATGTTTGTTGTAGGTGACGCCTCCCCACATGAGCTTTGTCCTGAGAATGCGGAAATGATCCCGATCAGGGGGCTTGAAAAGATTGATTTTTTCCTTTGATTTAAAAATATTGACCTTGTCGCCGTGGCGAAGGTCAAACCCCACCTGACCGTCAAAGGTAAGCACCACGGTTTCCTCACTTTCCCGGCCCATCTCTATGCCGATAACGGCGGTATCGGGTACGATGATCGGCCGATTGGTGAGGGTAAAGGGACAAATGGGGGTCAACACGAATGTTTCAATGGTGGGATACAGGATAGGCCCCCCCGCCGACAGGTTGTAACCGGTGGACCCTGTGGGGGTGGCGATAATGAGTCCATCGGCCCTGAATGTGGTCACAAAAACGTCATTGATGGCCACGTTAAGATCGATGATCCTGGCAAGGGTGCTTTTGTTGATGACCACATCATTTAAAACCTGAAAGCGAATGACCTCCCTTTTACCCCTCAAGACCGTGGTTTCCAGCATCATCCGGCTTTCCACCTCAAGACCGCCGCCCACCATGGTCTCAACCACCGGATAGAGCCGCTCCAGGGGGATACAGGTCAGAAACCCCAGCCCTCCCAGGTTGACCCCCAAAATGGGGGCACCGTACTTCACCACCTGGCGGGCCGCCCCCAGCAAGGTGCCGTCCCCGCCCAGAACCACGACCCAGTCCACATCCTTCGGAATGAAAAGGTCCTTCTGGGAAATGCCCTCTTCCACCGTTTCAGCGGTCATTTCCTGGGAAAATACCCGTATGTCCCGATCCGAAAACCAGGCTTCCAGCTTCAATGCCTCGGTTTTTGCGGGTTCGTGATGGTGCTTGTAGATAATCCCAACTGATCTGGATGACATAAATATTACGCTGTCTTTTTGTTGATCACAACCCATTCTTCGGTTAAATTCGATGCGGTGTCCACCAGCAGGTGAACCACTTTCAAGTTCGGGTGCCGCTGTTTCAAATCGTCCAGGTCAACGGGCTCGAATTTGTTCACATTGTTGGTATAGGCCTGCTCCGTTAGGGCATTGGATTCATAGTTTTCCTTGGTTCGTTTGGAAATGCGGTCCAGGGAGACTTCCTTGGGGCATTGGGTCTGTTGAATCACCAAGGTCTTTCCGTGATCCGCGGCCACCTTTGCGGCCCGCCTTCGAAGGGACTGGGTCACGAAGGTGGCATCCAGGATGATCCCCTCCCCTTTTCCCGCCGCCTCATCCGCCATCCGGAACATTTCGTCATAGACGAGCGTCCTTTTTTCCATGCTGGAGGCCACTTTCTCATCAAAGATATCCTCGTTTTTGAGAACTTCAAGCCGAATGAGGTCGGATCTCAATATCCGGTACCCCTTGAGATCCGCAATGACTTCCGTGGTTTCCGTCTTGTAAGAGGCCGGCAGACCGCATGCGATCAGGACGGTATTGGGTGCCAGTTCCTGTTTCATGAAACCGATAAAAGCTTCTTTCATCATATGCTCCAAATAGAATCTAGAAATTAACAATGAACACAATAACAATATAT
>JAERTK010000295.1 GCA_016844935.1 Desulfobacteraceae bacterium | reverse complement strand
TTCCAATATGGGGAGTTAAATTCAAATAATCGTGCTCATAAATCAGTAATTGAGATATTAACCAAGTTGAAGCTGTATGGGTCTAATAAGCCCCTAACTAGCCCCTTACAAGGGGCTCTGGAGTTTGGCCATTATTACGGGTGTTTTTTTGTCGTCTCCCCCCCCTCCGCAATTTCCACCGAAAAATTATTTTAAACAAACATCCCCAAAAAAGCTGGACTCATCTTTCACAACATGCTAAAACGCAGGTATGAAAGAAGGAATCAGAGTACAAGGTCGCGAACTGTTGCCTGGTGACATCAAGTATATAACCGAACAGATCAAGAATCATCCCGATTGGCATCGCACGCGATTGTCGCGGGAAATCTGCGCCGCGTGGAACTGGACCAACGAGGTGGGTCGTCCCAAAGATATGGCAGCTCGAACCATGCTGCTCAAATTGGAACGACGCGGATTGTTGAAACTGCCGCCTCGCCGAATGGTTGACAGAAACCAGTTTCGCGGGAAGTCTTTCCAACCGATCCTGCATGATTCCTCTGCACTTGATACGACGTTGCGAACGCTTAAGCCGATTACACTGATATGTGCAGACCGGGGTAGTCAAGCAGACCTGTGGCGAACGCTAATGGTGAAGTATCATTATCTGGGATTCAAAACGCGTGTGGGCCAGAGTATCAGCTACATCGCCGAAACCAAGGATGGCAGGCCTGTCGCCTGCCTTCTTTTTGGCGCAGCAGCATGGAAGACGGCTCCGCGGGACACCTTTATCGGATGGAGCATAAAACAACGGGAAGCCAATATTTCCCGAGTCGTCAACAATATGCGTTTTTTGATTCCACCCTGGATCAAGGTGCCTCATCTGGCCAGCCATGTTCTGGCCATGGCCTTGCGTCGCTTGCCCAGCGATTGGCGAATGAAATATGGGTTTGAACCTGCTTTGGTGGAGACGTTTGTCGAGCAGGATCGCTTCAGGGGGACATGCTATAAAGCGGCCAACTGGCAATGCGTTGGCGCTACCACTGGACGAACCCGACAAGATCGGGACCACAAAATTACCGTTTCAATCAAGGATATATACCTTTACCCACTTTGTCACGATTTCAAAAAAGCACTATGTCAGGAGCCACGATGAAACTACTGAAAGCGTTCCTTGATATAAGCAATGAACTTGGCCCCATGTTTTCCCAAGAACGTACAGCACGCCGGGCAACACGACTTCTGCTGAGTAATCTGCTTTGCATTGGAAGGCACTGGCTCACGCGTATGTTATGCGCCACAAACCGAGATCGCCGTGACTGGAGCGCAGACTACCGACTCTTCTCACGTAGCCCATGGAAAACGCAGGACCTATTTGAGCCTGCTATCCGACGCTCTCTTGGCTACCTTGACAAAAATGATCCTATCTGCATCGCCGGTGACGAGACTAAAATAAAACGCGCAGGCAGAAAGGTCAAGCGCTCACGCTGGATGCGTGATCCCCTCTCCCCGCCGTTTCAGGTCAATTTCATCAAGGGTATTCGCATCATTCAGTTTGCGGTGATTCTGCCCTTGCATCGGATTGCCGGTGTAACGGCACGCTCTCTGCCAGTTCTGTTCGAACCGGTTGAGTCACTAGCCAAACCCAAAAAGAATGCCAGCAAGAAAGAAAAGGCGGCGTACAACAAAGCGAAGCGGAAAAATACCATGTGTGATCAGTCCGTTGAACATATGCTTACATTACGTAAAGCATTTGATGCCGCCGGAGTAATCGCACGCACCATTCTCTTCACACTGGATGGCGGGTTCTGCAATCAAAAGGTATTCAAGGCCACGCTGGATCGATGCCTTGTTCTGGCCCGTTGCCGCAAGGATGCCAAGCTTTGTTTTACAGCCAACGATCCTGCTCATCCACGAAAAAAGTATGCCGATGAGAAATTCACTCCAGAGTCTACCCGTCAAGACGAATCTGTACCCTATCGATCAGGAAAGTTCTTCATCGGTGGCAAATACCGCAAAATCCGTTACAAAGAAGTTCCTAACGTTCTGTGGCAACGCGGTGCGGGAGAAAAGCCTCTTCGCCTGATCGTACTGGCCCCGATTCCGTATCACCTTTCTCCCAACAGCAAAGCCAACTACCGTGAGCCTGCCTATCTCCTGACCGATGCCAACGACATGAGTATCCTCAAACTCATTCAGGCCTATGTTGACCGCTGGGAAATTGAAGTCAATCACCGTGATGAAAAGCAACATCTGGGCGTTGGAGACCCTCAAGTTTGGAATGACGCCTCGGTTGACCGGTTCCCCGCATTCATTGTGGCATCCTACGCCTTTCTGCTTCTAGCTTCACTTGAAGCTTATGGTGCCAAGCGTACAGATGCGTATCTTCGACCGCCGAAATGGCAACGCCGCAGAACCCGCCCGTCCTGTCTGGATCTGCTGGCGATACTCCGCAAAGAGGGCATGGAGAATCCCGAACTGCTCAAGTCGGCAGGCTTGAGTTTTGACCCCGCCGAAGCCTGCCTCAAGGTGGCCGCCTGAGCCAAATTAATGGCCAAACTCCAGGGCGACTCCGTCGCCAATATGGCCGGGGATCCCCACCCTTGAGGAAGGCCGCAACCGAGCGGTCGACAACCGGCCGCCAGTAGCCATACTTGACCTGGAAACGATCGCAATAAACCTCCCGAAAGGTCTCAAAATGCCCACCCAGCAGACGCCACAGATCCGAGGTCTGGGGATCGCGCGGTTGATACAAGGGTGGTAGTGCCGCTTCCAC
>JAERTK010000294.1 GCA_016844935.1 Desulfobacteraceae bacterium | reverse complement strand
GAGGATCCGGAACGCTTTGGTGAAAGTATTTCGGCGGTTAGGGAAACGGACCTGGCCACCATCTGTTACACATCCGGGACCACCGGAAACCCCAAGGGGACGCTGCTGACCCACGGAAATATCGTGACCATGGTGGCCTCCCTCAACGAGGTGGACCCCAAGTCTCCCGACGATGAATTTCTCTCTTTTATTCCCCTGCCATGGATTGTGGAACAGACCATGAGCGTCTTTTCCTCCCTGTATTCGGCTTACACCGTAAGCTTTCCCGAGGAACCGGATACGGCCACGAGCGACCTCTATGAGATCGCCCCTAGTGTGGTGGTGGCCTCTCCCCGCATGTGGGAAGGGATTTCCCGTCAGGTGATGGTGAAACACCTGGATGCATCCTTTTTAAAACGAACCATCTACGATCTGTGCCTTCCCATCGGGTATCGCTGGGCCGATTTCAAATTTGACAAGGAAAAACCGTCCCTGGGATGGAAGATTCTCTATTGGCTGGCATATATGGCCATGTTCCGTGCCCTGAGAGATCGTCTGGGGTTCAGCAAGGTGCGCTCGGCCATGACTGGCGGCGCGGCCCTCGGCCCCGACGTGTTCAGATTTTTTCATGCCCTTGGGGTCAATTTGAAGCAGATCTACGGCCAGACCGAGATGGCGGGATACTCCACCATTCACCGGGATGGGGATATCAACTTTGATTCCGTGGGTATTCCGCTGCCTGCTGCGGAGATTGTCATTTCCGAGCCGGACGCAGAAGGCGTGGGCCAGGTGACTTCCCGGGGGTCCGGTCTGTTCCAGGGATACCTCAAAAATGAAGAGGCCACCCGGGAAACCATCGTCGACGGATGGCTCCATTCAGGGGATGCCGGTTATTTTACACCGGATGGCCACTTGGTGATCATCGATCGCATTAAAGATCTCATGCACCTCAAAAACGGCGCCCGATTCTCCCCCATGTTCATTGAAAACAAGCTCAAATTCTGCCCTTACATCGTGGAGACGGTGGTCCTGGGGCACGAGCAGGATTATGTGACCACCATGATCTGCATCGACTACAAGCATGTGGGCAAATGGGCCGAGGACCAGCGGATCAGCTACACCACCTATTCGGACCTGGCGAGCAACGCCCAGGTGTACGACCTCATCGAAAGGGAAGTGGTACGGGTCAACCGAACATTGCCTGAAAAAGCCAGGATTCAGAAATTCCTGCTCCTGTACAAGGAACTGGATGCGGATGATGAAGAACTCACCCGCACCAAGAAGATTCGCCGGGCATTTATTAACGAAAAGTATGTCAAGGAGATCTCCGCCCTTTACGGAGATGTGGAGGAAATCCCCATTGAAGCGGTGATCCGGTACCAGGATGGAAAGACGGCAACGCTCAAAACCAACCTGAGGATTCGCATCATGAATCCCCACGAAATGGAGAAGGGCGGATTGGAAAAGCGCAGTTTCTGGGGACGGCTTTTGGGGAGGAGTTAGTATGAATGAATTTCAATTTTTCATGCAGTTTCTGATGAGCGGCCTTTCCATGGGCTCCATCTACGCGCTGGTGGCATTGGGATTTGTCTTGATTTACAAATCCACCTCCATCCTGAACCTGGCCCAGGGAGAGTTCCTCATGGTGGGGGCTTATTTCTGCCTTTCCCTTACCCTGGATTTCGGCCTCGGTTTTGTGGCGTCTTTTCTGCTCACCATGGTTTTTTCCGTTATTTTAGGTCTTGCTGTGGAGCGCCTGGTGCTCAGACCCCTCATCGGTGAACCCATTATTTCGGTCATTATGGTGACCCTTGGGCTTACCTACATCATGCGGGGCCTTGTGATCATGATATGGGGGAACGACATTCGTCAGTTCAACATTTTCCCGGCCCAGCCCATCGATTTCTGGGGGGTAAAACTTACCTATCTCTATCTTTACAGCATGGGAATCTCCTTTGCGCTCCTCATCTTTTTCGCCATTTTTTTCAAATATGCCCGCACAGGCGTTTTCATGCGGGCGGTTGCGGATCACCAGACCGCAGCCCAGAGCATGGGCATTTCCGTCAAAAAGGTTTTCGCCATGAGCTGGTGCATCGCTGCGGTGGTATCCTCCATTGGCGGTATCCTGGTGGGAAATATCGCGGGCGTGGGCGTGGATCTGAGCTATATCGGCCTCAAGGTTTTACCGGCGGTGATTCTGGGAGGTCTTGACAGTATCCTGGGGGCCATCATTGGCGGGCTCATTGTGGGGGTTTTGGAATTTCTTTCAGCGGGCTATCTGGATCCCTATATTCCGGCCATCAACGAGGTGTTTCCCTTCATCGTGCTGGTTCTGGTGTTGATGATTAAACCCTACGGCCTGTTTGGTATCGAGGAAATTGAAAGGGTTTAAATTATGCCGGCCGGATTATTTCACGAAAATTATCAGAGCGATGAACGCATCTTCCAGACCTGGTTTGTGAAGGCATGGTTGATCGCATTTCTGATCGCCTGTGGGCTCTTTCCCCTGGTGGCTTCCAAGTACATGGTATCCATCATGACGGAAGCCGGTATTGCCATTATTGCGTGTCACGGGCTCAATGTCCTGACCGGTTTTACCGGGCAGATTTCCCTGGGGCACGCCGCCTTCATGGGGGTGGGGGCGTACACCTGCACCATCCTTACAGGGCAGGCGGGTATCCCCTTCATTGTGGCACTTCCCCTGGCCGGTGCCATGGCGGCCCTGGTGGGGATGATATTCGGCATCCCGTCCCTCCGGCTGAGGGGCCTTTATCTGGCCATCGCCACCATCGCAGCGCAGTTTATTATCGAGTTTGTCATTCGACGGTGGGACAGCCTGACCGGGGGGGTGGAAGGCCTCTTTGTGGATCCCGGGTCCATCGGACCCATACAGTTTGATGATCACATCAATTTATATTATTTGACGTTCGTACTGGCCGTTTTGGCCACCATGGCCGTCAAGAACATTGTTCGGGCCCGCTCGGGAAGGGCGTTTGTGGCAATCCGGGACCGATATCTGGCGGCGGAAGTGATCGGGGTGCATGTGTTCAAATATCGGCTCATGAGTTTTGCGGTGTCTTCCTTTTTCGCGGGGATTGCCGGTGCCCTCATGGCCCAGTACCTGGAGGTGATCACCCATGAGTCATTTACCATCCACCAGTCCATTGATTACCTGGCCATGTGTATTATCGGGGGCCTGGGCCACATTCTGGGGGGGATATTCGGCGTCGGTTTCTGGTTTATCCTGGAACGCCTCCTTGAAGTGGTAACCACGGGCCTGAATACGGCTTTCCCGGACCACGTGACCTGGTTTGTGTCCATCCGCGAGGTGGTTTTCGGTTGCGTCATTGTTCTGTTTCTCATTTTTGAACCGGATGGCCTGGCAGCCCGCTGGCGTACCATTCGCGCTTATTGGAAGCTTTGGCCTTTTTCATATTAGGGAACTGGAAGAAAATAATATACGCATATCGTGCAGGACTTTTGTTCGTCTTAAAGGCGTGATGGCAGGTGCATAGTGAGCTATGTGCCTGTTATCAAAACGTATAAAACGGGCAAAAGGGCAAGCAGGATGCGTAGATTATTTATTGGAAGTTCCCTCAATGTTAACCCCCAAAGATAAAAGGAGAAAAGTCATGAAGAAAAGGACGATTGCAATCGCAGTACTGGCCATGTTTTTCTGTATGGGTGTTCTGGTAACGAACGCCGCCGCCGCCGACAAAATCAAATGGGGGGTCCTGATCGACCTTTCCGGGCCCACATCGGATTGGGGAAAGAACCAGGTCAAGGGCCAGCTGGATGCGGCACGGTGGGTCAATGAAAACGGTGGCATCAACGGCAAGAAACTGGAATTGATCGTCATTGACGACGGGTATAAGGTTCCCCGGGGCGTGGCGGGCTACAAGCGTCTGGTGGATTCCGAGAAAGTGCTGGGGCTCTATATTCAGTCCACGGGTACCACCATGACCCTGATTAAGAAGATCGTGAAAGACGGTGTGGTGACCATTGCCGCCTCTTTTACATCCAAATTCCAGAATCCGGCCAAAACGCCCTTCAGTTTCTTTGTGTCCCCCTCATACGGTACCATGGGCCGGATCGCCATCAAGTGGATTCGGGATTCATGGAAAGACAAAAGCCGCAATCCGAAACTGTGCTTCCTTTATCCGGACAACAAGTACGGCCGGGACATCCTAAATGTGTGTAAAGACTATGCCAAGAAAATCGGCGTGGATGTGGGCCCGGACCAGATCATCAACTGGCCCACCAAAGACGCTACGCCCCAGCTCATGAACATGAAACGATACAATCCGGACTATGCGTATATCACGTCCACAGCCATGAACGGCGCGGTCATTCTCAAAAATGCCAAGGCTCTGGACATCAAAACCAAGTTCATCTCCAATATTCGAAATTTTGAGGAAACCCTCATCAAACTCAGCGGCGGCGCCGCCAACGGCACCTACGGGGTCCATCCCATCGCCCCCTACGGCGCGCAGGTTCCGGGTATGAAGAAGGTGGTTGAGTCCCATGAGAAATGGCATAAGGGAGAGGTGGGGACCAATGTGTATGTGGAAGGGTGGGTCAATATCCTGGCGGTTACCCATGCGCTTCGCATGGCCGATAAGACCGGTAAGTTGACGCCGGTAGGTATACGGGAAGCCTTTGAGCAGTTCAAAGGGTTTGACACCGGCGGTTTGGCGCCCCCTTTGACGTTTACCAAGACCGATCACCGGGCCAGTATGGCCGCCAAGATCTATGAGGTGAAGAACGACAAGATTGAGGCCATTACCACCTGGATCGACCTGCCCAGGGACAAGACCTATTTCGGAAAATAGCTTTTTGGCTTCATTTTGAGTGTTTATCTTTCACACTTGTAACACATTGTATTTGAATAATTCTTTTGAACCGCAGAATATCGAACAAGGAATCATGAATGTCGAAGGACACCTTCATCATTGGACATTCCTTGTTCGATATTCGATATTCGTTTTAAAAATTTCAAATATCTTTGGCTAGTCGTTAGCTGTTGGAAAAACGAGGGAACACCCATGTTGAATTTAAATCTTCCGGCACATTTCAACGCAGCCCACTACCTGGTGGACCGCCATGTGGAGGAGGGCAGGGGGGAACGTCCGGCCATCTTTTTTGAGGATCAAATCCATACCTATGACCAGTTGCGCCAACAGGTGAACCGGGCGGGGAACATGCTCGATAGTCTGGGTGTTGAGATGGAAAATCGGGTGATGCTTCTGGTGCGGGATTCTCCCCAAATGGTGTTTTCATTCCTGGGCGCCATCAAACTGGGGGCCGTACCCATCCCCACCAATATCTTGATGAAATCTCCGGATTTCCTCCATGTGCTCAATGACAGCCGGGCCAAGGTGTTAATCGTGGATTCGGTTTTTCTGCCGGAAATCGAAAAGATATTGGACCAGGCCCTCTTCTGCCGGCATGTGGTGGTGATGGGCGGTGGTGACCATGGGCATCTCCGGTATGAAGAACTCACAACCGATGCCCCCACGGAACTGGATCCCGCAGACACCACGCCCGATGATGCCGCCTTCTGGCTTTACAGCGGCAGAAACCCGGAGCGCCTTATGGGGGCGGTCCATCACCACAGCCACATGGTGTTCTGCGCAGAAGCCTATGCCAAAGGGATTTTGGGCATGACCCCGGATGATCGCGTGATGGGATCTTTTCTTTTTTTCGCCTATGGCTTGGGAAACAGTGTCTATCACCCTTTTTCAGTGGGCGCTTCAACGGTTCTGGCCAACCATCGGCCCACACCTGACCTGGTGTATGGGGATTTGATAAAGTACAAACCCACCCTTTTTTTTACAGTGCCCACCCTTTTGGGCGCTTTGGCAGATTACAAAAAAGAAAGCCGGGAAGGGAGCAAAGGACTTCCTCCTGTTGAGGGGTTGAGGGCCTGTATTTCATCGGCCGAGATCCTATCGCCTGATGTCTACCACCGTTTCAGGGATGAATTCGATGTGGAAATTCTGGATGGAACCGGTTCTACGGAGATCTGCCATATTTTTCTTTCCAATTTTTTCGGAGACGCCAAGCCCGGCAGTACGGGCAAGGTGGTCCCGGGGTATGAAGCACGCCTTGTGGACGAGGACGGGAACCCGGCAAAGACAGGTGAAACCGGACATTTGCTGGTGAAAGGGGGGTCCGTTTCATCCGCCTACTGGAACCTGCGCCAGGAGACCAAGGCAAATATGCTGGGGGAATGGTTTGTCACAGGAGACCGGTATCGGGTGGACGAAGACGGCTACTATTATTTCAAGGGTCGGAGCGATGACATGCTTCGGGTGGGGGGGAAGTGGTTGTCCCCCGTGGAGGTTGAAGGGGCCATCAACGCGCACCCCGCGGTTCAGGAGAGTGCCGTGGTGGGTTACCAGGATGAAGACGCGTTGATCAAACCCTACGCCTTTGTGGTGTTGGAGCCCGGTCAATCAGTTAGTGAGGCCCTGGAAGAAGAAATCAAGGAATTCGTAAAGGAGAGAATTGCCCTTTACAAGTATCCCCGCTGGATAGATTTTGCTACGGAGCTTCCAAAAACATCCGGCGGAAAGATCAAACGGTTTATTTTACAGGAAAAATTGAACGCTTAGAAAACCGTGAACCGGTAACCGGCAACCCCAATGAGGCAGGTCATGCTCAACGTCAATAATATTGAGGTCATCTATGATGACGTAATCCTGGTTTTGAAGGGGCTTTCCCTGGAAGTGAAGGAAGGTCAGGTGGTGGCCCTACTGGGTGCCAATGGCGCCGGGAAGACCACGACACTCAAGGCCATCTCAGGCCTCTTGAAAGTGGAAGACGGTGAGGTGACCGATGGCACCATAGAATTTATGGGCACCCGGATCGACAAAAAAGACGCCGAGGAGATTGTTCAGCTGGGCATCTTTCAGGTCATGGAAGGGCGTTGTGTGTTTGAGAACCTGACGGCCTACGAAAACCTCATTGCGGCAACCCGGACCCGCAGAAGCCGAAAAGAGATTCGGGAACGGTTCGACACGGTCCTGGAATATTTTCCCATTCTGAAATCCAGGAAAAATTCCCTGGCCGGTTATCTTTCGGGCGGCGAACAGCAGATGCTGGTCATCGGCAGGGCCCTCATGGCGAAAACCCGCCTCATGATGCTGGATGAACCCTCCCTGGGGCTGAGCCCCATTCTGGTGGCCGAGATTTTCAAGATTATCAAGAAGGTCAATGAGGAGCAGAATATTACGGTATTCCTGGTGGAGCAGAATGCGCACCTGGCCCTTTCCATCGCTGAACATGGGTACGTTATGGAAAACGGGAAAGTGGTTCTGGATGACAGTGTGGACCGGCTCAGGGAAAACGAAGATATTAAAATGTTTTACCTGGGGTTGACGGAGATGGGAGCGAAAAGAAGCTACCGGGATGCGAAGTTTTATAAAAGAAGAAAACGGTGGCTTACTTAAGAAATGCGGATTGTGGATTTCGGATTGCGGAATGAAAGGACAGGAGTAAATCTGAAATCCGGATACTGAAATCAGCAGGTAAGGAGAAACAAACATGGCAAAGGTAGGGATATTGGGATGCGAAAGTGTGACCCATGAGATGGATTGCGTAATGATTGGTTGTCTGGGGAATGCGCGGAGCCGGGCCGGAAAATTTGCGGATTATCCGAAAGACGAACCCGTGGACCTGGTGGGTATTATCGGTTGTGGCGGCTGCCCAACGGCCGTGGGGTCGGATCGTATCTGGCAGAAGGTGAAGGCCCTGGTGGATTACGGTATTGATGCTTTGCACTTCACTTCCTGCCTGGTGCAGTTGTGCCCCTTTAGAGAGGCTTTTCTGGAAACCATCAAGCGGGATTATCCGGATCTGAAGGTGGTGGAGGGGACCCATCCCTTTCATGATACGGATGCCTTTAAAGCGGGTACCAAAGAATTGCTGAGCCAGCGGATGGTGACCCCCCAGAGCATGAATGACCTGGTGTTTAAAAAGATCAAACTCCCTCCCGAAAAATCCGAAAAATAGGACCGGTGGAGACCGGGCTGCAGAGAGTTTATTTTCCTCCCCGGTCTTTACGGGTTGACAACGGTAGGCCCACACTTCTAGAATCACTCCTTGACAAGGACTTCATCAAACGAATGCCTCCATTGGTGCATTTTTCCAATCGGGGGATATCTTTACGGAGGAATCCATAAGCTATGGCGGAAAAAACTGAAAAGAAGAATCGCAGAGGCCTGGTCGGTCTTTTGATCCTGATTCTGGTGATTTTTTGTATTGTGGTGATGGTTGTTAACTCGAGAAAACCGGAACCGTTGGAGTCCATCAAGTATGATGCCAAAGTGAAGGGCGCCGCCTTCGTCAGGACGAACCAGATGCTCATCGAACAGATGATGGACAACTGGCTGCCCAATGATATCTACTGGCCCACGGTTTTTCTGGATAACATGCCCAATTTTCAGCTCGGTGAACTGGAGGTGGTTCGATACAATATCCATGTTTTGAGGGACAATCTCTCCCGAATGCGAACCACAGATAAAATTGATCGCAAGGTCGAGGATACGTTTACGTCCCTCTCCAACGATCCCCATAAATGGTGGTTCCCATCGGCGGAGAGCAAATGGGAGAATGCCTATGATGACCTGGAAGTGTACTACCAGAACCTGCTGAGCAGAAAGAGCCAGTTTTATCCCCGCGGCGACAACCTTATTGAACTTGTGGATGATTATGCTTCGCTCATGGGTGGCGTGAACACGCGGTTGATCAATGCTCCCCAGCGAAAGGGAACCGTCCTTCCGGTGGATGCGGGGGACAAGAAAGGGAATGGACAGAAAGGTTCACAGCTCGTGACCCTCAATATCTCATGGCACCAGATTGACGATAACTTTTATTATGCCCAGGGGGTGGCTTACGGCCTTTACGAATCCTTTAAGGCCATTAAAATCGATTTCAAGCGGGTGCTGGAAGAAAAAGGCGCCATGGTACTGGTGGATAAGATCCTTGAGAAACTGGAGCGGTGCTATTTTGAGCCCTGGATTGTGTTTAACGGATCGCCCCAGAGTATTTTCGCCAACCATTCCCTGAACCTGTCGGGTGTTTTTAACGATGCCAGACAGAAAATCGATTCCCTGGCCATGGCATTAAGGCAGGGTTGACCCGTTTCACACTGGAGAGAACCGAACCCCTCATGCATGAAATGTCCATCGCGCAGTCCCTTCTGGATGTGGTCAAGGAAGAGATGCGAAAAAACAATGCGACGACATTGAAATCCGTTCTCGTCCATATCGGACAACTGTCCGCCATCGTTCCCGATTCACTCTCCTTCTGCTTTGAAGTGATGACATCGGGTACCGAACTGGAGGGGGCAGAACTCAACATGGAGGTCATCCCCCTGACGGGGAATTGCCGGAAATGCGGAGAGACCTTTGAAATCAAAGACTATGCGTTTGAATGTCCCTCTTGTGATGGAACGGATATTGAAACCCTGTCCGGTCAGGAATTATCCATTGTTGAAATGGAGGTGGATTGAAGTATTCGCCACTGGATATGAAATGATTTTTTGAATTTTTAAATGGAGTCACACCAATGAAAGTATCCGTTGTAAAAAATATCCTGGCGGCCAATGATCGGATCGCGCAGGAAAACAGGGCCATCTTTGATGAAAAAAATTTGCTGGTTTTTAATCTCATGAGTTCCCCCGGAGCCGGTAAAACGAGTCTTCTTGAAAAGACCATTGTCGCTTTGAAGGACCATCTGAACATGGGGGTCATCGAGGGGGATATTCAGTCTTCCCAGGACGCGGAGCGGATTGCCGAAACTGGAGCCCCAGCGGTACAGATCAACACGGGCGGTGCCTGTCACCTGGATGGCAACATGATTCGTGATACGTTTCATGAATTTGATTTTGACGCTTTGGACCTGCTGGTGGTTGAAAATGTGGGCAATCTGGTGTGCCCGGCGGAATTCAAGGTGGGTGAAGATTTCAAAGTGATGATCCTGAGCGTCACGGAAGGCGAGGACAAACCGGCCAAATACCCCCTCATGTTTCATGAGTCAAAGGTATTACTCGTCAACAAAATTGATCTGTTGCCCTATGTGGACTGCTCCGTTGAGCGCATCAGAGAAGAATCATTAAAGGTGAACCCCGACCTGACGATTTTTGAGATTTCCTGCAAAACCGGGGAAGGGCTGGATGCATGGTGCGACTGGCTTAAAGGTGAAATAAAAGCAAAAGCCTAAAGGTCCTGGAACTCATGAAAAGGCGGGCTTGCGGCGCCATTGAAGGGATTGTTCAGGGGGTTGGATTTCGACCCTTCATCTACCAGCTGGCAGATCAATATGGCCTGTCGGGGTATGTGGGCAATACGGATTTCGGTGTGGACCTGGAAGTGGAAGGACCCAGCGAAAATGTAGCCTCGTTTAAAGCGTCTGTGGAGGCGACTCCCCCGCCCCTGGCCCATATTGCATCCGTACGATGGTTTGATATCCCTGTCAAGAACCAGAAATCCTTCGAAATCAGGCAAAGCAGAAGCCGGCAGGAGCGATCGGCACTCATTTCTCCCGATGCGAGCATCTGTGAAGACTGCTCTCGGGAACTCCTGGACCCGCTGGATCGGCGATTCCGGTATCCCTTTATCAACTGCACCAATTGCGGTCCCCGGTACACCATCATCAAAGACATCCCCTACGATCGGGCCACCACCACCATGGCATCTTTTAAAATGTGCCCCATCTGCCAGAAAGAGTACGAAGATCCAGACAATCGCCGTTTTCACGCGCAACCCAATGCCTGCTGGGCATGTGGCCCGTTGCCGTCCCTCTGTGATGCAAAAGGCGTGAAGATGCCCTGTGATGCCCCGGTCCGGGAGACCATCTCCCTGCTGCGGCAGGGGACCATTGTGGCGGTCAAGGGGTTGGGCGGGTTTCATCTTTGCGTAGACGCTTCAAACCATGAGGCCGTGGTCCGGTTGAGGCGCCGAAAACAGCGGGAGGAAAAGCCCCTCGCCGTGATGGTGAAAGATTTGGAGATGGCCCGAAGGTTTGTTCATGTGAACCGGGCTGAAGCCGAACTGCTGTTGTCCCGCCAGAAACCCATCGTGCTTTTGGAAAAAAAGCCACACACGGGTCTCTCGGAACAGGTGGCGCCGCGAAACCGTTATCTGGGGGTCATGCTCCCCTATACCCCATTGCATGTCCTTCTGATGGAGGGGCCTTTGGGTCCACTGGTGATGACCAGCGGCAATGTGAGCGAGGAACCCATTACACGGGATAATCAGGCGGCATTCAAAAAACTGCATGGTATTGCTGACTATTACCTGAATCACAACCGGGACATCCATCTGCGGGGGGATGATTCGGTGGTTCGTGTGGTGGACGGCGTGCCGAGACAGGTCAGGCGTTCCCGGGGATATGTGCCGGTCCCCGTTTTTCTCCCGTCGACCATGGCCACCATGCCGCAGGTGTTGGCGCTGGGGGCTGAACTTAAAAACACCATTTGTCTGACCAAGAAGAACCGGGCTTTTTTGAGTCAGCATGTGGGAGACCTGGAGAACCTGGAAACCTATGACTTTTTCAAGCTGACCGTGTCGCACCTGCGGCGGATTCTGGAAATCAGCCCTCAAGTGATGATTCATGACCTTCATCCGGACTACCTAAGTTCCCGGTTTGCCAGAGAACAACAGGAATTTGCAACCTTGGCTGTGCAGCACCACCATGCTCACATCGTTAGCTGCTTTGCGGAGCACGGTGTTGAAGGATCTGCCATCGGTCTGGCCATGGACGGCACCGGACTGGGGTTGGACGGGGCCATCTGGGGCGGGGAGGTCCTGCTTTGCGATATGGTTTCTTTTTCACGGCGAGCCCATTTACGCTACGTACCTTTGCCGGGCGGGGACGCGGCCGCTAAATCACCCTGGCGCATGGGGCTTGTGTATCTCTATCAGGCCTATGGCGAGGCGCTGTTTGATCTGACCATTCCCTTTGTTCAGGAATTGGACCGGGAAACCGCGTCCATTATCCTAAAGATGGTGGAAAAGGGGGTGAATTCCCCGCTCACATCCAGTTGTGGCCGGCTTTTTGATGCGGTTTCGGCGCTTGTGGGTATTCGAAAAGACATCGCCTATGAAGGCCAGGCGGCCATTGAACTGGAAATGTGCCGGAAATCGGGTGAAGAAGGCGCCTATGCCTTTGATGTTTATGCCGAAGCAGGAGAATGGATCATGGAAACCGCGCCTATCATACGGGGTGTGGTGACGGATCTGCTGGTAGGGGAGCTCCCTGATGTGATCAGCGGGCGTTTTCACAATACCCTGATCAAAATGTTGCATCAAATCTGCGTGACCATCAGGACCGAGAGCCATGTGGACCAAGTGGCCCTGAGCGGTGGGGTTTTTCAGAATGAAACATTGCTCAGCGGTTTGACCAAGGCCCTCGCCGCTGACGGATTTGGTGTGTTGAGCCAGTCGAAGGTTCCCGCAAACGACGGCGGGTTAAGTCTGGGGCAGGCGGTAATCGCCGGGATGTTGTGCACCGGACACAAAGGTCAATTTGAGGAAACCTATGAAATACATGGATGAATATCGGGATGGTGCCGTGGCAAAGGCGCTCTCTCAAAAAATCAGGGAGATTTCCACAAAACGGGTCCGTTTGATGGAAATCTGCGGCACCCACACCATGGCCATTTTCAGGCACGGCATTCGGAGTCTGTTGCCTGAAACCATTGAACTGGTTTCGGGCCCCGGTTGCCCCGTCTGCGTAACGGCCACGGAAGAGATCGATCGGGCGGTGAAGCTGGCGAGAACGAAAGGGGTGATGGTGACGACCTTCGGGGATATGATACGGGTGCCCGGCAGCGCCTCTTCCCTCCAGATGGAGCAGGCTGAGGGGGCAGTGGTCAAAATGGTCTATTCCACTTTTGACGCCCTCAAAATCGCTTCCGAAAACAGGGGCAATGAGGTGGTTTTCCTCGGAATCGGGTTTGAAACCACCGCACCCACGGTGGCCGCGGCCATTGAGACGGCCCAAGCGGGTGGGAACAACAACTTTTCGGTACTGTCCGCCCATAAACTGCTGCCACCGGCCATGGACGTCCTCCTTTCCGGGGGAAATGTCAGGGTGGATGGATTCATCTGCCCGGGCCATGTGACCACCATCATCGGGACCGCGTCCTATGAAAATGTCGTCGAACAGTACCATAAGCCGTGCGTGGTGACCGGTTTTGAACCGGTGGACATCCTGCAGGGCATCCTGATGCTGGTACAACAGATCGAATCGGACCGGGCCGAGGTGGAGATTCAGTACGCCCGTGCTGTTTCCCCCGAGGGAAACCCTGGGGCGCTGGCCATTATGGAAAAAGTCTTTGAACCGTGTGATGCGCCCTGGCGGGGGCTGGGCGTTATTCCGGGAAGCGGCCTGGCCATTCGGGATTCTTTTGCCGCCTTTGATGCGGAAAATCGGTTCGACCTGCAGGTTCCGGCAGCAAAGGAACCGCCCGGGTGTCTCTGTGCCGAAGTCCTGCAGGGCGCCGCCACACCGCCGGAATGCAAGTTTTTCAGGAACGCGTGTACGCCGGCAACCCCCATTGGTCCCTGCATGGTATCGAGCGAAGGGACTTGTGCGGCTTATTTTAAGTATCATGATTAGTTGGCTGTTAGCTGTTAGCTTTTTTTAAAACTGATAAGGAGGGAGCCATGTTCAAGATTCTGGAAGGGAGTGAAGGGAACGTCCTGGGGGTTGAGGTGGTCGGAGGTTATTTGAAAGAAGATATCGAGGAGTTGAAGAAGATCTGTGATGATAAAATTGCTGAGGGTCATGGTAAATTGAATTTTCTCATCAAGATTGATCAGCTCGATTTTAAAAAGAGTGAGTTCGGTGCTTTTTACGAGGATGCCAAATATGCCATCTCACACATGAAAAACCTGCGCCATATTGCGGTAGTGGGGCAAAGCAGACTGGAAAAGATCCTGATTGAGCTGGACAATAAGCTCCTGGGAAGCGTGAAGAAAGAACTGATTGAAAAATATTTTGATGTGGCGGATATGGATAAGGCGTGGGAATTCGTGCGCAGTTAGGCATCATTTTCGGAAAAGAAAATAGAAATCTCAACCAGGGCCGCCTGAAAGAGGCGGCCCTATTCTTTTATCCCTTACCCAGTTCAATGGAACGTTTTGTGGCAGCTTCAACCGCATTCATGAGGGATGCGCGGATACCACCTTTTTCCAGTTCATGGATGCCGGCGATGGTGGTGCCGCCGGGGGAGGTGACCATGCACTTGAGCTGGCCGGGGTTTTGCCGGGTTTCAAGAAACATCTTGGCCGATCCCATCAGCGTCTGTGCTGCGAGGGTCTCCGAAACATCCCGGGGCAGCCCCATCTTGACGCCCCCGTCCGCTAGGGCCTCCAGCATCATGAACACATAGGCGGGGCCGGACCCTGAAAGCCCGGTGACCGCATCAATTAATTTTTCTTCAATGCGAACGGTACGTCCCATGGGGCGAAAAAGGGTTTCCACGGTTTCCAGATCTTCCGGTTGGGCGGGACTGTCCGATGCAATGCCCATGGCACCTTCCATGACCGTCATGGGCGTGTTGGGCATGGTGCGAACAATCCGGGGGCCCTTGGGGAGGCCGGCCGAAAGGGTTTTTATGGGAACCCCCGCCGCAATTGAAATCAGGAGTTTTTCAGGTCCCATGTCTTCGCCCATACCTTTCAGCACCTGGGGGACCGCCTGGGGCTTAACCGCAAGAAAGATCACATTGCATTGACCCACAAGTGATCCATTGTCCTTTAAAGTTTCAATACCAAAGGTTTTGGACACATAATCTCTCCGTTCTCCGGATATGTCCGATGCCACGATCCGGTCCGGCAATACCACCTGGTTTTGAATGATGCCGCGAATCATGGCTTCTGTCATGTTTCCCGCGCCGATAAACCCTAAGAATTTGTCTTTCAGGGCATTGCTGATATCTAAAGACATGCGCTTAAACCTCCTTATAAAAGTCTTTTTCTGCCGCTTTGACGCCCTTTCCCAATGAGGGGGATGCCGGATTCAGCCATGGATTTTGAGTGCCACCTGCGCCACTCTCTGACCAAGGTTCCTTGCGGTATTGAGGCCCGGACCGTCATTTTCCACACCTTCCGGGTGGCCGCTCCACAGGGTGCCGCCGAAATGGGACCCCGGTTTCCCGTCGCCCACCAGGATCATGTCGTGAACCAGCATGGCGGACTGGACGTGCAGAACGGCCGCTTCCTGGCCGCCGTTTCGGAAGCCCCCCACAGCCAATACGCCGCCCACCATGTCCCGGAACAGGAACCCGTTGCGTCTGAACATGACGGTGCGGTCAAGGAACGCCTTGCATTGTGAACTCATGGTGCCCAGGTATACCGGCGTCGCCACAATGAGCCCCCCCACGCCAGGGTCTTCGAGGATGGGGATGATGCCGTTAAAATCATCTTTCTGGCGGCATTCCAGGATTTTCGCGCAGCCGCCGCATGCAACGCACCCCTTCAGGTCCATTCCCGCCAGATCAATGATTTCCGTCTGGATTTCAGGGAAGTTTTCAGTAATGGCACGGATGCAGTTATCCAGGGAGACCCGGGTTGTTTTCCCCTTTCTGGGGCTGCAGGAAACGCCGATAATTTTCATTGAACTGCTCCTTTCATGGCTTCGGGAGGCGGGTAGATCATCCAGGTGAACCGCCAGGATCTCGGAACCGTTTTAAGATGGTATTATGTGAACATGTGAAATAAAGGGATTAAATATCCTTCATGAAGACTGATATGGACCATAAATTGTGAGGAGTCAAGTGCATTCCTCGAAGTTCCGGGAACACCTCGTACTTTAATTTTCATGCCGCTGCTGCATACTGATAGTAAGGGGACGGGACCGTCGGGTACACTCGAAATACATGGCGGAACACTTTATCTGACCGTGTCTGCACATCGTCTTCCGTGTAACTGTCCACCGGCAGGCCATTGACGAATTCCACCATATCCGCCGCCGGCGGTAGAGATCACCGCTGACCCACAGGCAGAGAAAATCATTGTTTTCCGGATGGGCGAAGTCGAATACCTTCAGCCGGTCCCGTACCCGTTCGCCCTTGCTGTTGCGGAAAGTGACCTGCATGCCGTCCCGCATGAGGTCGTACTTTTCCCGATTGGTGGCCACGATGGTCTGGGAGGCCACGGTAGCGGTGATCTGCCGTACAGCGTCATCATAGGTCGCGTCCGGAAGGCCCTGATTCAGTTGAATGAGTTTGGCCGTCAGAGTCCGTGTCAGCACCACTTCCTGGTCTGAGTTGCGGCCCAAGAGGCTATCAGGTCCGAAGTCCTCGTTGTTGTAGGCATAGACCGACTTCCAACCAAGCTGATTTTCCAGGTACTCGGCCGTGGTCTGTTGAACCAAGGTGTCTTCCGTGTAGGACGCGGGGGTCATGATCGGTCCTTTTGTTGTTGATCAAGAATCCTGCGGCCCAGCGCCGCCAACCGGTAACGCTGATTGCGGCTTTGCGGTTTGTCAGGGACAGTCATTTCGATCAGATTGGCAGCCAGGGCCGGTCCAAGATACCGCTCTCTGAAATTGGCCTGACCCTTCAGGCCCAGCGCCGCCTGTGCATCTATCCTGCTGAGGGGGCCATTTGCCAGTATGTTTAAGAGGTGCCTAACTTCACCCGTAACTTCACCCGCGACTTCACCCGTAACTTGGGCTTTGGACTCTGCCTGTCCGTTACCTACCTTTCCTCCTGTACGCGGAAAAGTTACTGTGAACCAGTGTTCAGACACGACTATGTGCGGTTCTGCTGCACCGTATTCCCTGCAAAAACTGCGAATACGCTTGATGCCCGAACCGATATGCTCCACCGCTTCCATGCGAAAGAGTATCCCGAACAGCAGCGGATTGCGTGGGATGCTCTTGATGCCCAAGTCGGCCTCGGTCATACCGGCAGGCAGACCGCCGGGGCTGACAATTTCCACCCGGTCCTTGAAAATATAGACCTGAACATTGGCTGTGGAGCGATAATCGCGATGGGCGAGCGCGTTGACCACCGCTTCGCGCAATGCCTCTTCCGGAAGTTCCGGTCGCTCTTCCCGTTTAACATGCTTGATGATGTATTCGATGTTGATCTTGGAAAGGATATAGACTACCACCTCATCGATCATGGAATAGACATCGTGGTCAAACCCCCTCCGGTCCAGAATACGCACCTTGTCCGTCCCCATGAACAGGGCGCAGGCCGCATCGGCGCTGGTCGTGAATTTTCGGATATTCCCGGCCAGCAGCCAGGCCCCGGCATGGGTCATTTGTCCGTCTTTGATCAGATGCAGATTCTCAAGGGCCGCGCGCGCGTCCATGCCAATGGGAATCTTCGCTCTTTTCCTAAACCGTGTCCAAACGTCGTCGGTCAAGTCATCTTTCAGGGAAAATCGGTTGCAGGGTGTTTCATCAAAATGGATCAATCCCTCCTTGAAGAAAAATTCCCGAATTTCCACGCGGGACATCTGCTGCGACGATGCCCCTTCACGCATGAAAAACTTTCCGCCAAAGGAATAAGGTTTGCTGTGCTGGGAGGGTACGGTCACCAGCAACACATTACCGGAACTTTCCACATCCACGGCAATGGGTGGATCGGCAGAGCGGGCAATTGCCTGCACTTCCGATTTAAGCCGGTTATGGTTCTCGACGCCGACTATTTGGCCGTTGTCCGAGACCCCGATCAGAATGACCCCGCCGGTTGCGTTGGCAAAGGCACAGATTTCGCGCCCAAGATTTGATGTTCCTGCCCGCTTGAACTCGGTGGTGAAACCTTCGCCCAGAGCGACTATATCCATTAGGGCCGCTTTATTCATACCGTGATCTCCCCGTTTATCAGCGGCGACAGTAGTATGCGTGGGCTTGAAAAATCAAGTGGTTTTTTGAAACGCCGTTCAGAAAATGAGACCAATGGGTCACTCATTTCGGGCTCTGGTGGAGGTTTTAAAAAATGGTTTCCCCTAAAGCTTCATTGGTTGCCTCCGCTGGGTTAACGTGGTAATAGAAAAGCAACCGTGAACAGACTTTTATTGAGGAGACATTTGCCTTGAACCAGCTTTTTTCAGCAGTGGATGAACCATCGATGAAATCAACAATATTTGAGGCTTTCGGGGCGGGCGTTGACCGGGTTTCCGCCTGGGCCGATCTCTTGGACAGCATCAATGTGTTTCCTGTGGCGGATGGCGATACCGGCAGAAATCTGGTTGTCAGCCTTCAGCCGCTCAAGCAGCCATTGGAAAGCCGGGATCAGTTGATTGAGGCGCTGCTGCTGTCGGCAAGAGGGAATTCGGGGAATATCGCCGCACAGTTTTTCAGCGCGTTTGTATGTATTGAAAGCCTCCATGAACTGAAAGAGGCCGCGGAACAGGGTCGGGATCTGGCTTGGAAAGCTGTGAGGGAACCCAGATCAGGGACCATGTTGTCCCTCCTGGATGCCGTGGCCGAGGCGTTTGGTCACCATGACATGGCAGCGGATCCGGCGTGCGCTGACAAGGTCCTGGATCGCCTGGAGCAGGTTGTTTTAAACACATTCGAACAATTGCCCGAACTGGCCGACGCCGGTGTGGTGGATGCCGGTGCTCTGGGGATGTATATCTTCTTTGACGGCTTCTTGAACGTACTGTTCAATGGGAAGGGAAAATTCCGTTTGATTGCGGAAGTTTTTCAAAACCTCCTTCATGTGGACCCGTCTTGGGGAACCGAGGGCGATCATGGGTACTGTATCGATGCGGTTTTGAAGCTGGACCCGGCCCATGAAGGGGATTCCCTCACAGCCATCTCCCGGTCGGGGGATGAAGTGGTGACCATGGAGCACGGGGACTTTGTCAAGGTCCATCTGCACGCGCCCGATGAAGACGGTGCCAGGCGGCGGCTCGAAGGGGTCGGTAACCTGGTGACCTGGATATCGGATGATCTGAAGGCGCAGACGGAAGAATATCTCACCATGCCCAAAGCCCAGGCGCTTCATGTCATGAGTGATGCAGCCGGTTCCATAACCCGGATGGATGCAAAACGGCTCGGGATCACACTCCTTGAAAGCTACATCAATCTCGGGCCCCGCAGTTATCCTGAAACCCATCTGGAACCGGAAAAACTCTATGGGGAAATGCGGAAAGGGACCAAAGCTTCCACCGCACAGGCCTCCGTTTTTGAACGTCATCAACGTTATCAGCAGGCGGCCAGCCTCCATTCACGGGTCCTTTATTTGTGTGTGGGGTCCGGATACACCGGAAACTATGAAACTGTCATGGACTGGAAGGCCGAAAACGATCCGGCGGACAAGTTGACGGTTGTGGATACGGAAGCCGCCAGCGGAAAACTGGGGTTGCTGGCCATTGCCACGGCCCGGTTTTCCCTGAAAGCCCGGGAATCCGATTCGGTGGTCAAATATGCCCGGGAAGCGCAGGCCCAAGTTGAGGAATTGATTTTCATCGAAAAGCTCCACTACCTTGCAAGGGGCGGTCGAATTTCAAAGACGGGTGCTTTTTTTGGAGATATGCTCCATGTAAAACCGGTGGTCAGCCCGGCATCCGATGGGGTGAAGAAGGTCGGGGTGGTACGGAACAAAGGGCAACAGATCAAATTTGCTCTTTTGAAGTTGAAAGAAGCCCTGAAGGGTGCCAAATGCCCCCTGATCATGCTGGAATACACGGACAACCGTCACCTGGTGGAACATGAATTCAAAGGGGCCATTGAAGCCGGGTTTCCGGAGGCGGAGGTTCTTCTCCAGCCACTCAGCCTGACCACCGGCACCCATTGCGGACCGGGTGCCTGGGCAATGGCCTTCCTGCCCGGGGTTCCTGATTAGTCGGTGATGATGAACCAGTTGCCTTCCTTCAGATGAGCACCATATTCACGGCCCTGTTTTCTGTAAATCACCAGGAATTCTTTTTTTTGGTTGGGCGTGGGGTCACCCCCCAGGTTCTCATTGGAAACCAGCATGTTGATGTTGTTGTCGCGCACGTGATTCTGAACATCGCCGGTCACAATGCGGTATTTCCCTGAGGAACCGTAAAGTGCCCTGATGATTTCCAGCTGGCCGGCGCCATGGTGCGGGGGGCTGTACCCCTCTTCGGGGCCGGGAACCACGAACCAGTCCCCTTCCCGGATGTGCAATTCCTTTATCTGGCCGTCCTTTTCGAAAACCACCACCATCTCTTTTTCTTTGCCGGGAGCCGGGTCCGTACCCAGATTTTGGTTGGACACCTTCATGCTGATGGAATAGCCCGATACAAAATCTCTGACCGCATGGGTCACGTCACGGTAATGTCCCGGAAGACCGTATTTTGCTGAAATAATGACAATTTCACCATGGGCCCATGCGGTTGACGCCAAAGGCGCGAAAAAACTAAGGGCCAGTGTGGAAGCCACCAATAAGAAGAGATATTTTTTAATGATTCGCTTCATGATACCATTTCTTTATTTCGGTTCTTTGCAGCCTTCAAGGACCTTCTGCATACGGTTCCTTTCGGCTTGCAGTTTCCTGAGCTGGTCCTTCATGTCCGCCTGGTTTTCGTAAGACGTCCGGTCAATTTCCTTTTCCAGCTTTTCCACCTGGCAAATGAGTTGATAGAGGTCTTTTGCGATCAATCTGATGCTCATGGGTCTTTGAACCCCGCGTCCTGAAATTCCAAGTTTTGTCTTGACAATGGTTAAATATAATAACAGGATGCGCTTTTAACAACGAAAAAAACGAACAACGCCCTCTTTCACCTTCCCGGCCCGGATGGATCGCCGGAACCATGGTTAGAAAATGGTTCTGCGCGGTCAGGTCTGCATGACTCTGGAATCATGCCGCGAGCCGCACGGGGTCGGGCTCTCTCTGATCTGAAAAACCACACATTCTTCATGAAAGCCAGCTCCTTGAAAAACCTGACGGCCTCCCTTAGCGCCACACGCAAAAATTTCCAACCCCTCTGGGTATATTTTGTCAGGAATCGATGGGCCCTGGTGGCAGGCGTCTTGAGCCTGCTCGTCGTGGATTTCCTCCTGCTGATGATTCCCCTCATCATAAAAAATGCCATCAATCTTCTGGTGGTTCAGGCTCCGGGAACCGGCGCTCTTTTGGTGAAGCAGGGGATTACCATCGGCATCATTGCTCTGTTTATCGCCCTGTTCCGCTACGTGTGGCGCCATTTGCTGCTGGGCCATTCCAGGAAGGTGGAACAGGGCCTGCGCAACCGTCTTTACAGCCATGTCCAGACCCTCTCCCCCTCGTTTTTTCAAAATACCAAGACCGGAGATCTCATGGCCCGTGCCATCAACGATATCAATGCGGTTCGCATGGCCTGCGGAATGGGGCTGGTGGCCCTGGTGGACGGTCTGGTTCTCGGTACCTCGGCCATCGGTTTTATGATCAGCATTGACTGGCGTCTGGCCCTCATTTCACTGATTCCCGCGCCCGTGGTTGTGGTGTTCACCCGCATGCTGGCCAACCAGATGTCCGCCCGGTTTGAACGGGTTCAGAAGACTTTCTCCGATTTGACTGAACAGGCCCGTGAAGGCTTTGCCGGCATCCGGGTCATCAAGGCCCATGAGCGGGAGGAATGGGCGTACCATAGAATGGAGGCCCGGGGGGAGCGCTACGTGGGGGAGAGCATGCACCTGGCCAGGACCCTTGCCCTGTTTTTCCCCCTCATGAGCCTGATCACCAACGCGGGACTGGCCGTGGTGATTCTCCTGGGTGGGCGGTATGCCATCCTGGGAACCATCACGCCGGGTGGTTTCGTCGCATTTATCAGCTATTTGAACCTGCTCACCTGGCCCGTGATGGCCATGGGGTGGGTCATCAGCCTGATCCAGCGAGGGTCGGCCTCCATGCGACGTATCAACGGTGTCTTCGATGCGGTTCCGGAGATTCAGGACCCCGGTAAGGAAAACGGCCGGGCTCCCGAAAGCCATCTGGAGAAAAGTTCCCCGGGGAAAACCAGTGGGGCCATCCGCTTTTCCGAGCTTAGTTTTCAGTATCCCAGCCGGACGGAGTTTGTGCTCAAGGATGTCAACTTCAAAATCCGCCCCGGAGAGACCATTGCCATTGCAGGGCGGGTGGGTTCCGGTAAAACCACCCTGCTGCAGACAATCCCCCGGCTGTTGAATGTGCCTGGGGAAACGGTTTTTGTGGACGGCCGGGATATTCTGAAACTGCCACTTGCAACGCTCAGGAAACAGATCGGGTTTGTGAGCCAGGACGTTTTTATTTTCTCTGACACCGTTTTCAACAATGTGGCGTTCGGAAAGGGTGATGTTACCCCTGAAGATGTAATACATGCTCTGGATGTCGCCGGTATTGGCGAGGAAGTGGATGCGCTCGACAACGGGCTGGACACCCTGCTGGGGGAAAGGGGCATCACCCTTTCGGGGGGGCAGCGCCAACGGCTCACCATCGCTCGGGCTGTGGTGGGGGATTTCCCAATCCTCATACTGGACGACGCTCTTTCCATGGTGGATACCCGAACCGAAGAGGGCATCCTGAATCGGATCCTGGATCTCCGCCGGACCCGGACCAATGTGATTGTTTCCCACAGGGTTTCCACCATCCGCCGGGCAGACCGGATATTTGTGTTGGACCATGGGTCCTTGAAAGAGGAAGGGACCCACGAAAGCCTGATTCATCTGGGAGGAATCTATGCCGCCCTGTATGAAGAACAGCTCCTGGGAGAAGAATTTGAAGAGGGAGAGGTGAATTCGTCATGATGGGGGAATACGGGTACGCCGAGGAAGGAAAACTGGGCAAACCCTACAATCTCAAGCTGATGAAAAGACTGGCTCGTTTCGCGCGTCCCTACAGCAAAATGGTCGTGGCGGGGCTTATGTTGTCGCTTCTGGTGGCCCTGTTTGATCTATGCGTGCCATATCTGACCAAGATTGCCATTGATCGGTATATCCTGGTGTCCTGGTACGAAATAGACGGAAAAATGATGTCGGGTGAAGCCTACGGGGATTTGAAACAGCGCTATGGGCCACTGATGGATAAAAGCACTGTTCCTTCAGTCTATTACATCTCCAACCTGAATCTAAAGAAGATCGACCCTGCGGACATACATGTTCTCAAAGATCACGGGCTGCTCGGTTCGAAACGGTTTTACCGCATAGGACCGGATCGGGAAATCACCCGATGGTTCCAGGGAGATCATACGGGCATTTACAAAATGGCGGACGGCGGTTCAATGGTCCCCTACGAACAACTGGAACGCCTGCCCAAAAAGGAACTCCTCCAGATCAGGGCAGGCGACATAAACGGCGTGACGCTGGTGGCGGGGGTTTTTTTTGTTCTGCTCCTGCTGTCTCTGGGGTTCAGTTATGTTGAATTCTACATCATGGAGTTGACGGGCCAGCGGATCATGCAGGATATGCGCATGAAACTCTTCGACCGGATGCAGGCCCAGACCCTGCGGTTTTTCGACCGGTATCCCGTGGGCACGCTGGTCACCCGGGTTACCAATGATATCGGCAACCTCAACGAATTGTTCAAGTCGGTCCTGATTACCGTTTTCAAGGACCTTTTCATGATCGTGGGCATTCTGGGGGTCTTGCTTTACCTCAACTGGCGCCTGGCACTTCTCTGTTTTATCCTGCTGCCCGTCATTTTCGTTCTGACCTTTATTTTCAGCTTCATGGCCCGCGAGGCATTCCGGGAACTTCGCAGCACGGTTTCCAGAATCAATGCATTCCTGCAGGAACGCATCAGCGGCATGCGCGTCATCCAGCTGTTCGTCAGGGAAAATTCGCAAATGCGCCTTTTTGAGGGTCTCAACCGGGAGAATTACCAGGCGGGCATGAAGCAGATTCGTGTATTTGCGCTGTTCATGCCTTTGATGGAGCTGCTCTCTTCCGTGGCCATCGCTTTTCTGATCTGGCACGGCGGAGGGCAGGTGCTGCAGGAGGAGATGACCCTGGGGGTTTTGGTGGCCTTTATCGGTTACATTCAGATGTTCTTCAAGCCCATTCGGGACATTTCCGAGAAATACAACATCATGCAGATGGCCATGGCCTCCATGGAACGTATTTTTGAATTCATGGACAAAAAGGAGATCTTACCGATGTCCCCGTCCCCCCGTAATCCGTCCCGCGTTCGGGGGCATCTGGTGTTTGATCGCGTCTCCTTCGGCTATGATCCGGACAAAAGAATTCTCCATGACGTCTCTTTCGAGGTGAAACCGGGGGAAACCGTGGCCATCGTGGGGGCTACGGGTTCGGGGAAAACCACAGTGGTAAGCCTGGTGGAGCGGTTTTACGATCCGGATCAGGGGAATATTACCCTGGATGGTATTGATCTTAGAGAGTGGCCCAATGAAAACCTCCGAAACGCCGTGAGCCTCTGCATGCAGGATGTGTTCATCTTTGCCGGAACCGTGTCTGAAAATATCTCCCTGGGCCGGAAAAACCTGACGCCGGAAGGGGTGCGTCGTGCGGCGGAAACCGCCAATGCACTGGGGTTTATCGAAAAGCTGGAAAATGGTTTTTTGCAGGAACTGGGTGAGCAGGGCGCTACCCTTTCAGGCGGTCAACGGCAACTGCTCTCTTTTGCGCGGGCCCTTGCCAGTGATCCCCGCCTGTTGATCCTGGATGAGGCCACCAGCAGCGTGGACCCGGAAACCGAGCGCCTCATCCAGACGGCCATCAGCAAAATGGCCCACAAAAGGACCACCCTGGTGGTGGCCCACCGCCTCTCCACGGTCAGGGACGCGGACCGGATTCTCGTGGTGCACAATGGGCGGATCCGGGAGCAGGGAACCCACGAGGAACTCATGGCCATGGAAGGGCTTTATTACAAACTCAGTCGGCGGTGGGAATAGGGGGCTGGAATGAGTTTGACGACGTTCCTCGTATCCACGCTCTGTGTGGGAATGGTGCGCCGCCGGTCTCTCCCATGCCCTGTTTTTGCTGATGGTAATATTTTCCTTGAAATACAATAAGAAATCCATTATATTTTCCTTTAATAGAGGAAAATATAATGGAAAACATTCTTAAGCGCATCATTTCCGATTTTCACGTCAACTGGATTCCCGAATTCAAGGCCAGGGATGTCAGGGTTCCCCTGGACCTCAACAAAGTGATTTCAATTGTGGGCCCTCGGCGGGCTGGGAAAACCTATTTCCTTTACCAATTGATGGCCACGCTTGAGGCACGGGGCGTTTCAAAGAAGCGCATCCTGTATATTAATTTCGAGGATGAGCGGCTGGATCTTGAAGGCCGTCATGATCTGATTTTCGAAGCCTGGCTTTCGCTTTATCCCGACCTGGATCTGTCGTCCTGCTGGTTTTTCTTTGATGAAATTCAAGAGCTGGATCGATGGGAAAAATTTATTCGTCGTGTTTACGATACCTTTTCCAGAAATATTTTTATTACCGGTTCTAACGCCAGAGTGTTGTCCAGGGAAATTGCTTCCGCCTTGCGGGGCCGAAGCCTACCCTTTGAAATCATGCCCCTCTCTTTCAAAGAGTTTCTCTTTTTTAAGGGAATAGACCCGGAGGACAGGCATTCACTCAAAAACAGTACCCGGATACAAAACGCTTTTGAGGAATATCTCATTTGGGGCGGATATCCCGAGTTGGTGGGCATGGCGCCCCGTTTTAAATCCAACATTCTCCAGGAATACTTTAATGTTATGTTGTATCGGGACCTGGTGGAGCGATACGGGATCAGAGATTTATCCCTTTTAAAATATCTCATCAAGCGCCTGATCGGTTCCTATACCAAGGAGTTTTCTGTAAACAAGATGTATAACGATTTGAAATCGAGGGGCTTTTCCATTGGGAAAGATCGCATCTACGGATTGATGGAGGAGATCTTTTCCATATATATGCTGGCGCGGGTTGAAAAATTTGAACCATCGGTGGTGAAACGGGAAATGAGCAACAAAAAGGTTTACCTCCACGACAACGGGTTTGCTTCGGCCATTCACGGGAGCTTTTTTGAAGACAGAGGAAAGCTTCTGGAAAACCTGGTTTTTACGCACTTGAGAGGCAGGACGGAAAATATCCATTTCCTGAAAAACGGTTGGGAATGCGATTTTGCGGTTTTCCCTGATTTAGCAAAGCCATTGTTGATTCAGGTAACGGAAAAGCTGGATGATCACAACCTCAAACGGGAAATCAAAGGGCTTGAAGCGGCACGAAAACGGGTTCCGGGGGCCGAGTGCCTGGTTCTTGTCCGTGAATTGGCGAGAAAGGTCTCCGTCCCGGACTGGACGGAGGTTGTTCCGGTATTGTCATGGGTTTTGATGCCCGGTTTTTCCGATCAAAATGAGAATCGTGAGAATTTTGAACCTTGACCTTTGTTTTTGTTCCCACCCTCCGGCGTTGAAAGGTGCGGAAGAGTACACCCCCGGCCGGCAGGGGGCTTTCACCTATTTCTTTCTGAAAGGATTGATGGGGGAAGGGGATCAAAACCAAAACGGCTGGGTGGACACCCTGGAAGCCTACCGGTATGCCTGCGGCAAACTGGAGGCCCTGGGGCTCGAGCAGAACCCCCAGATGAGCGTTCGGAAAGCCATTCCCTTAAGCCGGGTGAAATGAGGACGTCCTAACGTTTCAGAGCGGAAAAGCCCAAGGGGGAACCCGCTAAGGAACGTGGCCGCAATAACTTCCCCAACCATGCATCATAGCTTCAGACCATCTTCGCCCGATCTGAAATAACAAAAACATTGAAATAGCTTGCTATTCCTTCAGCTTTTGTAATTTTAGATCGAACAAATCTGGCCCAAATCTATGCGCCTTCTTGTGAAAGCTATTACGGCCACGTTCCTAACGGGTTTTTTTGAAAGTGTTCAGTTCATCCACGTCAAAAAGAATATTGCGCCCCACCCGTTGAAAAGGGATCTTTTTTTGCCTTAACCCACCGTCTCAATGTGATTTCGGATATTTCCAGATAACTGGCGGTCTCCCTGACCGTGAAAGGCGTACTCCGGATATCCCCAAAAACTTTTTCCGCAGTGATCATGGTTTCCCCGTTCCTTTCAAATTCGGAAACAGCACATAAAACGTGCTGCCGCCTGTTTTGATGCACCCTTCCCGGGTTTGAACAAATTTACATCTTGATATCCGTCCTGGGCACATGTCGGTATCGGTAGGGATGTAGGGGCATCTTGTGGTTTCGAAACGGACAGAAAAATCCATCCGTTCTGAGAAGACCTTGATCCGCAATAGATCCGCGCCGGCACCCCCGGCGTTAAATTGATACGGTCTCTTGGAGGAATACATGTCCGTGTCCTGGGTGTGGAAGAATCCACCGAAAATCAGTTTCCGGTTGGTTTCGGTAATGCCCACCCCGTAATCCCGGATCGTGATCTGAATGCCCTCGGTCAGGGTTTCCACGTTCACTTGGATAATCCCCTCATCAGGCGTGTTTTCAACGGCATTTTCTAAAATACCGGAGACGACTTTTGCAAGGATTTGACGGTCCATGGTCAGTTGAACGGTACTGTCACAGTGTAACGTCATGTGAAGATCCCGTGCTTTCATGCCGGAGCGGGTTTCCTGCAACAGATTTTCAAGAAAAGGCATTAGTGTAATGGACTCCGGTTGAATGTCCGTAATGGCAAAAAGGGTGTCGAGGCGCTCTGCGATGAGGTCCAGAATCTCCTTTTTCAGGGGTTCGCCCTGGTCATTAAACGCATCCACCAGGTCGGCGGCGTTTTCGATGATGTTCATGATCCGGCGCTGTTCCACAATAGGGCGCTGGTTGAGGATATCGCCGATCTTGATTTCCAGATCCGTCAACCGCTGGATCTGGCGTTTGCCGCGCAAAAAGGTTTTGTGGGCTTTGGGGTTCTCGTCCGGGTCCAAGTACTGGTACAGCCGTTTAACCGTGGCGGAAAGCACGGCGAGGGGCGTTTTCAGTTCGTGGGAGAGATGGTTGATGACCCGTTCCTTGGCCTTGTCCAGAACTTTAAGGTCGTCATACAGCCTGGCGTTTTCAAGGGCGATGGTGATGTAGTGGCTGACCGACAGGAGCAGTTCTTCATCACCCGGTGTAAAGTCCCCGGCGGTTTTGTTGATGACCTGAAGGGTTCCGATACACATCCCCTTTCCATTGACCAGGGGAACGCACAGGATGTTTCGGGTTTTAAAATGGGTTTTTTGATCCACACCGGGATAAAACCGGGGGTCGTTGTAAGCGTCGTTGATAATCTGGGGCTGCCGGTTCTGAAAGACCCAGCCGGCAATTCCCGCATGGGCCGGAAAGCGTATCTCGTTGGCTGCAAGATCCGTTGAGACCCTGGACCACAGCTCATTTTTTTTCTCGTCAAATATGAAAACCGAACATTTTTTCGTGTCCATGAACCGGCGGGTCTGGTCCATGATCACCTTGAAGAGGACCTGCATGTCCATTTCGGAGACGATCACCCGGCCCAGCTCCAGCAGCATGTGGTGTTGTTGAAGCTGTTTTTGCAGGGCCTTCACATTTTCCGGAGAGACGAGACGATTATTTTTAGCCATGGATGAGCCTTCATGTAATAAAAACTTTTTTGGGGACCCGGCTGATCACGCGGCAACCGGTTTCGGTGATGGTAAAAACGCTTTCAATCCCCACGCCGAATTCGTTTATGAAATTGATTTTGGGTTCGATGGCAAACGTCATACCCGGTTGAAGAGGATTATGGTTCTTGGGGCTGATGATGGGCTGCTCCACCAGATCCAGACCGATGCCATGGCCCACAAAAGAGACTTTATAACCGGGAGGGCCCAGATAGGTTTCGGCATATCCCAGGGCTTCTGCCCTGGCAACCGAAGTCTCGAAAAGGGCGTTGATGGGGATCCCGGGCCTGGCGGTTTCCAGGATCGCATCATGGATTTCCATGGCCGCCATGGACGCGTCCATGGCCTTTTTTGGCATGGACCCCATGGCGAACATCCGGGTTTCATCCATGTGATATCCGTTAAAGACAAACCCCAGGTCAATGAGTATGGGCTCATTTGACATCATCTTCCGAAAGCCCGCGCCCGTGGGAAAAGCCACGGATGTTCCCTCCCCGCTGAAAGGCGAGTCCAGAAGCCCCATCTTTCCGCTGTTGGGCCCGCTCAACACGTGCCACGGGTAAACCTCGGACTGATAATCCCTGACCCTCAGTTTTCCGCCATGCCCGATTTTTCTGGCAAAGGCCTCGAACATGCCGGCAAATTCCATCTCCGTAACCCCTTCCCTGAGCTGGGCTGCCATGTATTCAAAGGTTCTGGCGGAAAGCCGTGCCGTGTTCTCTATCTGCTCGATTTCCCAAGGGGATTTCACGCACCGGGCCTGATGGATGAAAGAAGACCCGTCCACGTGGTTTTTTACGGGGAACAGCTGCCGGTAAAAATTAAATTGGGTGACGGGGAGCACATCCAGCTCGAATGCCAGGGTGTGGGGGAGGCGGCCGTAAAGGTCCAGAATACGCCCCGGCACCTCTTTGGGGGAAGCGATCTCCATGATATGGGAAATGGATGATTCTTCCCTGGCCCTGGGGGCATACCGTTTGACCAGAAGGAGAGGGTCTCCCTGGGCGGGGATGTAGAGGAATCCGTTCTGCGCCGTTCCAGAAAAATAGAGCAGGTCCACCCGCTGAACAATGAGAAGCGCTTCAATGTCCGTTTGCTGCATATTTTTTTGAAGGTGCCCGATGCGCCTTTCGATTTCAAATGCCGGAATTTTAAAGGATGTTGACATGGGGGATGCTCTGTTCTCGTTTGATTTTTGTAGAATCCGTGGTATGATACCGGGAAACAAGGAGAATGGCCACAAATGATTACCGAACGGGGTGTTATTGATAAAATTTCGGGCCGGAAGGCCATCGTACAAATTCGGAAGAGCTCCGCCTGCTCATCATGTGAATCCCGCGATTCATGCGATGTGCATGGGGGAAAACCCATGAAGATCGAGGTGATCAACCATCTGAAAGCGGGAAAGGGTGACCAGGTCGAGGTCAGCGTTCCGTCCGGGACTTTTCTGGCCCTCTCACTCTATGTTTATTTCATTCCCGTTGTGGCGCTGATCGGCGGGGCCTATATCGGTGGAACATTCCTGGCGCCGGGTTTAAGTTTAAGTGCAACAACGTGTTCCATTATATTTGGGTTCCTGGCCATGGGTGTCGCTTTTTTCCTCCTGAAGCGCTATGACAAAACACCGGGGGCCAACAGGAAATACCGACCCAGAATGACCCGCATTGTAACAAAATTACAGCCGTAAACCGATAACTGTAAACCGTAAACGGTCATCAAAAAAAAGGGACTTCCTTAAAATCCAGGGAATCCCTTTTTTTGTTTACGTTATGGTTAGAAAGGCGTTTACACCATCCCCTTAAATGCAAAAAAGGCAAGGGAGAGCATGCCTGCGGTCACAAGCCCGATGGATGTGTCCTGAAGGGGTTTGGGTACCCGTGCAAGGTTGATGCGTTCGCGAAGGCCCGCGAAAAGAACCAGGGCCAGACCGAAACCGATGGCGTAGGCGAATGAAGCGACCAGGGCCTGAATGAAGCTGTACTCTTCCATGATGTTGATGAGGCATACACCCATGACGGCACAGTTGGTGGTAATGAGCGGCAGGAAAATCCCAAGGCCTGCATACAGTGTGGGGATCGATTTCCGGAGGAACATCTCCACGAATTGTACCAGACTGGCAATCACCATAATGAAGGTGAGGGTCCGCAGGTATTCCAGATCAAATGGCTTTAAGAGGAAATTATCCACCATCCAGGTGATGGTCGCCGCCATGACCATTACGAATATGACCGCCATGGACATGCCCGTGGCCGTTTCCATCCTTTTGGATACGCCTAAGAACGGACAGTTCCCCAGATATTGCATCAAAAGGATGTTGTTGACGAAAATACAACTGACAATCAGTAAGAGGTAATCGGTCATCATGCTCTCCTTGATGAATTATTTTTTACCCAGCATGTTCATGATGCACAACATGAGCCCCAGGCATACGAAGGCGCCCGGCGCCTGAACCATGAAACCGAAAGGTTCAAAGGACGACCCGAATACGGGCTTGCCGTAAAACATGCCTGCGCCCAGAACTTCCCGGATGGCGCCCAGGGCGCCCAGAGACAGGGTGAATCCAACACCGATGCCGAGTCCGTCTGCAAAGGAGGGAATAACCTTGTTCTTGGCGGCAAAGGCCTCCGCGCGCCCCAGCACGATGCAGTTGACCACGATCAGGGGAATAAAAATCCCCAGTTTCAGGAACAGGGGATAGGCAAATGCCTGCATCAACAGTTCCACCACGGTTACGAAGGTGGCGATGACAGCGATGAAACACGCGATTCTCACCTTTTTTGGAATGGCGTTCCGAAGCAGTGATATGAGGACGTTAGAACATACCAGGACAAAGGTGGTTGCAACCCCCATTCCGATACCGTTTTCCACGGTTTTGGTCACCGCCAGTACGGGGCAGAGACCTAAGACCAGTCGAAAAGGCGGGATTTCAGCCCAGAGTCCTTTTATGAATTCCTGAACAGCCGTTTTTGCCATAACTGATGTTATCCCCCTTATCCTTGAGACGCTTTCATTTTGTTCTTGAGATCGTCTTTCAAGCGCTTGTAGATTTCTCCAGATTGTACAACAGCCGCTGCAACGCCCCGGGACGAAATGGTGGCGCCGCTGACGGAGTCGATTTTCCCCCCGTCAGCCTTGACTCTAAAAACGTCGGCAATGGGCTGCCCATCGAACTGACCCCGAAAGCCGGGGTCCGTCTTCGCTTTTGATCCGACGCCGGGCGTTTCACTGTGGGTGGTTACTGCGACGCCGACAATCTTATCCGTGTCCACATCAATGGCCGTGATGACGCCGATATCGCCTCCGAATCCCTTGCCGTAGGTCTCAAAGGCCACCACATTTTTCTTGCCGTCGAACTCGCCCACAAAGATGTCCCTTTCCTTGTCCTGGTCCTTGATCTTAAACCGATCCTGAAGCGGATCGTTGGTGCAGCCTTCCAGAATAAGGTTGATGGCGGGTCCTTTGACGAAGACGAGTTGCTGATATTCAATACGGTCCTGGGTGGCGTTTCGAACGGTAGCCAGAACGCCTCCCGAAAAGGCGCTGAAGATCACAACCGCGATGAAAAGTTTGAAAAGATCACCCATTTTCCATCTCCTTTCCAATGGCCTTGGGCCTGATTTTGTCCAGTAATGGGTTTGCGCAATTTAGCATGAGAATGGCGAATACAACACCATCCACCATGGCCCCGATATTGCGGATGAGCACCGTGAGAAGCCCGGCCAGTGCGCCGTAAATCAGCATGGGGACAAAATTGACCGGAGAAGAAGAATCTTCCGTGGCCAGAAAAAAAGCACCGATCATTGTATAGCCGGTAAGAAGATGGAAAAACGGTCCGGCATACATTTCGGGGTTTGCCACATTAAACAAAAGGGCGGTAATGAAGATGCCTGCCAGAAAGGAGACGGTGATTTCCCAACGGATAAAGCCACGCAGAATCAGGTAGATCCCACCGATGATCAGGCCAAGGCCGAAAGTGGATCCGATGCCCCCGGTATGACAACCCATGAGAAGGTCGCCTAAGCCATAGTCCGATACCGCTTCCACACCGAAGTATTTCAGAGTGGCCAGGGGATAGGTCATGGGAAATCCCAGTTCGTAATTGAGGAGGGCCTCATCAAAGTTCATGATGCCTTCCCAGGAAAGAAAAATCATGGCAACGGCCACCAGTGCCGGATTCAAGGGATTACTGCCGATACCGCCGAAAATCTGCTTTCCCACCACAACGGCCAGGAATGTGCCGATGAGTACCACCCACCAGGGTGTCGCTGCAGGCATGAGCATGGCGAACATCAGCCCGATAACCGCGGCATTGCCGTCGCCGATGCTGACAGGGCGCCTCATGATCAGGTTCATGATGAGTTCCCAGATTATTGCACAGGCGATGGAAAAGGTCACCACGCCCAGAGCCGGGGCCCCGTATTGAAAAATGCCCAGAAGTACGGCAGGAAGGGCGGCCAGCATAATATTGTAGCTTTTTATGGCGATGCTGCTCCCATTGTGCCAGTAAGGGGCATGTGAGCTGACAAACAGCTTAGGGTTATCCATTGGCGCTTTCCTCCGCTTCTTTTATCAGCGACAGTTCATATTTTCCCAACATGATATAGTGAAAAACGGGGATTTTCGATTCGCACACATAACTGCAGAGCCCGCATTCAATGCAGGAAAGGAGGTCGTAGTCGTTCGCGGCTTCTTCATACTGACTGAATTCAAGGAGGCGCACCAACATATTGACGGGAATGTTGACAGGACACGCCCTGATGCATTCGCCGCAATTCACGCACGGAACATCTTCATTGAGCGCAAGCTGGTCTTTTCCCTGTATCATGATGGCATCGGTGTCCTGCAAAACAGGCATTTCTCCCGAGTAAATGCTTCTTCCCGTCATGGGCCCGCCCATGACGAGTCTGTCGCCCTGCTCCAGGGGAATGTCAAGCGCGTCTAAAACCGCATTGACGGGTGTCCCCAGACGTACCCTTATCACTTGGGTTTTTTCGTTTTTCCCGATAATGGAAACCATTTTGGTGACAGGCGGTTTTCCTTCCGAAAAAGCGGATTTCAATGCGACCACCCCTTCAGCGTCAATGAACCCAACACCCAAAGAAGAGCAGTCCATACCGGCCGGTACCACCTGATGCAAAACATCTTTCATGATCATTTCAGGCAGGCTGTTGGGGTAAGATGGGGTGACGGTCTGGACTTGGGCTTCTGATTTCGCTGCTTCCGCACTGAGATGGGGGGGTACAACCAGGATAACTTTAGGATTCCCGGGCAATTTTTTCAGGAATTCGATGCCTTCTTTCAAATCGTCCGCCTGGGATTTCACAACCATCTGCTGGGTCGTCACCAGCAGGTCTTTGTCCATCCCATTCACCACAATGGTTTCCAGAGGCGTTTCGGGATGAATTAGCGCGTTGATGTTTGAGATTCCCGGCAACCCGCCCAGGTATCGATCCGCTTTTTCCAGATCCGGTGACTGGACCGCCTCGGAAAAAGCATCGTCCCACTGGTCCTCTTCGGAGACATCAATACCCACCGAAAGATATTGTTTCCCCAGGTAACCTGACGTTTTTGAAATGTCTATGACGGAACCCGTTACCATTGAAGTGAACGTCGCTTTGGAAAAGGGTGAAACCTGCAGATTCTGTCCGGTATTGATTTCATCGCCCACCTGGAGTGAAACGTCGTTAACGGTGGGATGAGGCGCTTCCACAAAAAAAACAGCCCGCCCTGAAAGGGGGATGTCTGTCACTTCACCCTGCTCAAGCCCTTCAATGCCGGCATAATCCAGTTTGGGTTTTCCGAAACCGAAAAACGGCTTTTTTATCATATTTCCCTCCCGCCCATGAAAAAACGTCCGATCTGTCCATGGGTAACAGATGCTTGATTGGAGAAAGCTACATTACGTGACATTCAGCACAGTTTACCGGCCCACTGCCACCTTCATCATGGCAGTCTTTGCACTGAGAGTGCAAAACCTCCACCCGTTTTGGCGCATCTTCCCCTTCCGCATCATGGCACTCACTGCACGCGGCAGGGGTATCGCCTTCTTCTTCAAGGTCATGGTGGCAATCGGCACATTCGATGCCGTAGCCATCATCGTGAAAATGTTCCTTATGATCAAAGAGCACGTTGCCGCCCGTATTTTTAAACATGATCCTGATGGGATTCTCCGGGGCTTTTTTTGCGAACGCCGTGTAACAAACCACGCCAATCAACAGAAAAGCCGCTGCCATGCAGTAGGCGATGGTCCGAAAAGCCTTATTATCCATGATATTTTCCTTAAGTTTCCAACAATATAGTATGATTTATGACGTGCATGGGGGTACCCAATGGGGGCTACCCACGAAATTAGAAACCTTTTACTGAAAATGGATTCCGTTTGTCAAGCCTGTTTTGCCCGTCTGGATATTCGACATAAGCTCGGGCGCAAATAGCAAGTCCCATTTTGAAGTGTGTCATAGGTACCCAGAAGCTTTTTGGATCGTTTTTCGCAGTAGGTTGAAGGGGTAATAGGCTTGGACTTAACGATCACCGATCTCAA